>JAQWLH010000005.1 GCA_029247405.1 Mariniblastus sp.
GCCTTACGCTGACATTTTCATCACCACGACAGGTAACTTTAACATCATCACGGCTGACCACATGTCGAAGATGAAAGACAAAGCGATTGTCGGTAACATCGGTCACTTTGATAACGAAATCGAAATGGTCGAGCTTGAGAAACTCGCTACGCGTACCAACATCAAACCGCAGTACGACATGTACACATTTGAGGACGGACACAGCGTTTTGGTCTTGGCTGAAGGACGCTTGTTGAACTTAGGTTGTGCAACAGGTCACCCAAGTTTCGTCATGTCAGCTTCGTTCACAAACCAAACAATTGCCCAAATTGATTTGGCGTACAATGCTAACGGAGAAGAAACTTTATCCGGTGAAAAGTACGACGCGGCGACAGTTTACATTTTGCCGAAAATTCTCGACGAGAAAGTTGCTCGGCTTCACTTGGGGCAATTGGGCGTCAAGCTGACAAAACTGTCCCAAGAACAGGCGGATTACATCAACGTTCCAGTTGAAGGTCCTTACAAGCCTGAACATTATCGTTATTAAGGTTGACTCAACCAGCCTGAACTTACTGTTCGGCCTCGTGCCGATCACACAAGACGCAGTGAATTTGAAATTCGCTGCGTTTTTTTATTTGCATTTTTGACTTTCCAGAAAGTCTCTCGAATCCAAGAGCGCTTCGCTCAAAACGGTTTGAAATCTTTAATGGATTTCTTGTATTGCCAAGACCTGACGGAGTGAACTTTCAAACTATACTTATTGGATCAACGCGGAATTTTGTTGGATCGAATCGTGTTAGGCAAATGTCGTCTGTTCTTAGAACGAGAATTCCAGCTCATTACATTCGACGAATGGGTTCGGGCTGTCGGCATTTTGAGGCGGTTTTTTATTGATAAAACGAGTTCCGTGTCTATGATCCCTTTCAGCATTTGAATTGCTTTTTGAGAACGCGTTAAAGAACTTTCAAAGTTATGACCAGACTGAGGAATGACCTAGTGAATATGCACAAGAATTCTGCGAATGAAAGTTGCCTTCATTGCTTTTGGGTTGCTGCCGCCACGCTTATCGCAATCTCAATTACCTCGCCGAGCAGTGTTTGGGGGGCAACTGAGGCTCAGATGAAATTCGTTGAGATGAATTCGGAAGTGTTGCATCTTGCTGCTGAAGACATGCGAGATGAGATTAAATCACATTTTAGCGAATCGAAAGTTTACGGGAAATTGCTGCGCACCAGCTCTCGAATCAAATGTCGATCTGCGGCAATTTCACGACGAGTCAAACGAAGCGATCGCTACAATGGACTGGAGCGAGATTTAACCAAATTGGATCAATTGGTTCATGAATTGGATGATCTTTGTCAAGAAGCGATCGAGCAAAGTATCCTCTGTCTAGACCAGCCTATCTTAGGGTCAACCGCTCACGTGGTTGAGAAAATTTGTCACATGATCGAGTTGACTCATTGCATCATGGCAGCCGCTGACAGCCCGACGAAAGTAAAGGAAATACCAGTGCTTATGCCGCGGCTATTGCCACCAGCAGATAGTTTTGATTCTAACAGCAGGTATGGTTCAGCATATGAGTTGTATCGTCCAAGCGTGGATATTGCTCCTGGTTTACCGTTGAATGCACCAACGCTTCAGGTTGATGGAGCTGATGCGTCAGAGTTATTGGAGCCGGCGGAAAAGTTTGGAAAAAGCGTTCTCAAAAAGTAGCCTCAGGGTTCGCAAGCCAGGCAATGAATAGAGGGCGTTTCACGGCACTCAACGCCTCCAATCAAGGTTTCGAGGCCTCAATTTTGGGCTATAAATGTCCGGCCCATTCGAGAGTTCTGCGTCATCGTGCAAACCAAAATTAGTCTGGTTTTCTTGGTATGTAAAAATGGTTTTGCCTCTGATGGAATGTTGTCGGTTGTTTGAACCACCGAAGGTTCGAGGCAAGGCTATTTAGTTTTCCGTTGGGGTATTGCTAGCACTCCCCCTTGAAGCCCGGGGATGCCTCAGGGATAACCACGCTTACGCGTACTACATCCACTGACCAACGGATCATTCAGGCATTGTTATGGCAGACATTCAGGCGTTTCGCGGACTTCGTTATGACTTTGGAAAAGTTGGGGCACTCACCGACGTGGTTGCGCCTCCTTATGACGTGATTGATGGCGACTTCCAAAACACGCTTTATGATCGGAACGAGTACAACGTCGTTCGCCTGATTCTGAATCGTGGTGCTGACTTGCTAGAGGGGCAGTCGATTTACGAGCGAGCAGCGGAGCATCTCAAGGCATGGCGTAGAGATGGAGTCCTCAAACCGGAGCACGAGGCTGCCGTTTATATTTATCATCAGACTTTCACCTACGAGGGGCAAGAATTCATACGACGCGGATTTATGAGTCGAGTCCGACTGGAGCCTTTTGGAGAGGGGACGATCTACCCTCATGAAGAAACGCATTCCAAGGCCAAAGAGGACCGGTTTAAATTGATGTCAGAATGTCGATGTAATCTCAGTCAGATTTTTGGCATCTACCCCGACAAGGAAAACCAAGCTCAGGAATTTTTGGAAGCTGCGATCGAAGATAAAACACCGTTGACTGCGGTTGATCGGGATGGAGTCAAACATGAAATGTGGATGGTGACTAATCCCGAAGCGATTGCTGCAGCTGCAAACGTCATGGGGCCAAAGCCCGTCTATATTGCTGATGGTCACCACCGATACGAAACGGCCTGTGCCATCCAAAAAGCAACTCGGGAACAACATCCATCGCTAGAAGAAGACCATCCCGTCGATTACGTTTTGATGATGTGTATCAGTATGCATGATCCAGGGATGGCGGTACTTCCGACCCATCGACTTTTCCGCGATGTAGAGTCGATTTCATCTGTTGAGCTTCAGGCCAAGCTTGGTGTCGGATTCGATTTGGAGGTCGTCGGCCAGGGACCGGCACTTGCTCAGGATGTATGGGATTCAATTGCAATTGAGGATCAGCAAGGCACACTCGGCTTCTACTGTCGTGCTGACGACACTTGGGTGCTAGCAAGGCTTGACGCTGAAGGCGCGCAATTGCTTGCCGATGAAGCTCCGGACCAAAGTGATGATTGGCGTTCCTTGGGTGTTTCAATTTTGCATCGACTGGTCATGAAAAGATTACTTGGGTACGAAGAACTGGGTTCTCCCAAATATGTCCATTCGGTTGATGAGGTAGTTGCGGGCTTGCTTGAAGGGGACGATGCTGGCCGCGATGCGACCGGCCAGCAGGGAAGTGGAGCCGCATTTGAGCTTGGCTGTCTCGTGATGCCTGCCACGGTTGATCACGTCAAAGCAATCAGTGAAAACGGAGAACGTATGCCCGCCAAAAGCACCTATTTCTATCCGAAGTTGCTCAGTGGAATGGTGATCAATCCTCTAGATTGAATTCGTAGTTTCACGTGAAACTAATCTCTTCCAGGTGGTTCTTCCCGTGCCCAGTTCATTGGCTAGAGGTGTTGGTTAATTGACTCTCAGGCAATTGGGATCGTCTGGCACAACGGAGACGTTCGGGCAGCACTAAGGCACGTTGGCAAAGGATCTGTCGTTCTAACTGAAGTCAACGGAGTTAGTGTGTCGTTGATCGGCAAGGTGGGCCACGATGGCTTGGCTGTTTGCCCGTTTCACGTGAAACTGACGGCGTCAGGCTAACTTTGCATTCCGGAGAGGCGTCTTGTGAGGCATTGTATTGTTAAGCGGCGGTTTGATCGTCCAAGTTTTCAGATCGCTTCATGTCGACGGAGCTGCTCAATCCCGAGGGCGGAAACTCAGTTAGAAGGCCCCTCGTTTTTGAAGCGTTGAAATCGGATGTCCGCTTGGGTTAAGTGGCTGGTTTTAACCCTCGGATCGGCATGGAAGTCCATGTTTCAGGTGCGAATTGAAGCGGCGTGTCGAACAGCCTATTGTCCAGCAATCACTAACCATCTTGCCTGGGTCAGGGACCGTTTTCTGAATCCTGAATTGGATAAGGCTAATTGTTCGTACACGATCTGATTGCAAAGTTTCTGTCACCCAATCGTTGAACCAATCGTGTAAGAAGTAATGTGTTGGGGATTATTTGGCCTTGTTGGCGAGCAATGGAAATGTTCTCGGATTTTACCCATTTGTCGTGCCAGGAAGAGGCGGCGGTTGGTAGCTGATTTTACGTTGTTATTGGGAACGCAAATTGTCGAAGCCTCACGTTTGTTTGATTAAGGGAGCGAGGTTCTGCAGTGGGGGAAACTGTCTAACGCAATAACGTCGAAACTGGCGTTTCAACGAATAACCGTTGGTGTTAAGTTCACGTGAGTAATTCTCTACACCGCTGTTTTTCGATTAAAACAGGCGGGGTTCTAATCTGCTAGCGACCAAGGATGGTTTGGTGAGCACAACGTTTTGCGTAGCAAATCAGAAAGGCGGGGTCGGAAAAACGACGACCTCGATCAATCTGGCCGCCGCTCTTGCAATTGCAGGAAAGCACACGTTGCTCGTTGATATGGATCCACAGTGCAATGCGACTTCAGGAATTGGTTGCCAACCTGTGGACCGCCACCCATTGGTTATTGATCAGGCAATTCGGCACTCGGTCATTGAGACGAGGCTTGATGGTTTAAGTCTCTTACCCGGCTCGAGGTCGTTCCGAGATGTCGACATGCTAGCAACTGCGGATTCAAACGACAGTCGGGTGCTAATTGATCATCTTGCTAGCGGAATATCGCATTATGACTACGTGCTCATTGATTGTCCTCCTTCTTTGGGGCATTTGACTCGAACAGCTCTTTCGGCTTCAAACGAAATATTTATGCCTATCCAGTGTGAATATTTTGCGATGGAAGGCTTGGCTCAAATGATTGAAGTGATAAAGAGCGTGATGGTGGAGCGACCTGGCCAGCTGAGTTTTGGTGGAATCGTATTGACCATGTATGACGAATCGCTTGAGTTGACTGCCGAAGTTGATGAGGAAGTAAGAGAATTTTTTGGTGAGGTTGTTTTTGATACGGTGGTTCCTCGGGACGTCAATGTCACCGAAGCTCCCAGTCACGGATTAAGTGTTATCGAATACGCTCCGCGATCACGAGGGACCCGCGCTTATATAGAACTCTGCATGGAGGTGCTCGAACGTGACTAGGAAGAAGCGATTAGGACGTGGATTGGAATCCCTTTTAAATTCAACGGTTGAGACGGATACTGACGTTGCCGTTGTAACGGACTTTCATGCACCCGGGGTGATTGAATCGCAACCGATGAGTGGCTCACACGGAGATGATGGTGATGCAACGAGTGACGTAATGCACTTGAGTGTCTATGACATTGAAGACAATCCCTTTCAGCCGCGTCGCGTGTTCAGCGAATCTGAGATTGTATCCCTTGCTGAGAGCCTGAAGGAACATGACATTCTTCAGCCGATCTTAGTGAGGGTTGTTGACGGGCGTTATCAGCTTATCAGTGGCGAGCGCCGATTACGCGCTGCGATAAAAGCTAATTGGCAGACGATTCCCGCGCGGGTTCGCGAAGCAGATGATCGTTTGGTGTCGGAATTGGCGATTGTTGAAAATCTCCAACGAAAGGACCTGAACCCGATTGAAAAGGCGTTGTCGTTTCGGAGGTACATCGATGAGCACGAGTGCACGCAGGAAGAACTTGCAAATCGTTTAAAGATCGACCGTTCCACGATTGCGAATTTAATGCGGTTACTTGAATTGCCTCTTCCAATCCAAGATGCGCTGCAAACGGGTAAGATTTCGGCGGGGCACGCGAGAGCGCTTTTGCCGTTGGGGGAAGAGCAAGTCCAAGTCGAGTTTTGCGGTCAAATTATCAAGGAGGGGATGAGCGTGCGGGCTGTTGAGCGGGCCGTCTCGGACAGGATAATGGTCGAGGATCAAGTCGGTGGCATGAGCGGCGTCAGAAAACGGCGAACCCAAGACCACCAAATTGAGTCACTCCAGCAAGAATTGAAGCATGCGTTGGGGACTAAGGTTCAAATCAAACAAGGTACCCGACAACGGGGGCAGATTGTTGTACATTACGCAAATCATGCCGAATTTGAGCGTCTGCGGGAAGTTTTGTTAGGATTCGATTCGTCAGCGGGCCGTCGTGCGGGTTGAGCGAATAGTGTCGAGACGGTTGGCAGCAAATACTTTGATATTCAGCTTTTTTCAGGGATAAACCCAATTGCAACAAACGAGTTGGCTCGGTAAGGTATGGGTGAATTGAGGGGGAGTTTCACGATTAAAAGTGAAGCCAACTCATTTCTCGGGGTGTAGCGCAGTCTGGCTAGCGCACCTGGTTTGGGACCAGGGGGTCGAAGGTTCGAATCCTTTCACCCCGACTTTTTGGAGACACTCTCGTGGCAAAAACGTCAACGAGTGTAAACGATTGTTGGATTACCGCATGGAATCACCACTCTATTTCGATGACTTAGTGCTCGATAGAGTTTGGGTGAGTCCTCGCCGTACGGTGACTGAAGCGGATGTAATTCAATTTGCGACGATGACCGGTGATTTCAATCCTCTGCATGTGGATTACGACTTTGCCTCTAAAAGCCATTATCGCCAACCAATTGCCCACGGATTGTTGGGCATTTCTTGGGTTGCTGGATTGGGAAGCTACTTTCCATCGGTTAACACGCTGGCTTTTACAGCGGTGCGCAACTGGGATTTTTGTCGTCCTCTTTATTTTGGCGACACCGTTTTTGTAGAAACGACGTGTCAGGAAAAATCTCCCTCAGGACGCCGGGCCGGAAAGGTTGTCTGGTTAAGGAAGCTGATTAATCAAGATGGCCAAATTGTCCAAGAGGGCGTATTCGAGACCTTGGTCGCCATTAAGACAGCGGGCACGCCCCACATGAAACGTCAAGCACACCAACCAGGTGTTCAGCCCATGCAGGCGGTTGACCAGTCAGCTGCAATCAATGATGGCGGTTCGAGTGATCCCCTTAATTCTGCATCAACGCTTTAATTGACAAGTTGTTTTCCAACTTGCAATTCTCTTCTGAGGGGCTGACGCGAAGTTATGTGAGTGTTGGCGGGGCTGACATTGGCGTTCGACCTTTGAGGGTAAAGAGATAGAGCTACTGGCTGCTATCAATTCAGTTCTGGCCTGAAACTGCTTTCAAAAGGTTGCTACTCTTCGGTTGCAGAGAATCGTTACTTGAGGGATCCTCGAGATCTTTTAATAAATTTGGTTGGCTAGCAGTGTTGTAATCCGAATTATCGGAAGGAACTCGTTAACGCCTACCCTCTTGTTGGTCGATTAAAACGGTAACCGCGATTTCGCATTTGTAGATTTGGTGTGCAACTTCTGCGCGTCCACTCAACTTAAACCTGAATGTTCCAATGTCTGGATTTTCCAAGCCCTTCAACTCGCTGATTGAATATGAAGAAGTGCGAACGCGCTGGATTGCATTCATGACGGTAAGTTCAGCCGTCTTTGTCTTGCTCTGTTTAATTTGGCCGTTGTCGGTTAGTGGATTTCGCAGCTCGGCGCTTATTTCAGTAAATGACGATCAAACTGCTGAACTGTTGCAGGCAGAGTTGACACAGGCCGTGCTCAGTGAAACGACTGATGAAACGTTGGCGGCCTATGTTGATGTGATTGAAGCGTCGGGAAATTTGCGTTCAAAACAGATGGAGTATCGTGATTACCAGACGATGCGAGAATCTCTCAGGATTGGACAATGGGAAAGTTCGGGAGGATCTGATTTTCAGATTTCGTACGAGGGAAGCGGCGGTCCTGACGAGAGGCAGTTTATTGAATTGTTGGCAAGTCGTGTGGCAGCACGAATGGATTCCGCCCAAGGTGGTGTCGCTGCGAATTCAAGGGTTGAGCGTTTCAAGCAGGCTCAGTGGATCATTGACCAGATGGAAGATGACCTTGATTTTGTGATGTCATCGCTTCGGCAATTGGAATACGGTGGACAAGATAAAATAAATGGCGTTGCAGGGGATGTTTCCAATGACAGAGCGTTTCATTTTGCGTCTTCCAAGCGTGTCGTCAGTCCTTCATTAGGTGAGATGACGACTTCGATTGCTTCGATTGATATTGGTAGCTTGCGAACCGTGATTGAGGGGCTCGAAGCCGACTCTCAGCAACCTGGACTTCCTGCACGATTAGGCGAAAAGGCGAGTCCGCCACGGGCTGTTGGACCTGAGACAATCGAGACATTGCCAATTAATGGTGTGCCCAGCCTTCCCTGGCTGTTGTTGATCGGTTCATTTTCGGTCTTGGTGGGAAGTACAGTCGCGTGGAACTATCACCCTTTTGAGGAGCGAGGGTTCGAAAAATTAGATTGCATTGAGAAGAATCTTGAGATTCCGGTTGTTGCCACGCTTGATTTTAAAGCCGAAGAAGGTGCTGAAACCGATGAGCTCAAGTTGCTCCAAGCAAGTAGTTTTTCCAATCGTGTTGTGCGACTAGGAGGGATGTTTTTGATTGGTGTGCTTGTTGTTATTGCTGGCTTTTTCGTAACGAGCATAGAAGTGCGACAAGCGTTTTATGAAAACCCGTTTTTTGGCGTGGCGAAAATCGTGCGAATGTTCGCAGGGTATTAGTACGTTTATTTTGCCACGCTGGCTCGGGATATTACAAATTGATTTTGGTTCGACAGGATGTCGTCATGTATGAGCAAATTTTCAACTTCAGCTCACGCCCCTTTACTTCCGCCCCGTTTGTAAAACATTACTTTCCCGGTGATTCAATTCATCAGGCGCTTGCTCAATCGCGACAATCAATCGATCGTGCTGCAGGT
>JAQWLH010000034.1 GCA_029247405.1 Mariniblastus sp.
CAATTCTTTTGTTAATGATCTTCATCGTATTGCGATCCAATCCTCGCCCATACACCATTCTGATATTTTTTGGACTTCAACTTGCGGTATTCCAAATCGATATTTCATTTTGGGGTAACGGAACACGGTTTATTTTCGCCATGTTACTTTCCTCAATGGCCGTGATCATTGAGGTTGTTTATCGCCAGCTTCCTCGTGGGCAAAAAATTGCCGCTGGTGCAACATTTGTTGTCACTGGTGCTTGGTACATTGCAACTGTCTGTGCTTGTGCATCCGGGGCAATATGATTCAAGCATCATTACTTTTAAAACATTCAACTGCACGATTTGCTAACTTATATAGCAGTTCTTTCGCCCAGCCATCTATTCATATTGCCAGTTTAACCCTATCACAACGCTGATTAATTATGACTTGGTTTGAAACCCTGACTGGATTCTCCGAAACTTCGCCCGACTTCGTTCGAGCGAACTTTGTCCTTAAAGATCAACATCTAACTTCGCTTGCAAACCATCGTTCTTTTTATGCTGGGGAGTTCGAGACGCCAACCTTGAGAACCTTGCGCGGGAAAGAAGTGGCTTACTCGACTACTGGGCCTATTCAACTGAGCGAAGTGATTGCCGATGTTCAATCGCTTCACCAAGACTCCCAAAATGCCGACTCAGTGTTCCAGGTCGCATCACAATTTAACTGCCTTGAAATGGCAGCACCCCAAATTACCCCCGAGGACGGTGTTGGGAGGTACCAGAATGACCCGACCCAAGGGCCCGCGTGTTGCATTTGCGCAGGTGCCGGTACAATCTTTCGAAACTATTTCGTTGAGCATAGAGGCCAATTTGGACAAACTTCCGAGAATCAAATCGACTGTCTTGAGGGTGTTGCACAGCATTTCAACAATTCGAGCAGGCATTTTTGGCAAATGCAAAACGGTTACTGCTTTCCAAACAAGGACGGTCTTTCCGAGCTTGAGTTACAGCTATCTGGTTATTCTGAAATCCAGCTTGACGCGATTCGAGAGAAGTTGATGGTTGGTGTTCAGTCCGACACGGAGGTGACAATCGGCAAATCTCCACACAGGGTGACGCAAGTATTTTGTTCAGCACTTCCGATCGCCTATTCAAAAATCAGACTGGACCATTGGGATTACTTTCCTCGACTGATCCTCGACGCAACCTATGAATCAACGTTTCACGTTGCGTTTCAGAACCTTCTGAAAACAGGTTGCTCAAACCTATATTTAACACTCGTTGGCGGAGGAGTCTTCGGAAATAAAATAGACTGGATCCTCTCTGCGATCACGAGGTCAATGAAGCTCTTTGCCGATTCTGGTCTCAATGTGAAGATTGTCAGTTACGGCCGATCAAAACCAGAGGTTGCTGAAATGGTTCGGCAGCACAACAGCGTCTAGATTTTCGCCGAACTCGCCTGCAGTCTTATGGGGCCAAACCCCTGACACCCCTAGTGAAAGCGATCAGCCCAGCAAGAGTTCTGTTGGCAGTGAAATCAATTGCACCCGCCAAATCTCGCTGTCCGCCATACGCAAGTTCTTTAAAAATGGCGACGAACCAAAGGCCGATGATGTGATACCTAACAGAACAATAAATTCGACTGCGTTGTATCAACCAAGCCAATAAGCCATCAACTTTTCTCACCGTGGATTAAAAAAAGTTGGTAGATATCAATCGAACACGAATTCAAAGTGTGCTTTGAGCAGGGGGCCGATACCCTATACTAAAAACTTCGACGTCGTTGGTATCCTGCGTGCATTTGAGTGCCAACACCCGAAGCCGGCAAAGTCGCAGTCCCTGTGATTACTGAAATCTTATCCGGTCGCCTCGCCAGGTTGAACATAGCCCCTTTCACGCCCAATATGACTGCTCAATTTTATAATCACTCACCCGATCTGGGGCACCGATTGATGTCTTGTGCCGCTCGACTTGGAGCGTGTTTTATTGTTTCGCACGCAGTCACCGTAATGGTGACTTGTGCGGTTGAGGGATTCAATTGGGGTACCAATGCATGGGTTCTAGACGTTACTGGATTCCTCGCAGGCATATTTTTTACGGTCCAATGCTGGCTCTCTTCCAAAACAAAAAGTCACGAATTTCGAAGCGGAAATCTATGGATTTTCCTTTGGGCATCGACGACGTTGATCGTACGAATCATTGACACCTTGATGCTGCTCGGTTGGATCAAGTGGAGTGCGGTTTATATCACTCCAGTCGGATCAGTTTTTTGGTCAAACGTTGTGAGTGAGATCATCTTTGGAGCATCATTCACTATCACCGCTCTCTTGGGTGCACTGATTCTCTTGAGATCAAGCGGCCGAGAGGTTGCCTCACGCTGAGACTCAACGTTTCGATAAAACAAAATCTACGCCCCCAATCTTGTTTACTATTTTGAGCGGGGGCTCAATGAAATCTTATTGCGCCCCACTAGCCCCACGTTTTTTACAGGCCGGGGACAAGCCAAAATTGTATTGCCCGATTAGCTGACAAAGTTGGGAACAACCAAATACGATCGAGGTAAATGGTCGAAAACTTCCGTGTTTCCCCGGAGTGAATGCATCCAAAAGCGTCAGATTCAAGCAAATGATCTGACAGCAATATATTCCTGAATTAATTTGGCATCACCATCAATCATTGCCTAATGAACCGTTAGGTCATCCGTGAATGCACTAACAAGCAAAATTGAAATCTGAAAAGGCTATTTTATGGTTTTCGCTAACAACATTTCCCCAACAGCTGTTTTCGCACTGATTCTATCTTTCTGGATTCAGCCATCGCTCGTAGATGATGAGAGTTCGCCCCAGGCGTATGCCGTGTATGCCAAAATTATACTTCCGATGAAACCGCCCAGTGATGGACCTCACCCACCGGTCGAATCATGGATTTCCAAGAACCTTCAGAAACAGGGAAAACTGACCTCAGAGCGGTAACGCAATGGGTCCGTCTGGCTGAGAAAGACGAAAAGAGCAATCACATCTGGAGCGCGAAAATTGACGGCAAACGCTGGGGATGCCCTGTCGTCGGCAAAGTCGTTGAGAGTAACAAAGAAGGAGTAGTCAAAGCTGAGTTAGCAGGATGGTCGCCGGGTGGGGCCGAAATCAAGGGGCAAACTGTCGCAGCTGAGATCGGTAGCCGAAGAGTCGCAGTAGTCGATACTGGTGAAGGAAATGACAACGGCATCGCGTATATCGCGATCTTTGTGGGCCCCGCGTTAGCGAACCAACAATCGACGGAAAAGCAGCCAGCAATTCAGGTAGATTAATTATCCAATGTGAGAAAAGTCTGGCTTCCGCGCGCAAAGGTTTATTATGATTGCTATCTCAGATTTACTTTTCGTTGCCAAGTATTAACGTATCAAAATGGAATCGAAATTAAAAAATTCACCGATTCAATTTGACATTACTGCGCTGCTGACCATTACTGCAATCGCTGCACTATTGGCCACTGGCGTACACTACCTCAGAAAACCTATACGCGATGGAAAGCAAATTAGGCCTGGGAATTCATCTGCTCAAGTCCATGAATTACTTGGAACGCCAACCCAAGTTTTTTACTCGAATGCAGAATTGCGTGCATCACAATTGATCTCCGAGTCTTTCGTATTTTCGAGCACCGACGAAAACCAATCTGGCGTGCCAGCTCTGCAACTTCCTTTCGTGGCAGCCTACACTGAGTGGTTTGAATACACGCCATCAGCTGGACATTTAGTGTACTATGACGAGAAAGGCGTTCGAATCGTATTCTGGGGTGGAACGTGATACGAATGGCGATTTTAATTACGAATTAAGCGATGTCGCTCAAGCGTGGTTTTGACCATGCAAATCCCCAACTCAACCTCCGCCAATGTGGCGTAAAAAATCACCTATGAAAGAAACCGCCTACCTGCTTCAAGCTGTACTAATCAGCGCCTGGGGTGTGGGGATGGCCACCCATGAGACATTCTTTCTAGCGTTTCAGTTCAACGAAATGCCGCCCGCTGCGTTTTGGGCATTTTTCGGCCCGGGTCTCGTTCTGATCGCTTCTGCCTCATTCATTTGTTCCTACCGAAAACTTCCCGCCCTTGAGTATGTAATCTTGGCGGCCTTCGGAATCGCTACCCTTTATTGTGCGAACGCATCCTTCCGTACAGCGAGCGGATATTTATCCACGGGCCTAATCCTGATGGGCCTCGCGTACAATGCATTCGCTTGCTTCAACCAATCGCTGTTTCACACATCTTCGTCTAGCTTACGACGGAATATTTTAAAAACATCTGTTCAAGTCATATGCATTTGGAGTTTAACACTGGTGATCATCCCGTGCGTTCTACTGGATGCTTTTGACAATCTTGCATTGCCCAAACTCTCGATCTGGCAATTCGTGGGATTCTCCACCTTTTGTTGCGCAAGCCTACTCGGTTTAACAAGCTCTTTTTTCCTTGTCCGCGACGGGGCGGGAACTCCCCTCCCACTCGATCAAACCAATCACCTCGTCATGTCGGGACCTTATCATTTCGTTCGCAACCCAATGGCAATTGCTGGAATCGGACAGGGAATCTCAGTCGCAATTATTTTTCAATCCATCGCGATATTGGTTTACTCCGTTCTCGGCGCACTTGTCTGGCAATTGGTTGTTAGACCGATTGAAGAGAACGACCTGCTCACCCGCTTTGGTAAATCTTATTTGGATTATCGGCAACGGGTTTCCTGCTGGATCCCCACATTCAAGTTTTTCAGGTAAGAACGGGCACGGCCCAAAATGCTGCACCGGAATGAACTCCGTTTAAGTTTGGCAATTTGCTGATGCTCGTGGCGATTGCTACCATCTCAATTGCGTGGTGATTCGATCACATTAATAACCGTTCAAATACCGTGGTAGTCCAACATGTCTCGTTTATTTCAACGCACCCACCAGATACTGCAATACCTGCAACTCATGGAGACCCGCAGGACTGGAACTGGAAAATCAGATTGCTTTTTGATTTTTGCAATGCCCGCCCATGAATCGGTTCAACACGAGCTTGTCGGCGCGGCGAAACGGATCGTGCAATTCGCCTTTTTACCCGATGCGTATTATCTTGATCTGCCTGACACGACCGTCACATTTGCCGAATCCAAACTAATCGCTGCCATGCCCGAATATGATTT
>JAQWLH010000084.1 GCA_029247405.1 Mariniblastus sp.
TGCGGATGATGCGTTTCAATCAAAACAAGCTGGCAAGTTTATTCCACAACAAGATCCACAAACGATATCTGATGGTTTAAGAACCAGCTTGGGCCAACTCACATGGCCTTTCATTCGCGATCAAGTTGACGAAATCATTACTGCTAATGATGAGGAAACAATCGCAGCCATGCGTTTCTTTTGGGAGAGGACAAAAGTAATTATCGAGCCAAGTTCCGCCGTTGCTCTCGCAGCCATGATCAAACGGTTCACCGACTCCGATCGACCGAAAAACATCGGCATCATCCTTAGCGGTGGTAATGTTGATCTTTCAAAACTGCCTTGGATCTAAAACAGCTTTGGCTTGAATAGCAAATCAGCTCCTTTTTTTCATCGACAAGGGAGTGCGATTATTCTCCAAGCCCCTCAAGCTGATTAGTCGCTCAGTAAATAATACAGGATTACATTGAAGCCGATCTTTTTTGCGTCGTCATTGGTGTATCCCGTGCACTGCGAGTTCCGCACATTTTCAAGTGCACAACTCAAATCGTTGGGTGAGAAAATTACCGCCAGTCGCCCGCCAATCTCGGCCCCCTCCAGTTCGGGGCGTCGAACCTCCTCGCGAAATCCTCCAGCGACTTTTGGATCCCGGATTCGCAGAGTGACCTGATCGATCGTATATCCGAATCTCGGACTGGTCCATATCTCGTGCCCAGGATCGATAGGACGCAAAGGCTCTCCGAGAATTTCCTTCATTTCACTGCGAAACGATTCAGTAAAATCCTGGGAGGCGCAGATCGAATCGGCAAAGATGAATCCACCCGACTTGAGTGAATCGCGAATCACTTCACGCTGTTCATCGGTAAAGGCAAATGCACTTCGGCCGTGAACGAAAACAAAGGGATGATCGGCTAGTGCCTCAAAAGTAGGCGCGATCAATTTCTTCTCGGTTTTCATATCGAGACTGAGAGTGGTCTCGACGTGCTTCAGGATATGCCGCCAAGCGTTGGGGGCATCGTCAGCCCCGCCCCCGTGCTGAAGCTTAGGAAAGACCAACACCCGATCAGTCAACATTTCAAACTTTTTGTCGATCACGCGGGGAGTTTCTCCCTTTTCTTTGAGATCGCGACCTGTCGCGTAAGCCACGACGTTGACTCCCAGTTGTGAACAATAGTCGATCCGCTTTCTCAAATTTACATTCAACGTTGCGTCGTCCATGACGGCGGGTTGATCGAGCCCCCAATAACAACTGAGATTAGTTGGGCAATAAACGACACTCGTTCGACAGCAAGCCTGCAACCCCAAGAGCGGGCGCTCATCATTCCAGAGCAAATTAAAATGGGCATTCCAAATTGGATGCGCCTTATCAAGCCTCCCTAAACTTGCTCCGGGAAAAAGCTCCTTCATTAATTCTCGAAACGCCTTGTCGTAGGCAATCGCTTTACCACAACCGTCTCCGTCATAAGCCTCGCCGAACAAAAAACCGCCATTCTCGAGATAGGATCTCAACGTATCCTTCTCGGACTGCTTTAAACCAATCGCATCCTTACCGGACATAAACAAGACTGGCGTCTCCAGTAAATCATCAACGATCGCACCCTCAGCTCGAACAGTTTGCCAGTTGAGTTTTGTCTTCCACTCTGTCTCCAATCGCCGTGTCAGATAGTGGATACCCTTGGGGTGCAAATCCCAATCCTCGACTCCATGGTCGTACTTGCCAATTGCGACAGGTCGTTTTCCTTTTGACAAAAACAGCAGAGCGAAAGAAGTTGCGACGAGTTTATTGTCCTCACCATGCCCCTTCCGTGTAAACCAATTCCCATTGTTTGCATTTTGGATACGCAACAAATGCTTGGCTCCGTCGCGATACCAGTCGTTCGGCCCAATGAATCGACGCCCTGCCAAACGCGCCGCTCGCTCAAGACCATACAAATAATACAAGCGAGTCTGAAATCCTTTGCCCGGATTAGTTTGCACCGTGTAGTATCTGGCCATCCATTTAAACGCAGTTTCCACCATCTCCATCGCAGGATTTTTTTCGCAACACTTCGCAAATTCTCCGTTAGTCAATGCTTTCGCATCTGCGAGATTTTCATTGATGATGATCCAGGATGAGATCCCAGCGCAAGTCATACTCCCCACGACATCATTCCGATTGGCGTAATACCCGAACCCTCCGGCTCGAGGCCGATAACACTTAATCCAGAACTCCCGGGCCATCTGCCAATTCTCTGCGGGAATTTTAATGCCAGCCCGACTGGCTTCGTGCAATGCAAGCAAAGCAAATTGACTGTTGGAGCCGTCTCCCTCACCGCCTCGGTGACCGTAATTCCATGAACCGAGCCCCCGATCACCCGGAGTCTTTCGCTGAATCTCCAACAGCCAATTGACATCTTTCTCGATATCTCGGAGATATTTCTTCCCCTTGGGGTCGGCAGCAGCAAGTGCCATGATTCGGAGCGAGACGACGTAAGTCACCCGCCGTGGGCTATTTTGAACCGACGCTAATGCTCGCCGCATTTGATCCGAATTCAGGCTCTCGCCTGCGTTGATCAAAGCCAGCGTACAGAGGGCAGTTGTGTCACCTTCAAATTGACATTTCTGCCAAGTACCGTCTTCGTTTTGCTGTGACCAGATGTAAGACACTGCCTTGGCAATAGATTGGTTGACCTTTTTCGCACTCAACCTTGTTTTGTCGTTATTGCGAGACTGCTGCTGGGCAAATCCAGTAACAAATGTCGATGGTTCAATAGTGCCATTTAGAACAGAAACGGCGGCATCGGGAATTTCGTTCACATTCAACAAATTTTGTTGAGCACCGACCGGGGTTACCCAAATGGCCAGCGGGACCAAAAACAACATATTCCACGACAACAAGCTGAGGTCGAGTCGGCACATATTAACTCGTAAGGTAGATGACAAACACGTTAATTTTTTTCGCAAGGGTGCATTCTAGAAGCCCTCCCTTTTTAAGGCAACGGAAGCAGTCGCGTTGCCGTTGTCGCGACTCCCTCCTACAATTTGTCTTGTGCTCAATCATACGCAGATTGCATCTCACGATCCGTCGAGCCAGATATTGCATCCAAATCATTTATGCTCGCAAATTTCGTAGCTATTTAAATCAATTCAAGAGGACAGTGTGACGGGAAAACAAAGAAGTCTCGGGGATGTGCTTCAGGAATTCAGCCAACACCGAAAGGTAATGGAGAAGGAGCTACATAAAGTAATCGTTGGCCAAGACGAAGTAATCGAGCAGGTCTTTGCCGCGATCTTCACTCGGGGCCATTGCCTTCTTGAAGGCGTCCCTGGATTAGCCAAAACGCTAATGGTCAGCACAATTGCAAAGATTCTCGATGTTAGTTTTAAGCGTATCCAGTTTACGCCTGACTTGATGCCATCTGACATCACCGGAACTAATGTGCTCGAGGAAGACGAGGCCGGCAAACGTCAGTTCCGATTTGTCGAGGGTCCGATCTTTACCAACATCCTGTTGGCAGACGAGATTAACCGAACGCCACCCAAGACCCAGGCGGCACTCCTCCAAGCAATGCAGGAACGGGAAATCACAATCGGAAGAACGACCTATAACTTGGAACCCCCGTTTTTCACGATCGCCACCCAAAACCCGATCGAACAGGAAGGCACCTACCCGCTTCCTGAGGCACAACTTGATCGTTTTATGTTTAACATCAAAGTGGGCTATCCAACGGCGGCTGAAGAAGAGCAAATCCTCGAAGCTTCCAGCAAGAAAGAAAAACAGGAGGTGCGAAAGGTCCTCTCGGCAAAGGCGATCGTCAATCTACAAAAGCTCGTCCACTCCGTCGCTGTGAGTGAATATATTATCAAATATTGTTCTCGGCTGGTCCGCTCAACTCGCCCCAAGGACGAGGCGGCTCCGAAGTTTGTGCAAGAATTAGTTGACTGGGGCGCAGGTCCTCGCGCGGGTCAGTTTCTCATCTCAGGCGGGAAAGCAATGGCAGCGATGGACGGAAGATTTTCCGTTTCCATTTCGGATGTCAAAAAAGTTGCCATGGCGGTTTTGCGACATCGCGTGAGCACTAACTTTCAGGCTCAGGCGGAGGGAATGACAACCGAAGACGTGATCCAGCGGTTACTCGATGAAACTCCCGAACCTGATGTGCCCAAGTTTGAGAAATAAACCGAAGACGATTTCGAAAAAAGCCATTCGCGTCTCAATCATTTGAACCGGAGTATATCTTTGTCGTCTCTTTGCCGACTCAATTGCCAAAAACAAAATTAAAAGACCATCCCTCGGCCAGGCTTACTGGGAAATGATCAAAACGCCATCTGATCAATCATGATCTAGCTCAACAAGCGACTCGTTAACAATATGTCTGTAGAAAAATATCTCAAACCTTCCGTCATCAACCAGATCAAACGTCTGGATTTGAGGGCCCAGTTTGTGGTCAAAGGATTTCTGCATGGACTTCACGCGAGTCCCTTTCATGGTTTCAGTGTTGAATTTAGCGAGCACCGAAAATATAGCCACGGTGACGATCTCAAAGACATTGATTGGCAGGTCTACGCCAAGACGGATAAGTATTACGTCAAGAAATTCGAGTCGGAAACCAACATTACCGGCTACTTGGTCATGGATTTAAGCAAATCGATGGGCTACACGTACGAGCAGGAATTGAACAAATTCGACTATGCGATCTGCCTTGCTGCGGCGCTGGCTTATTTGATGGTCATGCAACAGGACCCCGTTGGCCTGATTACATTCAATGACAAAATTCGGCAAAGCCTTGCACCGAAATCAAAACGAACCCAGCTTGGCAATTTGCTTTCACTGCTTTCGAAACTCGAACCGTCTGGCACGACGGATTTCCAACATAGCATTGGACAACTTTCGGCGATGTTGAAGACACGTAGCCTGGTGATGATCTTTTCTGACTTTTTAGTCGATGAAGAACAGACCCTCAGCGCGCTCTACCGGCTGCGGCATGGCGGACATGATGTAATCCTGTTTCATGTACTTGATGAAGCCGAAGTCAGCTTTCCATTTCGCGGCGTGTTTAACATGCGGGACCCCGAAACCAACGAAGAGCTCAAAATCGACGCAGACGGATATCGCAAAGAATACACTGAACAAATTGAGGAGTTTCGCGAATCCCTTGCCCGGCAATGCCGCAAGAGTGGAATCGACTACGTGCCGCTCGACACCAGCATGCAATTTGATCGAGCCCTTTTGGAGTATCTGCTAACCCGGCGGGCAAGGGGATAGCATGACCTGGGCGAACCTTGGAATCCTTGGGCTCGGTGGAATCTTACTGACCGTCCCCATCATATTGCATTTTCTGATGCGGCCGAAACCGAAAGACATTGTCTTTCCGGCCATGAGATTTCTTCAACAGCGATCTCAATCCACTTCATCACGCATGCGAATGCGACATGTCCTTTTGCTACTCATGCGATGTTTGCTGATTGGCCTGCTCGCATTGGCACTGGCTGGCCCCTCAGTCGCATCAGGTGATTTCGCCAACTGGTTAATCCTTGGCGGAATCGGAACCAGCGGAATCCTCGTTGGGGCCATCCTCCTACTCGCATTTTTTCGCAAAAACAAGAACTGGATACTCATTGGGATTCTGGGAGCATTGTTAGTCGGTCATCTCGCCTGGGGCGGTTGGGCAGCAACCAAAATCCTTACTTCCGAAACCGCTCAATTACTTGGCGACGACCAAGCCCCGGTCGCAGCGCTCATCGTCGTCGATACGTCCCCGCGAATGGATTACAAACAGGAAAACAAATCCCGGCTCGAAGCGGCCAAGGAGGCGGGAGACTGGCTGATCAGCCAGTTCCCTGGAGAGAGCCAAGTGTGTGTCTTGCCCACCAACAACGATCGCCCTTTCTTTTCTGTCGATGTCGCGGCAGCCAAACGAAGACTTGAGACGTTAGAAGTTGATTTCTCGGGCGCCACCATCCCTGCCACCTTACTTGACGGTCTTGAAATGCTTGGCAAAGCCCAGCAGGAGCGTAAAGAAATCTACTTGATCACTGATTTAACTCGGGAGAGCTGGGCCGATGAAAACCCCAGAGCTTTGATCAAGCAATTGGAAAAAGACCCCTCGATCAGCCTATTTGTTTTTGACGTCGGTGTTGAGTTTGCCACCAATTTTGGCTTAACTCAGGTGAACCTTTCTGACGCTGAAATTTCACAAAATGGCACGCTTGCCATTTCAGCTGAAATCCAACGTCAAGGTGGAGCGGCCCAACGAACCGTCAAAATGTCAATCGAAAAACCAGAACCACCCCGACCGGTTGTTCGAGACAACAAATCTTTATTCCCCGAAACAGTTTTCGACGGACAGGACATCACCAAAGACATTCGAGAGAACAGTTCGGTCCCGCTAAAATTTACCTTTAGCCAACCACTCCCGCGAGGAATCTACCATGGCAAGATTGAAATCGAGGGGCAGGACGCACTCGCGATCGACGATCAACGCTATTTCACAATCCGGGTGGGAGGTGTGAAACGCACGTTGGTTGTACATCCTGAAAACGTCAATCCTCGCTTGATGGAGGCGTTACTTGCCCCTCGCGCGAAGGTTGAAGCTGGTACGTCTAAGTACGAAAACGAAACAATGCTTCAGGAAAAATTTGTCGATTCTCAAGCCTTGAATGAGTACGACGCCATCTTTTTACTCGACCCCGAACCCATGGGAGATGAGGGCTGGAGAAAGCTAGAAAACTACGTGCAGGCAGGAGGGGGACTCGGGGTTTTCCTGGGGCACAATGCAGCGGACGGGCCGCTTGCTGATTCAAGCTTTCAAACCCAATCAGCTCAGCGAATTCTGACCGGCTCTCTCGAGCAACCGTGGTTTACCGAGGAATCAGATTTATTCCTCAGCCCTCACGAGTATTCGCATCCAATTTTTGATTTAATTCGTGACAAAGAAACGGACGTTCCCTGGAATCGCTATCCGGTGTTTACTCACTGGGGCATTGAGCCTGACGAAAATTCTGAGGAATTACCAACACAAACCCTTCTTCGATTTGGTAATCGTGAACCAGCCGTAATCGAACGCAACATCGGTGCAGGGCGGGTAATCGTCATGACGACGCCTGTCACCGAGTACGGGTACGTCGAGGATCGACAAAGCTGGAACACCTTGACTTCTGGATCGATGATTCCAGCTTACTACCTACTTCGAGGTGCGATCCCCTTCCTTGTCCAGCGAGACGTTGCTTCACTCAACATTCGGGTTGGTCAATCAGCTTCGTTTGAAAACGACCCGCGCGACTACCCGGAGATATATCAAGTCTTTTCGCCGGAAGCGAAAAAGCCACCTTCAATTTTAAATGCAGACAAGAAACTCTTGTATCGCTTCACTGATTACCCGGGCCATTATCGGCTCAAAGGTGTCGTCAATGAACAAGTGTTGTTACGTGGCTTCAGTGCCAACCTCGACCAAGCGACCACTGACCTGACACGAATCGAACTTGATCGACTTGACCAGTTTCTCGGAGCTGAACGGTACCAACTGGCCCGACAAAAAAACGAGATCCAGCGGCAACAAGGAAAAACCCGACGTGGTCAGGAGTTTTATCCATTGCTCTTGATGATGATGATGGTGGTGATGGCCGTTGAATATTTAATGTCAAACCGTTTTTACAAAAGTTAACTTTGGACGAATTAACCTTTCAACCCGTACTTGGCCCGATCGTTTTGTCGATTGTGTTTGCAGCTGCGCTGTTGATGCTGTGGATTGGCCCGTCGTTTTCCAAAATCACGAATTCTCGAAGAATCACCTTGTCCCTCATTCGACTGGGAGTCATTGGCCTCGCGTTTCTTGCGATGCTTCGTCCCGGCTGTGTACAAAAAATCGAAAAAAGCCAATCCGCCGTTTTGCTGTTCTTGATCGATGCTTCACGCAGCATGGAACTACCGCACATTGCTGACGATTCGACTCGCTGGGGAACCGTGATGGAGATGGTCAACGCCAACCAATCACGACTGAAACAACTCGCCGAAAACAAAATCGACGTCCGTTTTTTCACTTTTGACAATCAAAACCAACCGGTTGAAGTTGAAGACGGTGTCGTCAACTTGCCCGACAACCCAGAGGGAAGCGAAACAGATATCGGCACCGCCATTTACGAAACAAGCATGGACGTTCGCGACCAACGACTTTTGGGGGTCTTTGTTGCCACCGACTGCGTGCAAAATGTGCTGGACCCCGAAGTCGAATTGTCACAAGCCGCCGAGGCTTTGGCCGACATGGAAGTACCCCTGATAGGCGTTCAGCTAGGATCGGCATCCGATTCGGGCCAGTTGGCCGACATCTCGATCACTAACTTTGCAGAACAACAAGTCGTTAACAAAAAAAATGACCTGATCACACGTGTGACTGTTGTTTCTCGCGGATTTCCGAATCAGGACATCACGTTACAACTGCTCGTCAGCGATTCCGCGGGGAATGAATCGGTTGTCGCCAATCAGATCTACCGACCCTCCAGTAGTTACGAAGAAGCCAATGTTGAATTAAAGTATCGGCCAACTGAACCTGGCGAATTTCGCATCAAAGTTCGAGCCTTGCCGATGCCCGGTGAGCGAGCATTGCGAAACAACGAACTCGATGGCTTTCTCACGGTTCGCGATAAAGGGATGCGAGTTTTGTTTCTCAACGGCTCAGTTGGAAACGAACAGCGTTTTCTGCGGGATTCATTGTCCGTGATCGACTTTATTGAAATGGACTTTCAACCAATCTACACGTTTAAAAACGCTCGTGACCAAGATTGGCCGATTAAACGATTCGAAGAAGACTTCATTGACCCCAAGAAGTACGACGTCTTCATTCTCTGCAATGTCGATTCACGAGCACTATATGATGCGAGTCACACCACATCGCTGCAGGCTTTGGCCGATGCCGTTGCAGCGGGCAAGGGCCTGTTAATGCTGGGTGGCCCCCACAGCTTTGGAGCGGGACTCTATCAAGAAACACCGCTCAAGGGAATTTTGCCGATCGAGATGAAGCCAACCGAGAGACAAGAGTACGATCAAGACGTTCGCAAAGACCTCCATATTAACACACCGTTCAAAGTCACCCCGACGATGGATCACTTTTTGACTCGAATCAGTGGGAGTGGGAATAACAAACAGGCCTGGGAAAAACTTCCACCACTGGTAGGTGCCAATCGAATCAAAGTCAAAGACACCGCCACGGTCTACCTTCAAAGTGATGACAATGTGAAGCGTCCGATTCTTGCCTCCTCGACAATTAATGGTCGCGTCCTCGTGTTTGCTGGGGACTCAAGCTGGAGATGGAAACGTTACCGTTTTGCCAGCGAGTATGACCAATTCTGGCGCCAAGTCATTTTATGGCTTGCGGGATGGGACAATAAAAACGACGAAAGCGTCTCAATCGAACTTCCCAAAAGGCGATTCTCCCCTAAAGCACTCGTTAATTTTGACGTGTCAGTCAACACCATTGCGGGTGCTGCCGTTGATGGAGTGAATTTTGAGTCAGTTTTGATCAAACCTGATGGTCAGAGTGATGTCATCACGATCAATCAAGTGGGTGAAAAATATCAATCAGAATTAGATCCCGAATCACTCGCCGAACCCGGACTTTACAAAATTCAGGTTGCAGCCTCACGAGATGGAGCCTCAATTGGCAACTCGGAACGAGAATTCGTCGTCATGGATCGCGACAAAGAAAAATCCAACCCCATGGCAAACCCTGAACAATTGAAGAAACTGACCAGCCAAACCAGTAAATTTGGCGGGAAGACAATTGGCCCAGAGCAAGTTTCGGAAATTTTGGACGTCTACATTAACGACCCGCCAATGACGAAAATCGAAGTTCCCCTTAAATGGCGACTGGGCGAGTCTTTCCCGAGTGCAGCACTCTTCCTCGGTGCTTTTGTCGCTTTGTTAGGAACTGAGTGGCTGCTCAGAAAAAAATGGGGTTTGGTCTAAGCCACGTTTGGACGCCACTGGCCAACCAACAGACATATCGTTGTTCTCACCTGAACACGAGGTTAAGCTAGAATCAAATCGGCGAACGATACGGTTATCAAACGGGAGTTTTACCATCGACGGCAACAAAACAACAACTACCCCACTAGGATCGCCCAAGAAACCTGCTTTACCGGGGGCAATGATGACGATCGCTGTGATCTGCATCATCTTAGGAATCATCGGGCTAGGATTCTCCTGCATGACCGGATTCTGGTTGGCAGCACAAACCGCGTTCACCGATTTTATTGATGGATTGCCCAACCAAGACATAACGCAAAAAGAATTCAATCGCTTGAACATGGCCGCCCAGCAAGCATCACTAGTGCCAACAATTATCATGCTTGCCATGAATTTGTTTATCGCTCCGATGTTGATCGCCGGAGGTATCGGTTGTCTTCAAAGGAAATCGGGAGGGCGAAGAATCCTTAATCTCGCGTTGCTGGCGGCGATTTTTTTCTCCCTCTGGAAAATTGGGGTTCAAATCTTTAATTACTTTGCTGTCGCCGACGCACTCAACGCTGCGGTCGCAAATTATGAAGGAGATGCACTTCAGGTTGACCTCGAAAAGTTGGTCCAGCTGAATAATATTGGGATGATTGTCGGTTCCGTTATTGGAGTCCTGCTCGCCGTGGGACTTATGTGTTTTTACATCTGGGCCAAGCTCTATGTTTCGAAAGAAAAAACGGTTCAATTTTTTGAAACGTAAGAATTCGATCTATCACAAAGTAAGCACGAGCCAGTTCGCTATTCTTAGGTAACCGAAAGCGTCCCACGAGGATACTTCATCCGGATTTTTTCAATTCCCGGCATGAACGGACCTCGGAGTTACATTGAAATCCAAAGCAATCTAGACACGATCGCGACAGGTTTCACGACTGAAGGTTTACCCCGTCGGCATCTTGAGCAAATTTTAAACCGGCATTTAAGACACAACAGACACCCCCAAAAGACTGCCATCTGAAAATGGTTTATTATCTACTGAGGCATAACGGCCCGTATTTTTTAGACCTTTGAATTCCATAATTCTTGCTCATACTTTTCCGCCACAAGATTCGCGGTCACTTGATGAGGCCACTCGACCATGCTCTCCCTCGCGTCCCATTGTGCTGCAATGGCTTGGGATAATTCTGAACAATTCACAGGCAACTGCGTCAAAAAATCTTGATGCGATCGTTGTTCGCGGTACTCCGGCTCTCGAATTGGCTTTCCCAAACATTGCGAGATCAAACCGATGTCAAAATCACACAACATTGTCCCGTGGTAAACAAGCCAGTTGCGCTTGCACCGAAGCGAGTTGCCGGAAAATTTGCGACGATTCAACGTCAAGTCGGAAGTCCCCTCCATCTCCGTTTCGACTCCCAAACGCCGCAATGCATCGCGCATGTGATTCATCACGAATTCATGCACTCGCTCAAGCATGCGGAGTTCCGGTCGCTTTCGATAGTCCAACAAAACCGAGTACATTAAACATCCAGGACCTGTAACGATCGACTGACCACCGCTGCAACGCCGCAAAACTTCAATCCCATTGGATTCGCAAAACGGCAAGTTAACTTCGGTCTTAATCGGCGAGCTACGACCAATCACGACCAGCGGGCACAGAGGCTCCCAGATTCGCAGAACCTCCGGATAATCATCCGTTGACTCGGCCGACTCCAAAAGCGCTTCGTCGAGCGCCAAATTAGCCGCGGGCGAATTCAAAGTCAGTTCAAGCAGCTTCATAATGAGCCAAACCGGTGCGAGTCCGAATTAATGGATGGGGACTTTGTCTTATTCAACGATGCATTTGCCAAACACCATTGTCACGCCTCGACCGATACGTCGCCGAAAATTCACCCCCGGTAATCGTGGCGTTGTATTCAAAACTCCCCATCAGAGGAAGTTTCTTGCTGCCCTGCAGGATGATTAATCCCGGCTCTTCATGAACGACCTTCAGAATTGGACGGTAACGAAACGGAACGACCTTAGCAAAAGTCCCATTGAATTTTGCCTGAACGTGGTTGGCATCAATCCGACAGAACTGTGCACTAAGCCGCCCCTTGTGACCATTAGTACAACTCTGCCAACCTCCCCGCCACTGCCCCTCCAACCCATCTGCCAAGGTAACTTGAGAAAGCATGAGTAAAAAAATGGTCGTCAATAGACAGACACAAACTTTGTTGTTCATTTTGCACATTGATTCATTGAAGATTGAAAATAACAAACGAGCTCTTCTCGCACTTCAATATTTTAGTCAAACAACTCCGGCTGCAAATAACACCAAGATTCAAAGTCAGCAAGAACATCTATTCTCTTCGTTTAGACTACCCTCGGATGCCTCGCAAAGGCCAAGCAGTGATTGATCATGTAAGCGATTGGTTGGATGAAAATTGCCCCACCTCGCGATCAAGGGAGACGAGCCCCCATCGCTTATTTACTTACCGACAACGCATTGCTGAACTCCATAGCGGTCAAAAATGCGCCCTGCACCAGTTTGTCGCTGTGATCTCAAACGAACGTGAAGGGGGCACCCAATTGATTGACTTAACAATTAATTTCAAACAAGACAGTTGTTGCCGAAGTGATTTCTGAAAAGCACGCCCGCCTACAATCGTTTTTCCAACGATCCAAAGTTCGCCGGTTCTCGCGTCGTGAACCTACCCCGGCTTCAGGTTATCTGCTGATTTAGCGACGTTCTTCGTAATTTTATTATCGTCATCGACGAGTACGATCTGCGCGCTGTGCCCCACCAACTCGGCCTCTGTAAATTCACCGTAGCAAACAATGATCACGACATCATCGACCTTAACAAGCCTTGCAGCGGCACCATTGATACAAATCTTTCCAGAACCTCGAACCCCGGGGATGACATAAGTCGTCAGTCGGTTCCCATTACTCACGTTGAGAACGTCGACCTTTTCAAATGGGATCATCTGGGCTGCATCCATCAGGTCAAGATCGATGGTGATGCTCCCTTCGTAGTTGAGGTCCGCCTGAGTGACACGCGCGCGATGAATTTTTGAGCGTAGTAAAGTGCGAAGCATAACAGCCTTTAGAGAATCAAAGTTTTAGCCGTCTATTGTTCCCAAACAGAAGGTTTTTAGCAACCGTGCAGAATCCGAACGAACGGGACGCGTCCATTTGATGGCGAAAATTACAATCAAATTTGTGGGATGACATTAAGAGTAAGCGTCAACTCGTCAGCTTTTGATTCTTGGAGCAATTTCAGGCTTGATCGCAGATCCTCTGGCTGAGATAAAATGCCCTGATCACGGGATGGGCCGCGCTCACTCAACGCGCAAACCAATGGAACAATCAATCAGGTATGATCGCCCGAGAAGTGCGATCACCGACGACAAAATGGCCACGCAAATCGCCCTCGGGGGTTGTGATCAGCCAAACTGCACCCGGGCGAGTTGTTTGACGAACTTGCTTGCCTGAGGGGATGGTCGAGCTAACACTTGTTCGCGGAACACCGTTGGTTTGCATCCAAATAAGTTTGACATCAGCACCAGAACGATTGACAAAAAAGACATCGAATCTACTTCCCTCTGGTTTCGACGGGAGGACCTCAGTTTTATTTGCAGGATGCCACTTTAGTTTAGGCAGCGAAGAAACTTTCGGTGGAATGAATCTGGCAAATTCTTGGGGAGCTAACTCGCGAAGCTCTTTGAGCTTCGCCGAATGCTGAGGCACACTCGCCAAGTTCCGCCATTCGTGAGGATCTGAAGGGATGTGATAAAGCTCCTCCTCATCTTCCTGATACCGGATGTAACGCCAGTCTTTAGTGCTCATACCAATCTCGCCGGGGCGACTGAGAAACGTCGTCGACACGTGAGGCCAATCTGCATCCGCATCCTTCAACAGTGGTAACAGGCTCGGCGCATCATGATTGTCGCTGGCAGGAAGTTTCGCCAAATCTAAAAGCGTTGGAAAGACACTCAGGAGATTAACGGGCTGATCGCAAATCGTCCCCGGTTGGGTACCAGCTGGTATCGAGCTGTTGCTGACACCCCGGGGGACACGCACCATCAACGGAACACGTGTAACAGCCCGCCAAGCTGTATATTTTTGCCAATGCTCTTTCTCTCCTAAATGCCAGCCATGATCACTCCACAGTACGACAATCGTGTTGTCTTTGTGAGGACTTTTTTCGAGTGCATCAAGTACTCGACCGACCATCGCATCTGCAAAAGCAATCGAAGCAAGATAGCCTTGGATCCCCTGCTTCCACTGGCCCTCCTCTCGGATGTGCGAGAAATAACGGTTCGGCCCCCTCCTTTTGCCAGCGGGAGGAAGATCCTCGAGGTCATCCGCTTTGTAACCAGGGGGAAGTTGAATATTCTCAAGTGGAAATTGTTCGTAATACTTTTTAGGGACAAACCATGGCTCATGAGGCCGGTAGATTCCGCAGGCTAAATAAAACGGTTGGTCATGTTTTGACATGAGCTGCTCACCAATCCATTTTGAGACCAACCAATCCCCCCCGAACTCTTCATCGGTCGCGTCGAGAGCGGCCCAGTCAGTTTCAACGTATTGCCACGGCCCACCTCGCGGCAAATTCACGGGGCGGTTCTCTGGGTATAGCGTTCTGGGGAATGGATTTTCCGTCTCCTTTTTTGGGAAGTACCCATCCCAAGAATTGGCATCAATAAAGTAATGTAGGATCTTCCCCGATCCTGCCGACCAATATCCATGCTGGGAAAAGGTCTTGGGCATGATCTCGTCGGTGGGCATAACCTCACGCATTTTCTGACGATTGTCATAGAGGCCAGACTTGTTTGGCGCTCGCCCCGTCATAATCGCTGACCTCGATGGGTTACAAGCTGCTCCCGGGCAATGGGCATTGGTAAACAGCACGCCGCTGGCTGCCAGGCGATCGAGATTGGGAGTCTGAGCCTGCGGGTGTCCACCGAGACATCCAATCCAGTTGTTCAGGTCATCCACCGCAATCATCAATATGTTCGGGCGATCAACCACTGCGTCTTGGGCGAAGATATTTTGCGGCACCCAAATCAGGAACGCCAGCACTAATTTTATTTTGAAATTCAAGTTCATCGGTGACGCTTTATTGAATCTAGATCAGTGGGCTGCAAAGCACTCAATACAACCTCGCCGCAGCGGGAATTCATTGTATTGAGTTTCAACCTTGATTGGAAAAATCGCAATAAAAAAACCGGTGGTCAAGTCACCACCGGTCTTGAAACGTTTTAGCCAACGTCATTTCGATCAAGAACTACATTGTCGGAATTCTATTTTTTACCGTCGCCACCGCGACGCCCCTGACCGCCACCCTCGCCGCCACGGCCTTTCCCAGCACGCCCCTTCTCACCGGGTCGCCCTTTGCCACTACCCGCCCGACCTTTGCCGTCGCGGCCTTGACCGTCGCGGCCTTGACCGTCTCGATCTCGCCCGTCGCCGCGCGCCAAATCAGGGGCGGTGTATGACCGGCGTTGACCAAGGTCACCTCGCCCGCTTCGGTGATCAGGGCCAAGAAGAGCGTCAGGAACATTCCATCGTCCATGCGCTCGGAAAGGTCCTCATTGAGCATGCCGACCATGGCGCCAGGATCCGGAAGTACCTTCACGTAGG
>JAQWLH010000114.1 GCA_029247405.1 Mariniblastus sp.
GGTTGGCAAATCGTCAAGTGAGCGGGCTCCCGTTACGTCAGTTTGCCAGCCTTCGATTGTTTCGTATATTGGTTTAACGTTCCGCAGGTCATTCACATGAGCTGGGAAATGGGTGATTCGTTCTCCGTCAAGTTCATAGGCGACGCAGACTTCGATTTCTTCCAGCTCGCTGAGGACGTCGAGCATCGTCAGCGCGACCGAAGTCACCCCGCCCAATCGGGCCGTGTAACGGGCGGCAACTGCATCAAACCAGCCGCAGCGACGGGGTCGACCAGTGGTTGTTCCATACTCGTTGCCCATGTCACGAATGTGTTGGCCTTTCTCGTTGTCTTGTTCAGTCATGAACGGGCCTCCACCAACACGGGTTGCGTAACTCTTGGTGACTCCAACAATTTTGGATAGCCAATTACCCGGTACACCTGAACCGGTCGAGATTCCGACCCCGGAACTATTACTACTGGTGACAAACGGAAATGTTCCATGATCGACGTCGAGCAGCGACCCTTGCGCTCCTTCGAAGAGGACTTCTTTGTTCGCATCCACTGCATCCAGAACGATTTGATTTGTATCAGTGATCATGGGTTCAAGCAGTTTCGCATACTCCGAGTATTCCTCAATGATTGCTTCGGCATCGAGATCAACTTCAGGATTGCCGGACGCGGAGGCGAGGATTTTGGTTTTGACATCAACAATGCGTCGAACTCGGTCAGCAAAATCAGGCTGAATCATGTCCCCCATCCGGATGGCGAAACTTCGTCCAATTTTGTCGCCATAGCAGGGGCCGATTCCCCGCAACGTTGTGCCGATGTTGTCGGCACCTGAGACCAGTTGATTCCACATTTTGTCTTCGAGCACATGCCAAGGCATGACGACATGGGAACGTTGGCTGATCTTCATTCTCGCTGCGACATCGATCCCGCGCTCCGCCAAGCCATTGATTTCCTTCAGGATTGTCGGAGGGTTAATCACAACCCCCGGGGCGATCAGATTCAAAACGCCTTCGTTGAGAATTCCACTGGGGATGTGGTGGAGTTTGTAGACGTCATCCCCAATCACCACGGTGTGGCCTGCGTTCGCGCCCCCCTGATATCTGACGACTAGATCCTTACCTTCGGTAAGAATATCGACAAGCTTTCCTTTGGCTTCATCGCCCCACTGCAACCCAATTACACACTGTCCTGGCACCCTGATCTCCTCAGGTAATAAGCAGACGTCGCGACACGGCATCTGTTAAGGTTTGTTATGAACGCCATCGAAAATAAAAAGGGTCTTGAAAACCGGATCAGTGTCCGATTGTCACCCTGAATGGCAAGCTCATAAGTCTAATTTTTCGAGCCTGATTTGGTCAACCATTGGTTAGAATTCTTAGGGTAAAATAGATGAATTCCATTGAGGCTTTACGAAGCAATGCTGATTAACGGGACTTGACGAGGCAATCGACTAATTTTACAGGTGGAGTTTCTTTCCACAGCTGTTTATTCTGCCTTCAAAACGAGTGCTGAGTGGGGAAGATGTTTGACACCCCATTGCTTATTTTGCGAGGTCTTTTTCGTTCTTGAGTTCATTTCAGTTGCGCTTCCTCTCCCCAAAATGATGGTTATTAGAAGATAGGCGATGATGATTACGATGAGAAATTTACAGTTTGGTTGGCGAAGTTTGTTGCTTATTGGGTGGATCGCAACGATCAGCATTGTTTCGTCCGCGGACGTCGTTGCCCAAGCCAAATCTAATGTCGAACCTCCGGCTAAAGATGATGGAGTGGCAGTGATTCGCGGTAGGATCGCATACGACAAGGCGCTTGTCGAATCGTGGGATGGCAACCGACTCGTGGTTCCTTACCAGGAAATCACCGCCAAGATTCGCCAGCGTGTGGTGCCACCGGCTCCCCCCTATCCCGAGGGAATTGAAAAATGGAAACGTGATGACATTTTTAAATGGGAAAAAGAGTTTGTCGAATCCGCCGCGGGTAAAAAGTTTCTTGAGGACCGGAAAAAGTTGATTGATGATGCTCACGCATTCGATGTCAAGTTTGAAGAAGATGGCAAATTTGTGATCTACGATGTGCCATATGGAACTTATGGAATCCAAGGCCGGGTTGATAAAAAGATCAATGAGAAAAAATATGCTTTTGAGGTGTTTGGTGAGATTCCTGTCATCAAGGGAATGGATGACATTCCCCTAAAGCCAATGCGTGTCGAGGTTACGCCTCTCATCGTACCGGGCGAGGTGGCACCTCCTGTCGCGATTAGCACTCATGACGATGGACCAATAAATCTGAAACACAATTCGTTTAAAGATAAGTTCGTCTTTTTAAACTTTTGGATCACTCAAAGCCCGACCGCAGCGTCAGAGCAAAAGCTGGTGCAGGAAATGTACTCGCAGCTGAAGTCCAAATACGACCTCAAACTGATTTCAATTTGTGTTGATCAAGAACGCAAAACAGCCTTGGATTACATTGTCAAGAATTCGCTCAAAGAGGGGAGCCATGGATTCACAGATGGCGTCGACCACCGAACAATTTTTGACTATGGAGTTCGGAGTTTCCCGTCGTTCTGGCTGATTGGCAAAGACGGAAAAATTATGATGACTCAATTTGAGGTCGCCCAAGCCATGCGAACCAAGCCGGACATGGTGACGATCGTCGATGATCGAATCAGGGGAAAGGATGTACCGACGCCAGCAACTTCAGAGAAGTAGGCGAGGGCAGTGACTGAACCGAGCGAGAAGCTTTCAGCTCAATAAAGAAATAGGTGAGATTGAGGGGGCACTGGTCTGCTTTAGCGCTCTTTGTTTAACAAGATCGCGAATCCAAACGACTGAATAGATTTTGCCTTGCGTGAGTGGCTCCAAAGAAACAATTCACGAATGGATGATTGCCTGACCGCATCCCAACGCTATTTTTTCTTGGCTCTTGGATGGGCTTTTTCGTAAGCTTGTCGCAAGCCAGCGGTGCTGACGTGGGTGTATATTTGGGTCGTTACCAAGCTTTTATGCCCCAGCAATTCCTGAACACTCCGAATGTCCGCGCCACTGTCCAAAAGGTGTGTGGCAAAGCTATGTCGGAGTGTGTGGGGTGAGGTTCGTGAATCCAAACCGGTTATTTTAAGATACTTCTCTAGCATACGACCAATGCTTCGCGTGGTGATTCGTTTGCCAAACTTGTTAAGAAACACGGCAGAAGCTTCGGTTTTGGATTGCGATTGGTCGGGGGTTCGTTTTCTCAGCCAAGCTCGAATGGCGCGGATAGCATAGCTACCCAGCGGCGCGAGTCTTTCACGTTTACCTTTTCCTCGAACTCGGACGAGTCCGTCTTCTAGGTCGAGATCATCGAGATTGATTCCAACGAGTTCGCTTACGCGAAGGCCAGCGGAGTACAGAGTTTCAAGGATCGCTCGGTCACGAAGCCCCATCGCTTGTTGGCGAGGGGGGGCTGCCAATAATTTGCCAATTTCTTGGCCCGACAGAAAGTGGGGAAGTTTCTTGTCGCGACGAGGGTTGCGAAGCGGTTTGGCGGGGTTGGTGTCGCAAAGCCCCTCTCTTTGTGCGAAACGGAAATAACTTCGCATCGATGCAAGGCGTCGCGCGACGGAGGTTTTGGCGTATCCTGCCTCATGCAGAGCTGAAACATAAGTCCGCAATTCGAGCGGGGTCAGTTTTGCCGGCTTGGGAGGTTGCCCCAGTGAGTCCAGCAGGTACTCGTAGAGCAGTTCTAAATCTTCCCGGTATGACTTGATCGTCAAATCTGAACAATTGCGTTCAAGCTTGAGATAACGAAGAAACCTAGGGATCGACTTTTCCAATCAATCAATCTCCGTAAACGATGACTTTCTAACCGGCCCAATGCTATCTGTCGGCGACGCTGGCACAGTTGCCTAAAGCACGTCGTCGCCAGAAAAAAGGTCCTCGCCAGAGAACTGGTCTTCGACGGCAGGGTACTGGAAACGGGAATTCATGGGCTCTGGGATTGTCTCGGCATCGGCCTTTTCGATTGTTCGAACCTTTTGGCTCAAAACGGCCGCGTCATACCATGAGAAACTTAGTTTGGAATCGGAAGCGTATTTTCCTAAGGTTCTCAACGTTTCGCTCTTTTTTTCATCGTTAAACAGAAAAATATAGCGTTCTTCGCCTTTAACTAAAGCAACTACGTTGATGTCTTTTGACACATTCGCCCCCGTCATGATCGTTTGGGTTTGACCACCCAAAAAAGTAAATTGGAAGTACCGCACTCCCACCCCTTTCATCGGCAAGCAGTAAGAGACTCAATACATCTGTTTTGCGGAACGATGATTGAATCAAAATCGACAATTGAAAGGACGTTACAATCGGACCTCTCAACGCATACTTGAGCCGATTGATACAATCGCTACCTTCAGCATGCATCAGTCAATGGAAGCACTTTTGAGTGGTGGCTTCCGGGATAGTTGGATTAGATCGTGGTACTGTAGGGCGGGATCTGCTAGTTGCAGAATGTAGTTACGGTCTTTAAAGGAAGACAAAGAAAGCACGCTGGAATTTATGGAACGTTTTGATCCCTATCAGCAATGGCTCGGAATACCGACCCAAATGCGACCGCTCAATCATTATATTTTGCTGGGGATCCAGTTATTTGAAAACGATGTCAGCCTGATCGATCGCGCCTACGACGAGCGAATGTCGTTGTTAAAGAGCTTTCAATCGGGACCGCGATTTAGTTTGTCGGAGCAGTTGATTGTCAAAGTGGGTTCGGCCAAGCGGGAATTAACGGATCCGGAAAAGAAACGCGTCTACGACGATCAGCTGAGAATGCGGTTGCAGAAAATTCAAAAGAATCTGAATTCACTGAACGAGAACGAGACTGGAAATCAGAGTGTTGATCTCGGTGCGAACTCAAACGTGGCCAGAGAAAGTCCGGCAGCCTTCGAAAACAATAAGCCTAAGGGTGGCAATGCTATCGCCAGTGCCGCTATCGCCGATGCCGCTATCGCGAGCCCGATGAATGAGAGTCAGGCGAGTTATCGGTCCGGTGAACTCGACGAGCCAGATGGCGATTCTATTTTTGACTATTTGGTCGATGTCCGTGTTTGGGTGGCAGTTATCACAGTGGCCGTTGTCGTCATGTTGGTGACGGTCAAACTGCTTTCATCCTCAAGCGAGATAGCACCAGCGACCTTGGACGTAAAACCTGATCCCCCCTCGGCGACGGTTCAGCCTGCGACCCCTTCCGATCTCGAACCGAGTGAAGTTGTCGAACCGAGTTATTCAAATGTTCGTCAAAACGCAGATGCCTCATTTCAGGTTCCACTGCAAAAAGCGACTTTAAAGGGCGAGAAGCTCAAGTACGGTGGCAGCGGGATCAGCGGTTGGGGGCAGGCGGATCAGGCCCTTTGGACACTGACTTCTCCAGACCGGCGGAACGGTTACTTTCAGTGTAGGGTTGTTTACCGTTCAAAATTTGAGTGCACTTTTTCAGTGCAGCTCGGCAAACGTCCCCCACGTCGTTTTACAATTTATCCACACGACGAAGACTTTGAGGAAGAGTTTATCGTGAGATTGGATAAGTCAGAATCTCAGACTCTGCGACTTATTGCCGGTGAGTTGGAATTCTCACCGGGCGTTGAAATCAAACAAATTCGGTTGATGCCAACTCGATAAAAATTCCTTAGCTCGTCGTTCATTGCCTAAGGTTGTCTGCGAGGAAAGTCTGGGGATCGGACGATTGCATTCGCCCAAGAGGACTTCCGATTAAACTCGGCCACGTTCCAATCGTCTTTGAAAAGCTTCCATTGGGATCGTGGTAACCTCAGTGGATGCAACCAAATCAGTCCGCAAAATATCTTCTTCTTTTTTAGTTGAAGGTAGAGTGAATTTTGCGATAAATCCGCCGACTTGAATGCCTTGCATCTCATAAATTGGTGGCCAGAAGTCTTCGGCACGGGTTGCCAGGGCACGTGCCAGCAATCGGGTCGCTCTTCCCGAAAATCCGCCGAGTACCATTTCTAAACGGCCCTGCGATTCACGGTGGACATAAAAAACGAAGGCCACTTCTTCGTTCTTGTTGTCAGCGCCGCAGCGAATCCAATTGCCATCGGCATTTTCGTAGTACAGGCCCTCTTTCAGCTTCGCTTCGCCTTGGCTTAAGTTTAGGCCAGCGACACATGAATTGGGGTGAGGGTCGTTGTCTCGGTAACGCATGAAGAAAGGGATCGCGCGATCTTTTGGGTCGGCTGCTCCGTCTTGGCTTTCGAAAGGGTCGCAATTGAAGGCGCGGGCCAAAACGATCTCGACAACAGGGTTGCTTTTGGTGGAACCGATTCCGATTAGCGCCTTGTCGCCTTTGGATTCTGAGAAATCGTTGTAGACCATCCAAGCTCGTCGCGCGACCTCGTTTTCATCAGCTTGGCCAGGGCTCCAAACAAGTGATTGCTTAAGTTGCTCTGGGTGAGGCAGCGCGTCGGCTGCAAGCATATTCATTTCAGGCGTTGGTTTACGAAGTTTGGCGGTTCCCCCAAGAGTGGTAACTCCATTGAGGATTTCGCCAAGCAAAACTGAGTCTGCTGCAACAACAAAGGAAACATCAGGAGAATCGGCGCTGACATCTCGTCGTACGCCCACGCACATCTCAAGCCGCTTTCGTCTTGCAAGAAGCTCCCAGAAATTTTCGGGTTCGACTGCAAATAAGGCGCCTGGTAGTTGATCGGCGGTCGCGTGACCATGTTCAATCAGGTAATCACAAAGACGCGAAAGGGCCTTTAGGGGGATGTATTTGACTTCGTTTTTCAACAAAGCAGCCACTTGATGGCGGTCTAACCCTGTGTACTCAACGATGGACTTAATAGTACCCGGTCTTTTTCGAGGATCTGGAACGTGGCCCAAGAGTTCTGCGAGGCGGAAGCTATATTGCATTTGATTCGTCCTTCATCCCGTCGTTAACAAGCGACAGTTTCTGAGTGTAAAAACAATCTCCGTTGTTTCTACGTTAAGATGGACAAGGTTAAATTAAAACCCATAAAGGGTCAAAGTCGTCGATTATTACATTAATTTCACAATCGTCGGTTTAACTCGTGCCAGATCGCTCTCATTCGTGAAAATTGCTTGAGAATTCTGCTGTTTCTGCAATGCGGACACTTTTTACGTACCGTGAGCCAAATCTTCAAACACCGCGCATTTTTCTAGCTGAGCTAAGCCATTTCGAAAAGGATTTTCAAGACCTCAAAAACTCCAACGATTGCTCTGGCTCACCCAAACACGATTTGATAACGTTCCGCCGAATACAAATTGGCTGTTTGAGCTGCTTAGGAGCAGATATGAGATCCGCAAGACTTTTCACGTTTGGTTTGATCGTCGTTTCGATGGTTTGCACTAATGCAAACGGACAAATATTCAAAAAGCTTCCGTTTGGGAAAACGAAGACCGTTGATGCTCAGGGGAGTATCGAGCTAACTCAAAAGGCGGGCCCGTGGTTAATCATGTGTGCTTCCTTCACGGGGGATGATGGTCGACAGCAAGCTGTGCGATTAACTCGAGAGCTTCGAGAATCTTATAAAATCAAGGCTTATATCTACAGCCATCAATTTGATTTCGCCGCAGAAGTCAAAGACAAGGGCCTCGGATGGCAGGGCCCCAAAGACAAAAACGACCGTCCTACGGCTGAAGAGCAGCGACGTCGGCCCAAGCAGATGCGCCCTGCAGGCGAGTCTCGGTTTGAAGAAATAGCAGTTTTGGTCGGGGATTTTGCGTCTGTCGAAGATTCGCGAGCACAGAAAGCGTTGGCGGAAATCAAAACGCTTCAGCCCAAGACGATGATTAGTTATGACCCGGCTCAAGCACTTGCGGATCAATCGCTTGCCGGTTCTCGACTTCGTGCCTGGCGTGATTTTGCTGATTCCAGCAATGACGGGTCTGGAAAAGCAAAGGGCCCACTAAGGGCAGCGTTTTTAATGCCTAATCCGATGCTACCGGATGAATATTTTCAAGCTCGAAAGATCGACGATGATGTTCTGAAGTGGAATAGCAGGGCCAAGTACAGCCTGCTCGATAATCCCGCTTCCTACAGTGTTCAGATTGCGACCTTTGATGGTGACTCAACCTTTCAGCTTGATGAAATGGAACAGAAGCTGGCTGAAGATAAACTGCTCCAAAAGAATCGCAAGGCACTTAAAGACAGTAAAATTATGAGGGCCGCTGCACGGGCCTCGATTCTGGCTGCCACACTTCGCAAACAGGGGATTGAAGCCTATGAGTTTCACGACCGCTATGAAAGCTATGTTTGTGTGGGGTCGTTTGATTGGCTTGTCAGGCAGGATGCCAACGGTCGCAAGGTTCGAAATCCAGAAATGGTGGCCACGATAGAGAAATTTAAAGGCCAAATTGGAAAAGCAGCAGGTCGCCAAGCGATGCAGACTTACAAATTACCCGACAAGCTTGTGAAGGCTCATATCGCTTGCGATGTTCAACCGCTTCCAGTGCTGATTCCCAAGGCTCCCGAAACGTTTACCGCGGGAAAAAAGAAATTTGGTTTTTTTCGGTAGGTGTTGACCAACAATTCGTAGTCACCGATTAGCTCTTTGATCACACGAGACGGCCTATTTTGGGCCGTCTTTTTTTGTGCCAGGGTTGGTGTAAGGCACGTACGCGGCGTTGGTCGGATAGGTTTTGCTGGCGATATGAGTTTGCGGAAAACCGCTGTTGATGGTGTTTGCGAAATAGCCACTCTGGTTGGAGCGATAAGATCGGCTAACAGCCGATACCTTCTCACTGTGGTCTCAGGCTGTCGCCGGAAAACTGCCAGCTGAATGCCTCATTGGTTAAGGCAATTTCCTCAGGGCTTTGGCGTCACGCTCCAGGGGTTCGGGCAAGGGGCGGGGCTACCCTAAAAATCAACTCAAAATGGCTGAATCTGGTTCTTGTTCTTCTTCCGGCTTATGATTACCTCGAAGCTTTGCCTCGCATCCAGATCAAATCATGGGCGATCACCTTCCTTGGTTATTGAGAGAGAGGACCAAAATGGAATCAGACAGTCGGATGCCATCGGGGCAATGGAGTGGGTTTTACTTAGAAAAGCACCAGCCCAAACGCGGCTGGATGCATCTTTACTTTGCATTTAACGACGGAAAAATCAAAGCTGAGGGGACCGACTATGTAGGGCCCTGGGTTGCAGAGGGCCAGTACGATTTAACGAATCTGCGGTGCAATTGGCTAAAACACTACGTTGCCAAGCATTCCGTGGCCTATCGGGGCCAGATTTCGGAGAAAGGGATCATGGGAGAGTGGAGCGTCTCACTTTTGAGCGGTCAATTTCATGTTTGGCCCAAGAGTCTAACGGTGTTTGACGAGCTATATTTAAGCGAAGACCTGAAAATGGCACCCCAGACACCATTGCCGGGCGTTCATCCCCGGGGAAAGCCGGAGTTTGATTTGACGAGTTTCGACTAAAACGTCGTTGTTTTTGGCAAAAGCCCTTTGATTCGTGAGCAATTCCCAGTAAAATCCGCGATTCAAATCAGACTGGAATTTCAGTTCGCGGTTTGAATTGACGAGATACTTTAAAAGACAAGAATCGTTGACGTGATGCAATTCCGTTTTGGATTGGAATTTACATCGCTCATCCCATATCGGTGACGCTATGAACAAAATGAAAACTCACAAGGGAACCAAGAAGCGTTTCCGTTTGACAGCCACTGGCAAAGTCAAACATCGCTCTGCTGGGAAATCCCACCGCAACGTGCGAATGAGTGCCAAACGAACTCGACAACTTCGAGGCGGCGGCACTTTGCTTGACACATGTATGGTCAAGTCGATCGTTAAGTCGTTGGGGAAATACAGCTACTAGTGGCGAGTCCTTCTCGCGTGCTCTGATGGGCAACCAACATCGAACACTTCGTTCGAGGCCTCTCTAGCAAAACAAAAAGGTTGATCAAATGCGTACAATTAAAGGTGCTGCTCGGACCAAAGCCAAACGTCGGCTATTTAAACGAGCAAAAGGTTATCGCGGTGGCCGTCGCAACATGCTTCGGACCGTCAAAGAAACACTTGTCCGAGCAGGCGTATTCGCTTTTCGTGACCGCCGCGTCAAGAAACGAACCTACCGTCGTCTTTGGATCACTCGTATCAATGCTGCTTGCCGTCAGCGTGGATTGCGGTACAGCGAATTTATTTACGGGCTCAAGAAAGCTCAAGTCGAACTCGACCGCAAGTCGCTTTCGGAAATCGCAGTTTGCGACCCTGCTGGCTTTGACGTGATCGTTGAATCCGTCAAAGAAGCTTTGGCCGCTTAGTTCTCCGGAACTGGATTTTGCGAAATTAAAAAACTTTAGGAAGACAACCGGCCAGTTGTCTTCCTTTTTTTATGTTTATGACCGATGGCCTTTATCAACCAAGTTTAACCCGACAGCCAATCATGTCTGCCACCGCCATGCCAATTGAAGAGTTCGTTAAACAGCTCGATGAACTTGCCCATCGCGCGACGACTGCTTTCGAAGTCGCCACTGACGCGGATTCACTCGATGAAGCTCGCGTTCAATTTTTGGGGGCCAAAAGGGGTGAATTTAAATCGCTGCAGAAAAATATGGGAGCCGTTCCGGGCGAAAGTAAAAAAGAAGCCGGGATGAAGCTCAATGCGGTGAAAAAAACGATTCAACTTGCATTTGAAGATGCACAAGTTCGCTTACTCGGTGGGGCAGGCGAGGCTGCCAAAGATCCCGAGTTCGATCCGACCCTTCCCGGGCATTCGTTTCGCGTCGGTAAGCTGCATCCGATTACTCAAACGATCAATGAACTGAAGGACATCATGGGCCGCTTGGGCTTCACTCCCGCGGAGGGCCCCGAAGTCGAAGACGATCATCACAATTTTGAAGCCCTCAATATTCCTCGATCCCATCCGGCTCGTGATCCGCTGGACAACTTTTATCTTTCCGTTGCCCAATCGCAGAATAACGATTCAACTTTGGCTGACAATCCGCTTTTGATGCGAAGTCAAACCAGTACGGTCCAGATTCGCGTCATGGAGAACACCGAGCCGCCGATTCGAATTGTATCGCTTGGCCGTGTCTATCGACCTGATGAAACCGATGCGACGCATTATCCGATGTTCCATCAAATCGAAGGCCTGATGGTCGACCAGAATGTAACGCTTGCTGATTTGAAAACGGTTCTCCACTTGTTCGCGACGAATTACCTTGGAAACGATGTTCCTGTGCGAATTCGGCCTTCCTTCTTTCCGTTCACTGAACCGAGTGTCGAAGCCGATTATTTTTGGAACGGTAAATGGGTTGAATTTGGCGGCGCCGGAATTGTTGATCCTAATGTTTTGCGTTCCGTTGGCTACGATCCAGAAAAGTATTCAGGGTTTGCATTTGGCTTGGGGATTGAAAGGCTGTGCATGATTCGCCATCAAATCACCGACATCCGTTATCTGTTTACCAACGACGTGAGATTTCTGCGACAGTTTTGAGAAGCGATCCGGCTCGCTCGTGAGATTGCTTTTGTCTTTGTTGTTTCTTGTTCATTCTAAACTGCAACTAAATCATGATTGTTTCCTGGGACTGGCTAACTGAATACGTTGATTTAAAGATGTCACATGACGATCTGGTTGATCGTTTGACGATGTCGGGATTGAATCACGAGGGGACCGAGCCGATTGATGGCGACCAAGCGATCGATTTGGAGGTCACCAGTAACCGAGCTGATTGCCTCGGGCATATTGGAGTGGCACGCGAAATTGCTGCACTTTATGAGACTCCTCTCCGTATCCCTAATCCCCAGCCCCAGACCATTTCGGCAAAGATCTCCGACCACTGCAGTGTTGAAATTACTTCACCCGAAACCTGTTATCGGTACACCGCTCGATTGATCAGGGGCGTGAAAATTGGTCCGAGCCCGGACTGGATGCAGCGTCGCCTTGAGTCACTTGGAATTGGAATCGTCAACAATGTGGTTGATGCGACGAATTACGTGATGTTCGAATGCGGACAGCCGCTTCACGCATTTGACTTTGCCAAGATTAAAGAAGGCAAGATTCGGGTTCGAAATTCTGCCCAAGATGAGAAATTTACCGCGATTGACCATCATCATTACGAGCTTGATTCGAGCATGTGTGTCATTGCAGATGCTGCCGATGCGATCGCGCTTGGGGGCGTGATGGGCGGGGCCGATTCCGAAGTCAGCGATTCTACGACCGATGTTTTGATCGAAGCCGCCTACTTTGAGCAACTGGCCATTCGAAACGCAGCTCGCAAATTGAAGTTGCACAGTCCCTCCTCGTTCCGTTTTGAACGCAATGTTGATTCGGCGCAACTGGATTGGGCAAGCCGAAGGGTTTGCGAGTTGATTCTTGAATCCGCCGGAGGGGAATTGTTGGAGGGGGTAATCGACGTCGGTCAATCACCGCGGACTCCCGACCCGGTCAAGCTCCGGTATCATCAACTAGAGAGGTTGCTGGGAATACAGATTCCGGAGGCCTTTGTTGCTCCAACGTTGGAAAAACTTGGACTAACAAATATCTCGACTGACGAATCTTCGGTGACGGCAACTCCGCCAAGTTGGCGAAAGGATCTGACGCGCGAGGCAGACTTGGTCGAAGAAGTAGGCCGAATCTACGGATTCGACAAGATTCCTGATAACGTCAATGTTCCGATGGCGGCATCGTACCGCCCCAAAGCCGATCGAACGATTGACCGAATTCGTGGCGTACTAACCGCGGCTGGATTTGACGAAGCGGTGACCACTAGCCTAATTCCTCAGCCGTGGTCAGATGCGTTTAGTCCGTGGACCGAAACGCCGCCGATGATGAGTAGTCAGCCGATGCTTGGTGTGCTTGAGGAATATTCAAAGAACATTGGTGCGGTGAATCTGCTTCGCCGAAGTTTGGTGCCGAGTTTGATTGAAGTGGCGCGAATTAATGAGTACCGCTCAAACGTTGATGTGAATTTATTCGAAACCGCAAAAGTTTACCTTCCTCAAGGGGAAAACGAGATTCCCGATCAGCCAACAAAACTTGGTTTGGTCAGCCGCCGGGATTACTTTGCAGTTAAAGGCGTGATTGAGACGTTGGTCAGTACGCTGAACTCTTCCGCCAGAGTTTCAGTTGCTCCATGCAGTTTTTCAGCTCTCGATGCCTCCCGGTCTGCTGAGCTTTTGGTCGCTGACACTCGATTGGGTTGGATCGGACAGGTTTCTCAATCAGTTCGTAAACAGTTTGGGCTTCGTTCGGATGCCATCGTTGCTGAGTTGGACTTGGCAGCATTAGAAAAGCTGGCGGTCATGATTCCGGTTTACGCAGCCACGAGTTCCTTTCCAACTGTCTCGCGAGATTTTAACTTTATTGTTGACAATGCTGTGCGTTGGGGCGAGTTAGAGTCGACCGTACGAGCTGCGTGTGGCGAACTCCTCGAATCAATTGAGTATCGCGAGACATTTCGAGATGAAAATAAGGATGGCCCAAACAAGAAAAGACTGTTGCTTTCGGTCGTGCTTCGGTCGGCAACCGCGACGCTCACGGGGCAGGAAGCCGATGAAATTTGCAAATCAATCATCTCAGGTTGTGAGTCCAAACACTCGGCCGCTTTGGTCGGGTAGTCTTAGCGGATTTTTAGTTGTCGTGATTTGTTTCCTCCATGCCGTCATGAGTGATATTTCACCCGAGAATTTTTGTTTGGGCACGATCAGGAGTGTCGTTGGGGGATCGCCTGCGGTTAACCGGATAGGATCCACTCGCAAAATGGTGATGTGGCTGATGCTCTAACTGTGCCGAACTAATATGCGATACTCTGACAAAAAAATTGTCTACTTAACCGCCGGGGCCGGCGGGATGTTTTGCGGCAGTTGCATGCACGATAATGCCCTCGCAAAAGCGTTGTCGGATCAAGGTTGGGATATTCAACTTGTCCCCACCTACACACCCATCCGAACTGACGAATCAGACTTTAGTGTGGACCATGTTCTGTTTGGTGGGATCAATGTTTATCTTCAGCAAAAAATCCCTCTGCTTCGACACGTGCCCTCGGTTCTCGATCGTTTTTTGGATTCGCCGTGGTTGATTCGCAAGGTGACATCACGGGCGATCGAGACCGATGCGAAGATGCTCGGCAAACTCGCGCTGTCAATGTTGAAAGGTTCCAAGGGGAATCAGCGTAAGGAAGTTGCCAAGGTTTGCAAATGGTTGGGGTTGTCCAAGCCGGATGTGATCATCTTTTCCAATGCTTTGATTGGCGGTTGTATCGAAGATATCAAAAAGAAAATGGATGTTCCTGTGTTGGTGACATTGCAAGGCGATGACGTGTTCCTTGACAGTCTCAACGAGCCCTTCAAAACCAAATGCATTGAGCAGATTAAGCAGATTAGTCACCATGTTGATGGTTTCGTTGTTCAAAGTGAATTCTTTCGTGGTTACATGAGCGAATACTTTGCCATCGAACCGGAGAAGATATATGTCACGCCTTTAGGGCTGGACATGAGTGACTTTAAGGAATTCTTGCACCCAGATGTGCAGTTGGAAAACGAAGCTCCGGTCGCAGTGAACCCCGAAATTACCATTGGCTACATGGCTCGATTGGCCAAGGAAAAGGGGCTCCATCATCTGGTGGATGGATTTATTGAATTGCGGTCACGTCCTGGGAATGAGCACGTTAAACTTCAAATCGCGGGTTGGATAAGCCCGGAGAACAAAGAATACATCGCAGCACAGTGGGAGAAGCTTGATAACTCTGGCTTGTCTAAAGAATATCGTTATCTGGGAGCAATTGAACGCGAGGAGAAAATCGCCTTTTACAAACAGATTGATATCTTGTCGGTACCAACTGATTTTCTTGAACCCAAAGGGCTCTACGCGCTTGAGGCGATGGCCTCGGGTGTGCCGGTCGCTCTACCTGCTCATGGTGCCTTTCCGGAACTCATCGAACAATCTGGTGGTGGCGTGCTCTTCAAACCGCGTGATCGAAAAGAGTTGGCCAATGCCTGGCAACAGCTAATTGGGGATGAAGATCTTCGCGCTAAACTGGGTGACCAAGGTCAGCAATACGTTCACGAGTTTCGAAACGCCGCGGCGATGGCGGTTTCGACCTCGCAGCTCATCAAAAGGTTCGTTGAAAGAGCGGTTTAGAATTCGGCGGATTCGTCAACCGAGTTCATCCAGGCGTTCACCATTTCGCTGACTTGGACCGTTGACATCAAGATTCCAATGACGCACAGGGTGATTCCCAACCAAGCTGTTTTCTTCTTTTGGGAAGACAACCCCCAAAGTCCAAGCACCAATCCGAGGAATCCATTGATGAGGCTCCAATTGGTCAGGAGTGACCCGAGCAAGCACCAAAACCCAAGCACCATTGCTCCCACCGCTCCTCCGTTGGCAGATATATTTTGCAAACTTCGTGGAACGGGGGGGGGAGCTAAAAATTGGGCTGATTCTCGGCTTACAGCCAAATCAGCAGTGATGATTTCGTCTGGCGGGGTTTCTTTTTGGCTTTCAAAAACTGCGGTGATTTCGGTTCCGGCAGTTTCAGGGGGGCGATTTGAAACATTGACGTCATCAATGGGCACAACCGCCTCAGCTAATTCGGCCTCGAATACTGGAAATGATTCGTTTTTCAAAGTTTCGGAAACGTTTTCATCTGACGGGTTTTCTTCGAGGCTCATTTTCTAGACAATGCAACTGTTAAGATTGTAACGGAACTTGAGTTGTGACTTGCATCGAGTGAAGTTGGGTTGACTGAATCATCTATCAACTTGCCATGAGACGCGGTTCTCACAAATCAAGACTATCACAGAAAACGTTTTGTCGCGAATCAAAACGGCCACAAAGGAATTCAAAGTCCACGATGACACGATTTATTACGCATTTCGAAAGTGCAATTGACGCCTCCGTAACCCTGCCGGCCGATTGCGAACAAACGATGCACGAAAACCGGCCGCTTTGGTCTCGTTATGATCTTGATGGTGTGCGGCAGTCGATGACCAAAGACGCGCTGCAAATGCGTCCCCGTGATATGTGGCGCTACCGCGAGTTGCTGCCGATCGGTGACGAGATTAAGCCAGTCACGATGAACAAGTCGATGAGCCCAATCATCGAGGCACCACGATTTGCTCAGCAGATGGGCATCCAGCACGTCTGGTTCAAAGACGAATCTCAACTTCCGACTTGCAGTTTTAAATGTCGGGGAATGTCACTCGCGACGACGATGGCCAAACACTTTGGTCGCACCCGAATTGCGATGGCAAGTAATGGGAATGCCGGCGGGGCAATGGGGATGTATGCCGCTCGCGCTGGAATCGAGTCGGTTTGTTTCATGCCACATGATACGCCGATCGTGAATCAAACGGAGTGTTATTACAGCGGTGCGAACTTGTTCCTTACCAATGGCTTGATCGATCAAAGTGGGAAGCGGATTCGAGAAGGGCACAATCAAGGGCTCTGGTTTGATATCTCGACTCTAAAGGAGCCTTACCGCTTGGAAGGCAAGAAAACGATGGGCCTTGAGTTGGCTGAACAATTCGATTGGGAATTACCTGACGTGGTTCTTTATCCGACCGGTGGGGGCACGGCCTTGATTGCAATGTGGAAAGCATTCATGGAACTTCGTGAAATGGGTTTCTTAACAACCGAAACCATGCCGCGAATGTACGCGGTTCAGTCGGATGGTTGCCAGCCAATGGTGACTGCGTTTGAAGCAGGCGAACGATTTGCTAAACGCCATGAGAACGCCAAGACCATTGCTTCGGGAATGCGGGTGCCTACCGCGTTGGGAGATTTTATGGTTCTCGATACGGTGCGAGAAAGCGGTGGTGCTGCGATTGCCGTTGAGGAAGAGCGGTTAATTGAATTTCAGAAAAAAGTAGCGAAGGCAGAGGGGCTGATGATTTGCCCTGAAGCGGCGACGTGCGTGGGTGCCCTTGAGAAGTTGGTCGAGCAACAACAAGTCTCAAGTAGCGACCGGGTCGTGATTTTTAATACGGCGGCTGGTCAAAAGTACTTTGGTAGTGGCAAACTGACCGGCGTTCCAGAAATAGACCTTAGTCAGCCGACGGATTGGGCAGCGTTCGAAGCACAATATCTGCAAGATAAACTCGTCGGTTCGTAAAATCTCATCTGCGCGGGCGAACGACTTTCCCAAGCAGGT
>JAQWLH010000129.1 GCA_029247405.1 Mariniblastus sp.
GGCGCTGTAGCTTTGATCCTGCCAAATGAGGCAAGCCGAATTTTACATGGTTTTACCAGCTCAGCACGTCTCCATTATCTTGAGCTTACGCTTTGCCTATTTGTTGGCGGCGCTTTTGCGAAGAATGCTCCTCGAATGCAATTCTCCTTTGTGTTTAATGGTTTTGGATGGGTCCTGATTGCCACCACAATGTATCTGCTCGCGATGCCGTGGCGATGGCATTCCCAGTTTGCTAAATTTACTGTACCAAAAGCTACTCAATACATTACAGTGATTGGAATGTGTTATTTGGCGTTAGGCGGTCTCATTTTGTTAGCGGCTGGCATCCAGATCGCTTGACAACAATGTGATGCACTCGACGCCGGACTTGCGTGTGCCAATGATTTCCGCTCCGACGGGGTGATCACGGACGTTATCCCGCTTACATTCAAACATGAATATTTTTTTGTGTCATTAATCTCCCTCTGAAGAAACGTCAAACAACATGACCAATAAAAACAACTCACCAGCACCTCCCGGAAGCGGCTTCGTCGGTATCGCTCTCATTGCTCTTTGCACAATCGGATTGGCCGCCGCTGTCTGCGCAATAATGGCCTTCAATCAATCTAAACCAGATTTTGTGGGTTGCGGAATACTGCTGATAGCGTCTGCCTTGAGTTTTGGCCAACTTCTGAATGGCTTAATTCGAAAATAAGTTGTGGTGGAATTGGCTCCACTTTTAGCTTAAAATCTCGACGTCGCCAAAACTCGCCTTAACTGCCGATACCCAGAACCAAGTGCCTCGTGGCGAATCGCGGGATAACAATGTGATGCATACGAAGCCGGACTTGCGCGTGGTTTTGAAATGAAAGATCTTCCGTTCCGGCTCGGTGATGCGTGGCCGTTATCGGCAACGAGCAGTTTTCATTTTCGTAAACATGCGCTTCTGTCAAATGGTTTCTGGAACAGCCTCGCGCCTTTTGGTTTATTGGTTATAAGGTTTATTGGTTATAAGGTTGATTGGTTATAAGGTTGATTGGTTATAAGGTTGATTGGTTACAACCAACGAAACACCACACGCAGGTAGTCTTGTGAACACAGGAGTTCAAATGTTTTCGTTCATTCGCAGACGGCTTAGGGGTCCTCATTCCTGCTTCAATTGCGGAACGCATTTAATGTGCCAAGTGGAAGGGAATGGTGACTGGGGCTCCCTCGGATGGGTGTCCACCGGAATACTTAGCGGCGCTGGTTTCTCATGCGTTGAATGCGAGACAGATTTCTGCGGAGAATGTTGTGGCACGCAGGCAGTTGGTACCGAAAACTACCGGCATCGGGAAGGTTATCTGTCGGTCCCTTGTCCACGGTGCGACACAATGGTGAGTTCCCAAATTGTGAAGACATCCGTGCGTTAACAATGCGACGAACCTAAGTCGCGTAGCCGGGCGGATTCGAAATGGTCAATCTAATTACGCGGCTCGGTGATCGCGGTCGTTATCAGGCATAAATAGATGGCCAAGTTTTGGTACTTAACGGATATTCAAGTTTATCCGGCTTCCTCAATGGTCGACAGATTACCGAAGGGTTACTACCTTCTCTTGGTAATGCGCGCCCAATGGGCTGCGGAACTCAACTAAAAACACATTTGCCGAAAGACGACGATTGCTGACTAGGGAAAAATGACAGTCGAACCGACTGATCAAGGATCTAACCCTCCAGAACATCGCCTTGCAGTCACGTCTGTCCATGGACTTTTGACTTCGAATCATATTTGGCATCAATGTCGCGTTGAATAAACGCCTAATGATGGCTACCGTTCACTCAGCACTTTGTTGGTATGCAGAGCAAGAAAACTGGGCAACAGAACCATTCGAAGCTGCATACTGGGATTCAATTGCTTCTGGTCTTCCTTGCGACGGCACTACAAAACAATCATGGGTGTCACCCTGTGGCAAATATCAAATCAGGATTTGCTGTCAGCAAGCACTTGAAATTGTTATTTTTTTCGGTGCTTTAACGTCATCGCACAAGAACCGAACTAGATCGCCTGAAATTGGGCTAGGTGCATTCCACTCGTAATTAGTGGGGACGTTACGCAGCGAACGGCGAATGGACAAACTCAACCATGTTCGCGTTGCGCTCTGGGCTCGTTCGCGATTGGACTGTAGATTCCGTCAAGACAATAACACACGCCGGATAACAATGTAATGCACGTGAAGCCGGAATTGCGCGAGTGTTTTAGAAATGGATGATCAATCGTTCCGACTCGGTGAACACCGCCGTTATCCGTCCAAAAATTCTGCGATTAAAGTGAACCGTTGATAAAGTTGCCAAGAGGTGTCGCTGGCGAACGAATAGCCATCCAAAACCGTTTAAACACAACCAAGGCACGCCTAAATTTGAAGGAACTCGAATGAGCGAAGGGGACGAAATGACGAACAGCAAACTGAAAAGTTGTTTATCCAAACGAGGAAATAGAATGGGAGTTGGTGTTGCAGTTGGTGCTGCAATTGGTGCGGCATACGGTGCATCATCGGGCCACATGGCACAGAGCGTAGCAATGGGCGTAGCCCTCGGAACGGCGTTCGGAGCAATCTTTGACTTCTACCTGCGTAGAAGATCGAAGGCGAGCAATTCCCCAACGTAACAATTTGCGGCGGATAACCAAGCGGTGAACGGGAGTCGCCGACAACGCGGATTTTGAATTCAAGTTTTTTGGCGGCAGCCCCGTTGCCGCTGTCGTTATCCAGCTTTTCTCAATTCGTCGTGTCAACAACTCGCCACATACAAGATCCGAACCTTACCATGCTGCTGCGAAAAAACCTAAACATTAATGCGACAACAATGCGTTGACGTCCATTAGGAACTTCATCGCTCGTTTAACGCAGCCAAATATCCAAAAGAACAACTATTGAAAAACTGGGAATCTAAAACGGTCGTTCAGCACTAAAAAAGTGCAGCTTGAACCACCGAGGGAATTTGAATGGCAACCGGAAGTTGATCTGAATTCCATGGGGGGAGCCAGGATGGGAGTTAGTGAGCGTCACGTCGATCGACCATGATAGCGAAGGCCGAACTAGTGAATTGCGGTTCTACTTTAAAGAGCACGTGAATCATAAACGTATGCCTGTCTTTTTTGCTACCTGATAAGTAAACAGTCGTTAACAATAGGATGCACGCGAAGACGGACGCGATCGTGGAAAAGCAAATTATGCAGGGTGTCTGTATGTGCGTTTTCAATCTTGTTCGCAATTTTGTGCGTCGCATGCTTCAGCATTTCGATCTATCTACCAATCATAGCAATACGATTCAAATCAGGGCTTTGATTGACGGCCTGTTCGACTTCGATTGGCTGGACCGCTAGAATGCCGGGCAGCGAATCACTCGGTTGTCTGAATACCAATGCGATGGACTGAAGCGGATTAAGCCGACGCGTTGGGCTTAAAAACCTATTGGAAATTTGAGATAACACGTTTGCCCGGTCATCTTGAACGTTATCCCGCTCAACCCAACTTACACGTGCCGACGAATGGTCAATCCCGATACTTGGAGCCAACTTGGTGATGACGGACGGCGTGAATTCAACTCACTATTTCGTCGGTTCCAAAACAGCCTGCGGTCACATGGGATTCACGACGGTTACGATCTTGGGACGGAATGGTGTGTCACCGAAATGGAAGGAAGTTTTGTGATATCAAATGGCAATGTTATCCTCGACGGTATTGCGTCAAGGCGTCGTGATGTGATTGATGCACTGTACGCCGATGGTGTTAGTAACCTAAATCGCTAAATACGCTCGCTTGGCACCGAGATACCGGCCGAGCCTAACTGCGGCGATTATTGTTGGTTCTGCAGTCACAAACCAACTCGAGTCCAAGAAGGTACGTCGATTAGAAAAAATCGTGGACGCAACCCTGCTAGAAATTGACGGTCTGACTCGCGATCAAGTTGCTGCTGCGCACCGTTTTATCGCCGCTCGACACGATTCAAACCTTTTTCTTCGGCACGGGTAACTTGAACGTTTTACGGCTAAGAAACCAATGAATGCCGAAGCCGTAATCCAGTCGTTCGGTGACGCACGCCCTATAAGGGATAAGATCATCACCGACCGCGTTGCGATTACGCGAGATACATTCCGCGGCGTAGCAAATTGCGAAGGTGTGCGATTCTCCTCCTTTATGGCAACGTGCACATGCTTCGATAAACCTGTAACGTTTGCAAATTGCCAATTCGACAATTCGGATTTTTACGCTACCTATTTCATCAAGGGGCTCACCGTTGCTGATTGCATTGTGAAAGATCGCCTCTTATTCCAATCTGGCGGCCACAACCATCAAGAAATGCCAATGGCGATTACCAACACCGTTTTGTTTCTTTTGTGGACTTTGAAGATTGCTGGTTAACTGGGCCTTTCACGCTGCAGAATGCTGTCTTTGCAGGTGGTACCAACCTGTTTGGTAACCAGAACAGTCCGCTGGCCGTTTCCTTTGACCTTGAACCGACGATCGCCGATGTCCAAGGAAAGTAAAACGCAAGTACTTACAAGCCACCTGATGCAACATCGCTTGATTTGATGTATAACAAACATTTGCACCCGAGTTGTGAAGCCGGGGTGTATTCAGATGAAAATGCGGCCATAAGACGAGTCACCTGTTACGTCTCGTTGGTGGCAGCGCATTGGAAACCATAGATTCGGTGGAAATGGTTTCTTAAACACTTTAACAAAGTTACCCCAATCCAAGAAACGAACAAGAATGAATCGCTTTTCAAAAACTGCCATAACCGTGCTGCTGATTTTGCTGATGTTGACTCCCCATCCAGTGCTCGCCTGTACGGGCATCGTTTTGAGGAGCCTCGACGGAGTTACAATCGCTGCCCGCACGATGGAATTTAGCTTTGACATCAGGTCCAATATCGTGATAGTTCCGGCCGGAACGAAAATCACTACACTGGCGTGGGATGACAGTAACGAAGGATTCACTTACGAAGCCAAGTATGGTTTTGCAGGTGCCAACTGCCTGGAAAAACCGGTTGTTGTGGACGGTGTAAATGAGAAGGGGCTCTATTTCGGCGCATTTTATTTTGCAGGCGTCGCTAAGTTTGAAACAGTCAGCCAGGAGAATCGCGACCGCGCCATTTCAAGCGAAGAACTCGGCAACTGGATTCTTTCGCAGTTTTCCAGCGTCGAGGAGTTAAGAGTTGCACTCCCAAAGAAAGTGATTGTCGGAACCCATATCAAGGAAATTAGCGGCGTTGCTCCATTTCATTACGCGGTCTCCGACTCGACCGGTGCGTCTGTCGTCATTGAATACACAAAATCTGGCCTTACCTTCTTCGACAATACGGTCAATGCAGTAACAAACAACCCGACCTTCGATTGGCACAAGACGAACCTTAGGAACTACGTTGGGCTGAGCCCTGTAAATCGAGACAAAGTGACCGTAGGGGGTGAAACATTACGCCCGTTTGGTCAGGGAACTGGAATGTTCGGCTTGCCTGGCGATCATTCTTCGCCATCACGGTTTGTTCGTGCCGTGGGCTTTGCTAACACTTCGCTGCCAGCAGAGAATTCGGCAGACGCAGTCTTCAATGCCTTCCATATCCTGAATACCTTCGACATCCCCAAGGGCTCGATACGTGAGTCAAGCGACGAGGCGCTCACAGACTACACAGTCTGGACCTCAGCAGCGGATACAAAAAATGCGGTGTACTACTACAAGACTTACAAAACGCAGGCAGTTGAATGCGTCAATGTGCGAAAAGCGATTGCGGGCCTAAAAACCCCCAAGGTCATTAAGATGGAAAGTGGTTTTGTGGTACGCGATCGAACAGGCGAGGTGGCAAACGACTAGATGCAGCGTCCGCCAATGTCCGAGTAGCTTAGCTGCATTGGTGCGAAGAAAAAGCGCGAAACAAAAACATGCACCAGAGCGGCGAAGTCTGGCGTTTTCAGGTGGAGAGCCACCTGTCGCCGCTCGGTGATCATGGTCGTTATCCCGCTTCAGAATTACGTTGAAGACTGATATCCAACTCTATTTCGGTGACATTACTTTGCTCAAAGTTGACGCCATCTTTAACGCCTCTAATGAATCGCTTCTCGGACGAGGCGGCGTGGGCGGAGCGATTCATGCGGCATCCGGGCCTGAACTCGTCGAGGCATCTAGAAAGCTGGCACCGTGCCCTGTTGGCAACGCACGATTAACATTGGGATTCAACCTTAACGCGAAATTTGCAGTACACGCAGTTGGTCCAGTATTCGAAATGGAAATTGCGGCGAGCGTTAAACACTTTTAAAAACTTATCGTGCGGCGCTTACAATCGCTTCCGAGCAGCAAGTCGCTTCAATCGCATTTCCATGTATTTCTACTGGTGCTTCAGCTCTCCACCTGAGGAAGCGTGTAACCTTGCGATTAAAGCTGCATTGGCTTGGCAGAAAAGTGAACTTGACCCTCAGACGATTGTAGTTGCTGCTCTGAACGATCTGACATGAAATTGTATACTGACCGTCTTGATGAACTCGAAATCTACGGGAATTCACGAGATAACAACACGCCGCCCGCGAAGCCGCCGACTGCGAGTGTTTTGAAGCTTAGATCACTTCGGCGGCTCGGTGATCTTTTCCGTTATCCCGGAATGTTTGGCGCACTGTTGAACGTTTGATCGGCATCGTAGGTATGCTTGATATTAGAGAATTATTCTGACTTGCCAGCTGAATATCCGGCGTGCACCAAAAAATTTTCAGAGTCCAACTTTCAGATACGATTCAAACCGCGATTTATGGTTTCAACATTGTGATGCTTCTTGTAGCCGCGATTCCGGTATATAATCTTTGCATGATTTTGCTCCCGGGGTTAACGGGGGGCAGCAACTGGAGCGTTGGGCCGGATCTTGACTATTGCGAGGAACCGCCCGAAAGTGGTTCGGATGAGTTGTGTTTATTGCAGCTTGTAGCTGGAATCATCGGTACGTAACTCGAGCCTGTTTGCAGGATAACCACAGATGCATACGAAGGGGCGATTGGTGTGCGTTTTTAAAACATCAGGGTCACTCATCGCCGCTCGTTGATCTATGGCCGTTATGATGCCGTCGCGGTCTCCTAGTCACGGTCCTAGCAACGCGATCCACAACTCAAAACGACTTTTCGAATGAGTAATTTAAACGCATCTGAAACCACGGTGAACTTGCTATATGCAGTCCCCACAATAATTCAAATAGTCGTAATTTTTGGATGTTTCGTTTTTGCAATATTCAGGATTCGACAATTCCCCAAGCCAGCGACTTGGCTCGCCGCTGGCCTAGTTGTTATTTTGTGCAACCGCGTTGGCGGATGGATTGGAACCATCTTGCTCGCACGAACCACGACGCCGCAGAATTTCGTGTTTTATAATTCGATGCTTTCAATGTTGCTAATATTAATTGGCACGACCGGTTTAGCGATGATGGTGTATGCAGTTTTTGCTGAGCGTACAACCACGCGCACTAATGTGTTGCACACTAACGACGATAGAACTTCCAAAACGAATGTTACGCCATCCAAGGACTCGAACCCTTATTCAACGCCGTCTGCCAGCTAACGATCGAACCTGGCAGGCATGGCAGAATAACAATTTGATAAATCAAATCAGATTTGGCCGTTGCGTTGAGCTTAGAAACTTTTTGGAAAAATTAACGATGACTCGCCCGCTCGGTCATCTTGACAGTTATCCGCCAAATTCCCTGCATAACCTCCGAACTTTAACGGCACCAACGTCCATTTACTTGACCAAATGACACCATACGACGAAACATTTCTACCGATCTTTATTTTGGGCTGCGTGCTAGGTGCGGTTGCATCTTTTTTTGCCGGCCGCTTGTCCGGATGTGTCTTACCCGGAGCCTTATTAGCTATTGGCATACTTGCAGTTTGGTCAGCCGTTTTCATTGGCTCTGACATGGGTTACCGCGCATGGCAATCAATGCCCGATCCGCCTCGCGAGGCATTCAGCGATGCATCAGTTGTTGGGGCATTGGTCTTTGGATGGCTTCCAGGTGGCATGTTCTGCTTAACTGTTTTTGGACTGGTTCGTGGGATAACATGGCTATTGCACTGGGCCAATCCTGACGTTTTCCCAAGAAAAGCAGAACCAATTCCGCCGTCAACTGAAACTGGGAACCCTTACCAGACTCCAAATGCCGAATAACAACACACTGCACTAAATAACGTGATGGTTAAGCGATGGGTTTTGATGCCTTCATTGGATCTTGGTCATTTTTGACAGTTTAAAACCTATTTGATCTAATCTGCATACCACGCCAAGCTTTGAGGTGATTTTAGTCCTAGTCGTCGCGCCGCTGATCGTTGCCTTTAACCCAAAAAACTTATCACAATGCTGCCTAAGAATATCGAGAAACTTCTCACAGCCAGAGCCATCGTGCTACGGGATGAATCGAAAAACTTTTTCGAAGCCGTCAACATCATCACACAAGAGCTAGATGGGGTTAACAATGGTGAACAGAATGAGTTGTATGACCTGGCTAACGCCACTTTGGGCGTTACTCCCGCTGATTTGGTTGCTTTTGCAGGTCCATTGATCGCTGCAATTATTGGATTTATTACCCAGATGCTCACGATGGAGATGCAAGAGGGTGCAAGATTACAGGAACTCCGAAAAAAAGTGGAACCGATCGTTTCCAAAATTTATGAGGAGGAGCAGCCGAGTAATTGAAATTTGCCGGTTCGAACTGCTGAACATGTCGCGGCCTTCATTTCACCAACGGAACAAGTGCCAACAAGCGAGTGGACACCACCAGCCTACCGCCGCGAGTCGACAAGACCCTCGCTAATCGTACGCTTATCCATGTTTCGGAGTGGCGCTGCCAGTAGGCTGCGAGTCACTCTTGACGTTATTCCACTTCGAATCTTTTTTTATGCGAAAACGATTTGCTGTGCTATTCGCTTTGCTGGTCGAATTGGAGTGCAAAATGGAAAAACGCCTGTCTTTTAGCGCCGCATTGTAGGGCTGGGTTATACTTGCAGTTTCGATTGCGATGACTGCTGAATACGCGAAACTAATTCTGTTAACGGAAACGGCAACCTATCGGATCTTCGTACTTATTTGCCTGAATCGGAATTACATTTTTCTCGTCGCTTAGGATCAATCAGTCGCGTCTCCGAAACCGAGACTTCTCCACCCAAATCATGAATCAAGAAAGAGCTCAAACGCCGAAAAACAATGCGTTGGACCAAAGCCGGTAACGCGATTCCATTTGGTCCTTGAAATTCTAGGTAATTTTCGTTGACTGTTCGACTCGGTCAACTTGGTCGTAATGTTGATTGGAATAACTCGGATGGCAGCTGACACTGACTGGCGACTACAGGGCCAAGAGCGATACCTGAAGGGGGCCGTGGTCGTTTACCGCAAATACCGTCGCCCCAGTGAATCCTGGGATCACGACCATTGCGAATTCTGTCTTTCCAAATTTACGGAGGAATCTAGCGATCCCAATGTCCAAACCGAGGGCTACGCCACGCGCGATGACGATCGGTGGATTTGTTCAAAATGTTTCACTGATTTTAAAGAACGCTTTGCACTAATTACCTGTGACACAACGGATGACGGTGGGTAGCGACAACGATACAC
>JAQWLH010000180.1 GCA_029247405.1 Mariniblastus sp.
GCCTGATTGTCTGGCGGCGCCATGTTGGTTTTGTTACCAATATCCAACCGCAAGCGATTAATGATGATTTTTTAGCGATCACGAACCAGCAAGACCACGCGCTGATGTCGGTGGAAAAAGACACCGGCGAGCTCGAATGGCGAGTCGAAATTGGTGAACCTTTTGCCGCACCGACCGTTAGCGAGAAAAACATCGTTGTCACAACAAATTCCGGAAAAATCATTCAATTAGATTCCGCAAATGGCGAGATTGAAAAAAGCGCTCAATTGCCACGACAGGAAGAGCGATTGGAGGGAGGCACCATCATTGCCAACACGGGTGCACTGGTGGCGACGAGAGATTCTTACATCTACCAAACTGGTTACGCGGATAACCTCTACGTGATCTCTTCGGAAGATTACCTGTGTAAAGAGGTTTATTATCTTGGCCATGCTCCTGGCAGCATCGCCATTCCGCCTCTGGCGTGGCAGAGCTACATCATTGTTTGTATCAACGGCGGTGACTTTTGCGACTTACTTGTGTTACAGGGTAAAAACGGCAAAAACCTCAAGCCGATTCAAATGTTCCGAATCGCTGACGGTCCTGTTACCACCCCGATCCAACGATTCGGTCGATGGATGCTGGTCAACTCAGACAACGGGCAACTAAAGATTTTGGAGCTATCGCCCAACTCTGATTCAGCCCCCGTCACGGTGTTCGGCCCAGGCCTAAAAGTTCGTGCCAACCAGCCAACTTTTACTTTGACTGAAGGCAGCAACATGTGGGTCGCTGACCGCTCAATCGCTCGCTGCAAGGTTCAGCGAAACAATAACGGCAACATTGACCGGCCATTGATTCTCGAGCCCAACGACACCTTCATTTCACCGATGAGAATGCTCGACGACTACATCTTTCACGTTCGGCGTCGTAATCAATCAGGAATGATCTCTGCATCGCTTGTCGATTCCGAGACACTGAAACCGGTATGGCGAGCTGATGTAGGTGGCGAACTTGCCGGTTCTCCGACCAAATACGGTGACAACATCGTCGCGGTGAGCAATCAAGGAGACATGTTTTCAATCGACCCCGCCGCCATTCAACGCGGTTATGCCGAAAACCCAGTTCGGGCCAGCACCGTCGTCGAGAATCTAAAATTCAAGAATAGCATTTCTCTCGACAATGATGCGTTCGTTTCTCTTGGTCCCAAAGGGCGTAAGGATATTCTTTACGCGAATGGGAAAACCATGAAGAGCCAATGGAACACTTTGGCTTCCCCCGCTGACAATCCCGCCTGCCTTCCTGTCGTCGTTGGCAAGGATTTAATTGTCCCTTCAGCGACAGGATTCGTCGCGAGGGTCAATCCCGTCACTGGCCAATTGGTGGGAACGCCATTTCAGCCCGAAGTCAGACCGGGCTCCACGGTCCCCTGGTTTGAACCATCGAAATTGTCCGAGACGACTCTCGCTGTTGCGGCCGGCGCCTTAGAAGATGGTTCCAACAGTGCGCTTTACATTTTAGACGCCGCTAACCCTAGCCTGATCAAAGAAATTGCTGCCCTTCAATCAGAGGCCCCGTTTCGATCGCGTTTGGTCAATGATGGAAAACGAATTTTTGGAGTGATCACAAAAGATGGAGGTGACCAATTGGCCGCCATATCCAAGTCAGCTCCAGTGGAAATCAAACAACTAGTCGAACTGGATGGCGATTTGGTTGCAGGGCCTTGGCTCACTGAAGCCGGAATTCTTGTTCAAACGGATAACGACGAGCTGTATTGTTTTGGCACCGACCTTTCTCCCAAGTGGTCCTTGAAATTAGAAAACGACCAAATGGCATGCGATCCACAATCCGTTTCGTCCCAACTGATGCTAACGTTGGGGAGCGGTAAAATCATGCTCATTGATCCGTCATCGGGAAAATTGATTCGCGATTTTGATCTCGGCCAACCGATCATTCATGAGCCTTATCGAACGGCGGAACAGATGTTTATCGCCGGACGAGATGGAACGGTACATGTGATCGATCTCAGCCAGCTTTCCCAGTAACGCAAGGCAGAAAAAAATGCTTAGCGAGAAAATAACCCAACTTGAAAGTCGATCTTTGATAGTCCGATCCACCAAATTTATGTTGGCCATGTTAATCGTCTTGATGGTACTTCCATCAACCGACGTAGCCGCACAATGGCTTAAGGGAAAAGACAAAAAATTAGTCGGCCCGTTCGTTGATGGGGATCCGTTTGACGTCATTTACTTAAACGAGGATGGCGATAAAGCGGTCATGAAAGTCCTGCCCTTGGGCGACAAATATGATGGTTCGATTCCAACCCAAGGCCAGTTGATCTTTGATTTTTTTGCCGACGGTGAGGATACGCTCGAAGTTCCATGGTCAAGCGTCAAAGAGATTAGAACCTTCAAAGACCTCTTGATCCAAGAAGCGAATGATTGGAGAGCGGAGGGCGATTACCCCAAGGCTTTCCGCAATCTCCTTTGGGTTTACGACCACGGTGGTAAAAGTGATCCTGCTCTCGTCGCTTCGCTTAAAGAGTTGATGTTTGAAGATGGCCGTGAGAATTTTCAAACCGGCGAATTTGAATTGGCTCTCTCAATTTACGAAGACATCTATCAAAAAACACCCAACTGGCAGCCTCCGGGTTTCGGCAACCTGACGCTGTCGACCATCGTCATGGGTTGCTACAACGGCATGATTAAAAAGCAATTCGATGAAGAGGATTACATCGGTGTTCGCCGGACTCTGGCCTCCGTTGTTGACAAATACGGCAAAAAAGCAAACAAGCTGAATTCGGAATGGACGCAGAAATTTGTTCAACGTAGCGACGAGCTTGTCGCCGATTCACGTCGCTTCTCCGCCGCGGGTAAGGGACGAGAGGCTCACCTGGCCGCGAAGAAAGCGGATCAAATGTCTCCGGGTCGACCGGAAGTCCTCGCGCTTCAAAAAGAAGTCCTCCTGAAGTTCCCCCTCGTCGTTGTCGGTGTCACGCAAGAATCAGCTGACGCATCACCGGGCCGAATTGAAAACTGGGGATCGAGACGTGGGGGGCGATTGACCCAACGGACTCTAGTTGAACTGGACGGGCTAACGGACGAAGGAGGCAAATGGAGTTTCCTCAACGGGGTGATTTACCGGTCTGACGAAATTGGACTGAAGTACACTTTTGAAATTAAAGACGAAGTTACGAAGTTTGGTGTACCGCAGACCAATGCCTTTCAAGTTTCCATGCGTCTCTTATCGCTGGCTGACCCCAAGTCACCAATTTATAACGAAGGTTGGGACAAAATTGTTGAATCAGTCAGAATCATCGACGAAAAACGAGTGACCGTTACGCTGCGTTCACCCTACATTCGCCCAGAAGCATTATTGAATATTGCTTACAGTGACCCGGGTCCAGACGGAGAGCCCGAACAGAATGGTGCTTACGTGTTGACTGGCAAAGGAGACGGCTTCAGCACCTACGAGCTCAATCCTCGCTACCCAAGGCGACCCAATCGACAACATCCTGTTGTTGTCGAGCAGGTTATTGATGGGGCCTCGGTCGCAGTCGATCAGCTGATTGCCGGAAACATTGACGTCGTTGACCGCGTTCCCACGGCTGATTTAGAGCGGCTGAAGAACGCCGACAACGTTCAAGTCCGCCCCTACGTTTTGCCAACCATTCACATGCTCGTCCCCAAAATTCGTGGGGAAATGGAGTCCGACCCTTACTTCCGCCAAGGCCTCAGTTTTGCGATTAACCGACAGTTACTGGTCAAGGATGTGATCTGCGGAGGAAAACTGATCGATGGTTGTGAGGTGATCTCCGGACCATTCCCGATTGGAACTCAAGATAGCGATCAGATTTCGTATGGTTATGACATGAAGGTAAGACCTTTACCGTTCAATTCCCAGCTCGGCATGGTCTTGATTCAATTATCCCTTCGTCCGAAACCGCCCAAACAACCCGAGGCAATCCCCGCTCCCAAGTTAGTTTTGGCTCACCCGGACAGCAGTGTTGCGACCAATGCAGCCCAAGCGATTGCCCGTATGTGGTCGGACGTCGGCATTGAGACCGAAACGAAAAAATTGAAACCGGGACAATCCATTCCAACTGACGATGAATGGGACTTCGTTTACCTCGAAGTGACCGTGGAAGAACCGCTCGCTGACGCGTCTAAGCTAATCGGCTTAAGTGGTTTTGCGAACAAGGTGAGTGCTCCCATTGAGCAGACATTACAAAAACTCAGCTACTCCGAAAGCTGGCGTGACACTTGTTCGAAATTACGAACGCTTCATCGCCAAGTCGCCGTGGATCTTTCGGTCTTGCCACTTTGGCAAGTCAAAGAACACTACGCATTTCGCGGCACAGTCAAGGAAATCGGGAGAGATTTGATTCATATGTATCAGCACATCGACCGTTGGAAAATTGACCTGACTGCCGAACAGGAAGAGCAGCCCAAGAAATAATGATCAACTTGCATCCAAGACGAAACCTCATGGGTACCCAACCAACTTTTCAGCGCCAGACCTGTCACGTCATCGCCACCGGTCTGATCCTGCTTGGCCTGTTCTGGATCGGTAGCGTTGCGTCGAATGACTCAATCCATGCCCAAGAACCTGCGTCACAATCCAAGCCGACGTCCTCGAAACAAGATAAGTCCAGCGACGCGGAAAATGAGGCCGAAACTAAAGTAAAACCAGAGCAACCGTTTGTCCCCGATTTCATTGATCAGGATCTAATGGGCTCAGAAAATCGAGCCTGGGAATATCGCCCCTATTCGGTTGCTGTTTGGTTTTGCCTAGACGGTTCACCGCAACTCAACTCGGTTTACAAACAAGTTGCACTCGATGTCACGCAAAGATCCGAAATGATTGACCCAAGCGGTTGGGATCTGACGACCGGGTTAGCCCCCTCGAGATGGCGTTACCGATTTTTGAACAATTTAAATCGTCCCGATAAACTCCAAGGAGTTGGAGAGCTCAAGTCTCTTGAGGGTTACGATAAATTAATGATCGTTTGCGTGGCCTCTGAGTCAGGCAGCACTCTCGTACGAGTTCGCGAATTTGATGTACAAACTCAGCAGTGGGGCCCCATTGTCCGACGCGAACTTGCCCAACATTCCAACCTTGGTCAAGCTGTGATGAACGCAATCACAGTGGCCTTTATGCCGATAGCCAAAATCGACCGAATCCAGGAATTAACTTACGTTGACGCGAAGGGAAAAACTCGCATCAAGGACGAAGTCGTCATGCAGATTCGTGGAGTGCAAAGTTGCGTTCGCACACGGAGAAAACGAATTACGCTGAAATCACAATTGGAAAAAACTGACTCTTTTTTTCCGGATTCCCCGGTTACGACCGAAGCAGCAGGAACTGAAACTGAACCGTCTGACTCTCCGCCTCGTGAAGCCGCAACAAACGAGGCGAACTCACAAGCCCCAAGTGAAGATAAACCAGCTCAAAATCCTGATCAAATCACCCAGAAGAAGCTGTTTGAATGGGTTGCCGGTCCCATCAAAGGGTCGCCCGTTTATATCAAAGATGACGACCGTTTTTTACCGGTAATTCGCCGGACCGATCGCAAGGGAAATCTGGTTCGCCTCGAACCTATCGAATTCACTTACCTTACTGTCAACGCTCAAGATGAAGCAGTTTTACGGGCGTCGATCGAGTCGTACCATCGAGCCCCCTTGGCACAACGCAAGAGCAAGCGTGCTCAAAAATTGGCATTAGTCATTCGCCCACCGCAACAACCAACCACTCTGTATTTGTATTCATCCGAAAAAGACCCACAACCACTTGAGGGATTTGAAATCTGGTCGCGCCGACCGGGCGCAAGCATTGAAGAAAAATCCGAGTTCTTAGGAAAAACAAATTGGAGAGGTGGATTCGAGGTTAAACCCAGCGAAGAAGGGCTATTAATTGTCTACGTCAAACGTGGATCTCGAGTCCTCCGACGGCTCCCCATCATGCCCGGATTATACGAATCCGTCTCAACGACACTTCCCAATGATGAAACCCGATTGTTTTCCGAGGGCGTCATCCAAGGATTGCAAAATGAAATTCTCGGACTGGTGATTCAACGCGAGGTTTTTGAAACAGAAATCGATGCCGCCATCAAAGCCAAAGATGCGACCACCGCGAAAGCAAAACTGACTGAACTTCAGGAGCTGGAATCGCCAACAGATTTTAAAAATCGAATGAGCGAGGACAAAAGCATGCTACTGACACAAACATCCGATGCAAGAGAACTCGGCTACATCAACAAACGATTTGATACACTCCGAAAGCTTCTGAGTGAGCAGGAAAAAAAATCGCGGAAAAACGAGTTCATCCAGACGATTCTCGATATGACCGCAAAAAAGAGCGACGACGATTCAGGACCTGATGCCAATTAAAAACCTCAGCTAATCCAAATGGCGAGAACCATCGAGATTTTCACAAACTCGATCCGTTGCTCCCCATCGCTCAACTCCCCGACTAAAATCTGCCTTGCTAGTCAGTGCGACCCCTACAACCGAACGCAGAAGATCTCCTGATTTATTTGACAATCGTCCATCCGACGTAAATCAAAACCTATATTTACGGACGTCTGAGAATAACCTCTTCAAAACGTTCGAATTATGATCCGTAAATTCATCATCCTCTTGTGCCTCTGTTGCGCAACGTTGTGCGCCATCGTTGGTGTCTTAAGCAACAGGGTCGATAACATTGCGGAAAAACACGAGGTCGAGGCTGTTGTCACGAAATGCGAAGACTTTATTCTTGAAGAACATTTAACTCCAACTCGCATCTTGCTTACTGACTTTGTGCCGGGAAAAGCTTTTTATAAGTTGGACGAAAATCAGGACGACCAATTGGATCAAATCATTATTCCGTTGTTTCCCAACCATCTCAAGCGGGTAAATTACGGCTACAAGTCCGCAATCGTTTGCTTCAAGAGCATTGACAGCAAAGCCGAATTCAAGCAACTCATATCCGATGGAAAATTGGATTTGGATTTCTTCCCGTCCCGTCAGAAACTGAAGCGGGATGCCTATTCCGATCTTGCAACAAAATACAAGAACATGGACATTGAGCATTCCCCAATCTTGCACTACGGCTTTGAAACATCAAACCCACTGCTGGGGAAAATATCGTTTAGAATCAGTGCCGTGGCCGGAGTGATTTCTTTAATCATCGGTTTTATTGCGTTCATTTCGGCATTCCTCACTCCCAAGAAAAAAGAGCCGAACCTGAACTCTTTCATGGACCAGCGTCCAACTGAGAACCGGGCCGGATTGCCCCAGCTTTAAACCATTTGCATGGAAAATCCCACAAGCTTGCCAGCGGTGAAACCAATTTCTGGGTGATTCGTTCAATTCAAGAAATTGAGATCTGTTTTTATGGGGCGCTTCTTCCGATCCGACGAAATTGTTAGAATGAATCAGTCTCGATTGGTATTTTAACAACTTGAAAACGATGAACATTCGCCACCTCGACGAATGGAACTCTTGCTCGAATATTGCAATGGCGAAACTTTACTTTTATTACTCGGCGATGAATGCCGGTAAGAGCACGACCTTGCTTCAAGCCGCGCACAACTACGAAGAGCAGGGGATGCGCATCCTCTTATTTACGCCGCAGATTGATGATCGTGATGGCGTTGGCAAGATTTCATCTCGAATTGGATTAACCCGGGATGCCTACGCTTTTCCTGCCGACCTCGATCTGTTTGACCATATTCGATCGGAACAAAAAAAATCAGCGGTCGCCTGCGTTTTTATCGACGAAGCTCAATTTCTCAGTAGTAAGCAGGTCCTTCAGCTGACGCTCGTTTGTGACCAAATTGGCATCCCGGTTCTCTGTTACGGATTAAGAACCGATTTTCGCGGAGAGCCTTTTGAGGGGAGCAAATACTTACTTGCTTGGGCTGATGTACTCGGCGAAATCAAAACCATTTGCCACAGTGGGAAAAAAGCCACGATGAACGCCCGGCTCGACGAGAACGGGCAACGTGTCTCCGAGGGCGCCCAAGTCGCAATTGGCCTAAACTACGTCGCTTTATCACGAAAAGAATTCTCACTCGAGAGTGTCTCGCCTCTCGGATACAAACCGCCGCCTGAATAGACTAGACCGCGATTTACCTTCTCTTGAATCGCTTTTCAAAATATTTTTTTGCGGTCATCGACGGTTTGGCAAATTCGAAACCCGACCGATTCGACGCATCTTCAAGCTTTGCTCCAAGTGCCGGCGTAGCGTCTGATTTTAGACTTTCGTTCTGTTGTGGCGGACTCGCTGGATCCGTTCCGCTCCCAGCTCCTGGCAATTTCATATCTTGACTCGCACCCAAAACGACGTCAGACCCCAATTTCCGACCAGACTGATTGAACGTTCCAGTACTAACAGGGGACGTGTCATCGCAGCGTTTAATGTCTCGGTTTTCGTATCGTGGTGCTTTTCGAATCGCATTATTTTCAGCGGCCATCGACCACTCACCTTCGGTTAACTGAATGTTATACCGACTGAGCAACCCCCCTGCAGTATAAGCGTAGTTAAGCAACGCTTTGTTGTAGTCGGCGACAGCCCGGTGAACAGCACTTTCCGCCGTCGCTGCTCGTTGTTCCGCATCGAGTAAGAAGAAGACTTGATCCTGTCCCTCGTTGACACGTTTCCGCTTCGGCTCGAGCTCTTCAAATACAGCAACACGAGAGTTGTAGCTGGTCTTCAAGCTCTCCATCGAGCGATCAACTTCGGTAAAGGCTGCATTCAAATCGTGGAGAATTTGCCGCTTTTGCTCTTTAAGCACAGCTCTAGCTCTCACAAGGTTAAGCTCAGCATTTCGAACAGCCAAATGCCCTTGGCGATTACCAATCGCCCCCCCCAGTT
>JAQWLH010000186.1 GCA_029247405.1 Mariniblastus sp.
TCCTGATGATGTTGTTTGTCGCTGGGCTCGTCTTGTTCGTTGTCGTATTTGCAATGTCTCAGTATCTCGGGTTTTTAACTGAGTTGTCCAAGCCCGGAGCTTTCAGGTAAGCCAAGGAATTTTTTCTGGCGAGCTCTCATAAACCATTTCTAGTCATTTCAATTTAATAATTTCAACATTCGTTTCAGTATGACAACTACAAATAATTTGGCACCGTATACCGTCAAGCCCGGTGTTAAAGTTGATCTGCGCAGCATTCCCAGTTCGATCGAGGGAACGGGGTACAAGAAAAAATCAGCTTACAAAAGGATTGAGGAAAATGCGGTCGTGATGGCGGAGCTTGCAAAAAAGCTTTATGCCGAAAACAAACGCTCGATTTTACTGGTCCTGCAGGGGATGGATACTGCCGGTAAGGACGGAACCATTCGTTCGGTGATGAAAGGGATGAATCCCACCAGTTGCCAGGTGGTGTCTTTTAAAAAACCTTCTGAAGAGGATCTGGATCACGATTTTCTCTGGCGAATTCATCGAACCGTCCCTCGTCGAGGAAACATCGGAATCTTTAATCGATCACACTACGAAGACGTTTTAATTGTGAGAGTTCATTCGCTTGTTCCAGAGTCCACTTGGCAGCCAAGGTATGAGTTGATCAACGATTTTGAAAAATTACTTTCTTCGACGCAGACCAAGATCGTCAAGTGTTTTCTTCACATTAGCAAAGAGACTCAAAGGGAGCGGTTGCAAGCTCGTTTGGATGACACCGCGAAGCATTGGAAGTTTAACGTAGGTGACCTTGATGAGCGAAAACGATGGGAGGACTATCAGGTCGCTTACGAAGCCTGTCTGGAGAATTGCAGCACTGAGGTGGCACCGTGGCATATCATTCCGTCCGATAAAAAATGGTGCCGAAACCTAGTGGTCAGCGAATTGCTTCGCGCGACGCTCGAAGAAATGGATCCACAGTTTCCTGCCCCGGAAGCCGACTATGATGGAATTGTCGTCGAATAATTTGTTTCGCTCGCTAATCAGTTGTCCTCTAATTCGCCATCTTCAAATTTTGTGACCCAAGAATCAAGCTCTGGATGTTCGCGGTGTGCGGTTTGCTTGTCTTGGAACTGATTGGCAATTGAGAGTAATAATTCGTCTTGGTTGAGCTGCCCGGTTAGCAAACAAGGTATCGGTGATTTACCGCCTCTTTGATTGGAATAGCCGACTGGCATCACGACTTGGGGGTGTCCGGTAAAATTGGTGTGAATTAAATCGTTTGCATTTACCAGAATGTCAACGCCCTCAATGGCTTTGCTGTATTCCTTTATCAAAACTGTTCTTGCCCGTTGAACGCGAACGTAGTCGACCGCGGAGACATATTGAGCTGCACGGAAATCTTCATCCCAAGAATTCCAGCCGTCGGTGTGGCCGGCTCGGAGTAATCCATCAAAAACAGAGGCGGCCTCGATATCAATAATTGCGATCAGAGGTAAGAAGGACTCGACCGATGGTAATTTGACTTCGACTAATTCGCAGCCAAGAGATTGGAAGAGAGCAAGGTCGGCGCGTTCTTCCTTAGGTTGAGAGCGTCGGCTCTGGGTGTATCCGACTTTGAGGCCTTTAAGTTTTTGACGTGTTGGCCACTCAAATTCAAAGCTGCCGGCGGTTGGGTCGCGGTCGTCCGTTCCATGAATTGCGTCAAAAACCAATGCGCAGTCTTCAACCGTACGGCATATCGGTCCAATTTTGTCGAGTGACCATGAGAGCGGCATGCAGCCAGCGCGGCTGACGCGCCCGAAGGTTGGCCGTAGCGAAGAGGCTCCACAGCGAATGGAGGGTGAAATGATGCTCCCCAATGTCTCCGAGCCTAGCGTAAAGGCAACCAAACCTGCGACAACAGAGCATGCGGAGCCGGCTGATGAACCGCTTGAACCGATCTGTGGGTTCCATGGTGATCGTGTTTTTCCGCCGAACCAACGGTCACCTTGCGCCAATGCACCTAAAGAAAGTTTGGCACACAATACTGCACCAGCGTCCTCTAATCGTTTTGCGACGGTTGCTGACTGGTCGAGTTCCCGGTCCTTGAGGTGGGGGATGCCCCAACTGGTGGGGTATCCGTTAACGGCGATTAAATCTTTTGCACCCCAGGGGATGCCATGAAGCGGCCCTCTGTATCGTCCACTTGAAATTTCTGCGTCAGCGCGCGACGCCTGTTCCATGGCTAATTCTTCGGTCAAGGTTACGACACACCGAAGCATGGGAGAATATTTTTTAAGGCGGCGTAGATAGATTTTTGTCAGGTCAACGCTGGAAATGGTTTGGGTCCGAACCAACCACGAGAGTCGATGAACAGGAAGAAATGCAATGTCCTTTTCCGAAGAGGGGAGTTGGATGACTGATGCTTGGCGAGGTTCGGCTGAACGACTCAAGGAGGAGACCTGGGGTTGATCGTAGGTCGGAGCAAAGTGAATGGCCATTGGCGTGTCGGCGTTCAACTTCATCTTGCGAAGATCCGCCATTCGCCCCGCAGCGTTATTGACGATTCCAACAATTTCTTCACGTTGTTCATCAGTTAATTCAAGTTCACTGATCCACTCGGCCTGTTTGATTGCTTGCACGCTTATCTCATCAGCCGCAACGATTGACGCGGCAGCGGAACGTTGAAAGAGAGCGGTACCAATGCCTGATGCCGTGAGAACTTTTAGGAGGCGACGTCGATTGAGCATGGTGTTTCTCTGGGAGCGGTCAGGAGCAGCTTACTAGAAGTTGATATTATGCTTGAAAAATTTGTGGTCACCAGCAGACAAAGACATTCCCTTGTGGCTGGGGCTTTCGCAAGGTGACGATCAGTCGGGAGGTGGGTGGCCGGGTTCTTGAGTGAAGTGACTAAACGATTTGATGTTTGTTCCTCTTTTGTAGGAATTGATACGCTTCCGGCACCGAATCAGATATTTCTCATGGGCTTCTCACGTGAGAGTGTTGGCGCAAATTCTGCAGTGTAGACGTGGCGTCGGTAAACCTGAGTTCAGCCAGTCAGGGAGGGGAAATGAGGTAAGCCCGTGATTGAATTTCGAAATCCTTCAAGCAACGCCCGACTGAGCGGTTGTGAAAAGCTCTCGTAAGGGTTCGTTGGCGAGGCCTTATCTTTTTTGATACCAGTCGGGTGTGCCAAACCAATCGTGCATTTCCTTTTCAAATGGAGCGACGATCTCTCGGGCTTCAGGAATTTGGCCGCGGTCACGCGTTTCGGCCTCCCAGGTGTCCAATGCCGTTCTCATCTCAAGCAGGATTGATTGATACTTCGGTTCGTTTGCCAAATTGTTGATTTCGTGAGGGTCGGCTGTTGTGTCATAGAGAGACTCGTACGGCATGGGAGCCATCAATGCTTTCGCCGGCCCGGTCAACGTTCCCGCCGCAAGCATTTTTCGCATTAACGGCTTGATCATGAAGCATTTTTCTTTGTAGCGGTTCAACGACGCAAATCCAGCACCCTCGGTGTAATTTCGTATGTAGTGAAATTGTTTTCCCCGTACGCTTCGCATTCTGATTTCTGTTTCATCAATACGGTCTCTTGCGCTGAATGCGAATTTTCGGGGTGACATTGCGTTCTCTCCAAGAAAACAGCGGCTTTGCATCGAATTGGGGATTTCCAAACCTGCCATTTCGAGGGTGGTCGCGGTCAAATCCAAAAGGCTAATGACTTCGTCATTCACGCCACCGACCGAATACCCTTCGAGGGGAGCAACATTTTTGGGGAAATGGATGATCATGGGGACGTGGATTCCGGTATCCCAAATCCAATGAATGCCCCTCGGTTCCATTCGCCCATTGTCGCCAAAGAAAACGATAATGGTGTCGTCAGCTAGTCCGTCGCTTTTGAGTTGCTCAAGGATCCAGCCGATCCTAACATCCATTCCAGAAATCGTATTTAAGTACCGTGCCCATTCTTGTTTCACAATCGGATGATCGGGATAGTACGGAGGCGGTGTAACATTTGATTCATTTGCGATTTGCGGATGCATTTTTTCGCCATACCACTCGACACGAGGGTGCTTCCACGTCTGACGATCGTAGATATCGTATTCGCTTTCTGGCATATTAATTTGAGCGAAGAAGGGTTGGTTGTCCTTGAGTGCTGACCAATCATTGGATTGATAGACATCGCCTTCATTGACAAAGTTGAGATCAAGTTTCGCGGTTCCAACTTCTTTATCACCTATGTGCTTGATATTCGCTGTAAAGTAACCCGCGTCCTTGAGTCGATGTGTGATCGAGCGTACTCCTTCTGGAAGGCGGTAGTCATCGCTTCGATGCGACCGCATATGGTGCATGTCAGTCGTGGTTTGGTACATGCCTACCATGAAAGCCGAGCGACTGGGTGCGCAAACAGGGGAAGTGGAAAACACGCGTGTATATCTTTGACCCCTTTCCGCCAAACTATCCAGATTCGGCGTCTTGACGTTTTTTGCGCCATAGACCCCCAAATCAAGTTTCAGGTTCTCGCCGACAAGCCACAGAATATTTGGCCGACGTTTTTTAGGCTGTTCAGCAAATCCGCTTAGTGGAAGGATCGCTGTTATGACGAAAGCGAGTATCGAAAGCTGGGAGATCGGTTTCATGGATGGCTCACAGGGGGTCCAAGATTTGTACTATCTTTGACCAACTGGTCGCGGATTGCAAATTTAGGTGGTGACGCGCTTAAATAAGTTAGGAAAGCACTTCAATCAGTTCACTTAAGCAGTGTACAAAAGGGACTTCGCAAGTCGGTTTGACTTGGGCTGAATGAGCGTAGCCAATCGTTTGCATTCCCGCCGCAATTCCAGCTTGAATCCCGGCCAGGCTGTCTTCAATCACAACGCACCGCGAAGGTTCGATCTCCATTTTGGCAGCAGAATGCAAAAATAAATCCGGGTTGGGTTTCCATGACTCGATGTCGTAAGCACTAAAGACACGCTCGCTGTCGAAAAACTCGTGTAAGCCGGTTACCTTCAAGTTTAATTCGATTTTACGCCTCGGTGCATTTGAAGCGATGCAGAATGGTTTAGTGATTGAACCCAAAAGTTGATGAGCCCCGGGGATCGACTTTAAAGATGATTGCAATGCTGCAGCTTGTCGATGACGAAATTCTTCGGTGAATCCGGGGGGTAATGGTTGTCCAATTCGTTCTTCGAGCACTTTTACAATCATCGGCATGTCGCGCCCAATGAAGAGTGCTAGAGCTTCTTCATAGTCCAGTTTTAACCCAAATTCTGCGACATGCTCAACGAGCGTGCTTACGGTAATTGGCTCACTATCGACGAGCGTTCCGTCACAGTCGAAAATAATGGCTTCAAAGTCTGAGTTGATCATGAACAAGCGACCCGTTCGGGTAGGGGCAGTTAAATGATTGCGAGCGAAATTCACAGGCTCTAGCGTATCAAACAATTGCTTTGAGTGCAGGACGCAGCTTGCACGGTATGCCGTATCTCGTCAGCCAAGTCATTAGAAAAACGAAGCACGAATAGATGATCTCACGGTCCCTAAGTTCTCATTTTGGCCGGCGTTCTCAAAAGACAGGATCTGTTACGCTCGGGGTAGCCAACGGGGTGTAAAAAGGCAGGCTTTCGAGCTGCCACCTACTGCCTTCGGCCCATGTTTGGATCATCCACATTGACCCATTTCGGGGTGACCATAATGATCGTTCTCATCTCGCGTTCACCCAATTTGACCTCTGGTTCAAGCGGTTTCTTTGGCAAGAGGTATTGGACTTTGCTGGGTCCAAAGGCCTCAATGAAGATTGTCTTTCCTTCATCAACGAGGGTTGATAAGTGGACTTGTTTGAGTCTGTGCTCGGGGACTTGCACGGTCACCGTTTCTGCAAGCTCATTTTTGATATCCTTGTAAGCAAAATTGCTAACGCTTTCGATCTGACTCAAAGCAAGATCGCTATCAATTCTAATTTTTCCGTTTTGTCCCTTGGCTCGTATCTTTAACATCGCGCCCTCTTCGATAGACTGGACGATGGGGCGATGAGCCATGGCGAAATTTCCGTCGATGCGATTAACTCCAACGACAAACGGTCGAGTCGAACCATCGGAAATACTTAGCGGATCCCCTGGGATGGCGCGAACGGTGGGGGATTGAGTCAAGGTTCGACTTGAATCGCTCCTGACCTCTTTGAGGAAAGCTGCAACTCCTGTCTTATCCATGCGTGCCATGAATGTTGGATAAGCTTTGGTGACGGTCTCAGAGGCGCTCACCATGGTGCCGCTGTCGAGAGGAGAGAGAGTTTTCGCTTGCCCCTCATTACGGTAGGTCGCTTGGGTGGCAACTGGTTTTGCCTGTGGAAGTTTGTTGTTGAAGGCGAGATGGCTACCAGGAAGCACATAGTCTTGGATGTCAATTTTGTCGTCCACGGGAATTGAAACAAAATGAATCTTTAACTCGACGTGCCGGATTCCATTTTCGACGCAACTTAATTGTGCGGGGAGTCGAGCGAAGAATTTTTTTGGAGCCGTAATCTGATAAACATCTTTAGCGACGATCCGGTAGTAGGCCGAGGCACCATAAGTCCGTGTATCAAGTTGGTCGTGAGGAAACATTCGAAGAAAAGAGGCTGTTTTTAAAAACGCTTCGTTTAGAGAACAGTTTTTAAGTGCTGCGTACCTCTGCAGCGTCGGGGCCAAGTCAACACGTTTTGAAATGAGGACTTCTGCAGATTGGATTGCTTGGAAATCTGGTTTTGCAATGTTAGAGGCTTGTCCAAAAAATCCGCCGTCAACGGAATATTGCGACAAGGGTGAGGGTTCTACCGGGTTTTCAAAGACTGGATCGGCTTGAATCCGAGTCTGGGCGTTGACGATCCCAGACATGGATGCGGCCATCCAAAATGCCAACGAACAGGGGGCCATCATTGAGACCAAAAATTTAATCGAATCACCCAGAATGGAAAATGAACCCGTTCGCATCGCAATCCTCCAGACAAATAAGCTCTCAAATTCAACGCGGATATCGTCGTCCGCCCTCCTTCGACAGACTCCGTTTTATCCGACCCCCTAAAAAACGACCAAGACCAATCTGGACGCGCGATAATCAGCACTTACAGATAAGCTAAATTGAGCTACAATTCGGGGTTTAAGCTAATTACACGCTGTCAACGGTCTTTATTACTGACAAATTGACCTGCGACGTACTCATTCCAAAGACAGATCGTATCGATGTTCGACTCACTACAAGACGGCCTCAAGGGTGCATTCAAAACGATTCGCGGCAAAGGCAAGCTGACCGAAGCCAACATGCGCGAAGGTTTGAAACTGGTCGAAACCTCACTTCTCGAAGCTGACGTTAGCATCGATGTAGTGCGTTCGTTCATGAATAATGTCACAGAGCAGGCGTTAGGTGAAAAGGTCCTGTTATCGCTTGCACCTTCCGAACAATTGGTGAAGGTCGTTCGAGACGAACTGGTTGATATTCTGGGGCCGGTTGACGACGAACTTCGGTTCGATAAACCACTCACCATTATTATGATGTGTGGCTTGCAGGGATCCGGTAAGACAACAACCTGCGGTAAGCTTGCCAAACTGTTGGACCGAAAAGCCAACATTAAGCCATTGCTTTGTGCGGCCGACCTTCAACGACCAGCGGCGATCGACCAACTGCACGTGCTTGGAGAACAACTTGGCACGGCTGTCTACAGTGACAAAGAAGAGAAGGATCCTGTTAAAGTTTGCTTGGCAGCTGTAGCCAAAGCGAAAGCCGAAAATATTCCGGTTGTGATCCTTGATACTGCGGGTCGGCTGGCAATCGACCAGGAATTTATGGAGCAGTTGAAGAATATCGATCGGAAAGTTCAGCCCGATCACGTCTTTCTCGTCGTTGACGGTATGACAGGTCAGGATGCCGTCAAAAGTGCTGGAGCGTTTCACGAAGCGCTTGAGCTTAATGGCGTCGTCATGACAAAGCTTGACGGTGATGCTCGTGGTGGTGCATTGCTCTCGGTCAAGCAGGTGACGGGTGTTCCGATTCGATTTATCGGAACCGGTGAGCACCTTGAGGATTTAGAGATCTTTCG
>JAQWLH010000231.1 GCA_029247405.1 Mariniblastus sp.
CTAAGGGAAACGTTTTTTTGCTTACCGAACCAGCAGATTTATGAACTAGACTTTGCGGGCCACCGAACTCTTTTGTTGGGCAGTTTCTGATGTTTTTGCAGTCAATCTATAGCGCACTGGTGCACTCACTGGTCCTCCTGTTCGTTGGGGCGGTCTGTGCCCAATCGCCGAATACCGATTTAACGATAAAGGTTTCCCACAACAGTAAAGCATACATTGGGAAGCCAATGACGTGGGATGGTAAAGAGATGCTGTTGTTGCGCAGAGATGGCCGAGTCAGTACTTTGCCCGTCAGATCAAGAAAGGACTTCTCCAAAATCAAAGACGGGTTTAAACCCTATTCAAAAGATGAGCTACGAGTGCGACTCCAAAAGGAATTCGGAAGCAAATATCAGGTTTCTATCACCGAAAATTTCGTGGTTGTCCATCCGCATGGCTCGTACAACGTTTGGGCAATGCCTTTTCAGAAGCTGTACGCCCAGTTCCATGCTTATTTTTTTAAGCGTGGGTTTAAGCTGACGGATCCAGAATTCCCGATGGTTGCGGTCGTGCTCAAATCGAGAAAAGATTTTGACCGATTTCTGCGAAAGTACCATGACTATGACAGCCGAGTGCTTGGGTACTACTCGCCCAACAGCAATCGAATTATTACTTACGATCAAACCGGTGGCAGCAAATCAAAAAGTAGCGATTGGTTGTTTAATGCCCACACGATCATCCACGAAGCAACCCACCAAACGGCTTTCAATACCGGTATTCACAGTCGCTACGCGCCGGTGCCGCGTTGGATCAGTGAAGGCCTTGCGATGATGTTTGAGGCTCCAGGAGTCAATAATTCCTTGTACCACGCACAACTCAGCGACAGGATTAATCGGGACCGCTTGATCGTTCTCAAGTCTTATTACGCGGCCGATCAAGTTAGAAACAAACTTGCTGATTTAGTGGTCTCCGACCAAATATTTCGGACTGATCCTGAGCTCGCTTACGCGCTTTCGTGGGGATTGACGTTTTACCTCAGTGAAAAGATGCCGTCTCAATACCAGGCATTTTTGAAGGCCGACGGGGAGAGGACGGATTTTCAAGGATTTGATTCCAAGCGTCGAGCTGCTGCATTCTTTAAATCATTCGGCGGGGACTTGCAAGCACTCAATGCCAGAATGAAACGGTATTTCGAGGCACTTAGCGTTCCCCGAAGGAAATAGATATTGCCGCCAATCTGGCAGAGCCAAGTTCCGTGTTAGGGGATCATTCAATCTATCGTCATCAGGCTTTCAAATGAATGGATCCCTGTATATCGCTAGATCATTTCATTTCTTAGTGCCCAAACGGCGGCTTGCGTTCGGTCATTGACGTCTAATTTTCGCAAGATGTTTTGCACGTGCTCTTTAACGGTTTCGACGCTGATTCCGAGTGATTTGCCGACTTCGCGATTGCTTAAGCCCATCGAGACGTGTCGAAGCACTTGTGTTTCACGGTTGGTGAGCGGGCTGGAGGTATCTGAATTGGCGCGCCGCATACGTGTTTTGGTTTTGGTGAGTAGGCTGTCTAGCGGCGTCGGTGCGCCTGAAGCAGCTCTGCGTATCGCCGCGACTAATAGTTCGCTGGGCGAGGTTTTAAAAATGAAGTCGTGGCAACCTAAAGCGGCCGCACGAGCAATATTGGTTGGATTAGTGTAGGCGGTAAACACAACCATTTTGAACTCATGTCCCGTGAATTTTTCCAGAGACTTGAGCGCATCTTGTCCGCCTAAGCGGACTTCCGTAACAAGGACGGCGGGAGAGAAATCACTAACAGTGTTGACAATATTGTCAACTGTATTTGCATGTCCCACGACTTCCATTCCCGCATCTTGAGCAACCTTGCGTATCCCTTCGCGAGCAATCGGTTGATCATCCGCGACAAAAATCTTCACAGGCATTTTCTCTTGTTTCGTTGAAGGAATTGCTTTCTCATTTGCGCGTCGTTTTAAAAAAGACTGGCAAATCAGTTATGAACAACGTTCGGCTTTGTTCCCTTTCGGGGTGTTAAGTCTCGAATGAATAACAACTTATGGTCTCAGCTAGTTCGAATCTAACGAATTTTCAGACAGATTCAAATCAGGCAAATCAGAATATTCGGAACATTCTGAAATCCGATCCAAAATCGTCATTCTCGTCCCAATTGCTGCTGCTTAACTTTAATGGTGACCTAAATAAACATAGTACACAAATGGAATCGCACGTTGATATTTCAATACGAGAAAAATCTGGTGTGAGCGGACAGCTTCGTGGTGGAAACCACTACGAATCAAAAATAGGATCGCGGAGTTGTCCAAGGTGTGTCCCTTTTTCATGTTTTTAGACGCGAATGAATAATGAAAACCAGTGACTCTAAAACCCGGCAAATTCTTCTCGTTGACGACGATCGACACTTGCTTGAATCGATGGGTGCTTGGCTGGTAAGCCTCGGCTACCGCGTATCGCTTGCCTCGAACTTGACCGAAGCGAGAAAATATTTGAGTGAACGGGCCTACGAATTGGCGTTGGTCGATTTACGGTTGGGCGACGAAGACGGTATGGATCTACTTGCTGAATGCCAAAAGCACCATCCCCACGTTGTTGTTTTATTGATGACTGGATATGCAACTCTCGATACAGGAATCGAAGCGATTCGTGCGGGGGCTTTCGATCTGATGACGAAGCCTTTGATTGACGACGAAATATTAATGGCGTTCGATCGTGCTTTGTCTCAGCAACAAGTACTTGAGGAAAATGAGCAACTCAAAACACAGCTTGATCAACGGTTTGGTCGCGACAGTATCATTGGCAACGACGCTCGAATGCAAAAAACTTACGATATGGTGGACAGCATTGCTGACACGAAAGCGACGGTTTTAATTACCGGTGAGAGTGGAACAGGAAAATCACTGATTGCTCGTGCGATTCATCAGAGATCCAATCGCCGAAAGGCCCCCTTTGTTGAGGTGGCGTGCGGTGCGTTACCTGAAAATCTACTCGAAAGTGAGCTGTTTGGTCATGTTGCTGGTTCCTTTACCGGAGCAACTGGCAACAAAGTTGGTAAATTCAAACAGGCTGATGGTGGGACGATATTCCTTGATGAGATTGGTACCGCCTCACCAGGACTTCAAGTCAAATTGCTTCGCGTGCTTCAGGAGCTTGAGTTTGAGCAAGTGGGGGGATCACAAACATTCAAAGTTAACACGCGTGTCATTCTGGCGACGAACGAGGATCTCTCGCAGGCAGTGGCCGAGGGTAGATTTCGTGAAGACCTTTTCTATCGAGTCAATGTGATCAACATCGAATTGCCATCACTTCGAGAGAGGCCTTCGGATATTCCAATGCTTGCCCAGCACTTTCTCGGCAAGGTTTGCGAAGAAGAGAACAAGCAGATTGAAGGCTTTGATCAATTGGCGATGCAGGCAATGCAAGATTACCGTTGGCCAGGAAATGTACGAGAGTTGCAAAACATTGTCGAACGTGCCGTTTTACTTGGCAGTGGGCCACGACTAGGGGTTCAGGATTTGCCAGCTCATATCAGCGCTAGTGGCGGCAATACCATGACCATCGCTCCGTCAGGAGTCCGTCAATCATTGAAGCAGGCCCTTGAGGGACCTGAGCGACAGATCATTCTACAATGTCTTCGTGAGAACAACTGGAATCGCAACGCAACGGCTGACCAACTCGGGGTCAATCGAACAACTCTGTACAAGAAAATGAAGAGGCTCGGTTTAGAGGATCCCAAAACCGTCGCTCTCAATGGTTGGTAATCGAGTTTTTAGTTTCCAATATTAAAACGCCTTGGGGAGAACCCGGAGGCGTTTTTTTGTTCGTTGTTGCCAAGGTGGACTCTGGAGTCACCCGTTAAAGAGTGGCTTTTCAGGCCTGCAGTGATTGCACCTGACCCAGCAGGGCATCTTGGCCGATTTCAACAATCTCCACATTGATCAGCGAATTTTCCGCTGCCTCAGGGGCGTGAACTCGGATCGGTGCATATCGGCATGAAGTGCCCGAGGCACAGCCTTCTGCGTCAACGTTCTCAACTAAAAGCTGTAGGTTTTGGCCAATTAATTCGCGGAAGTATTCTTGCTGCAGTGTTTTTTCCAATTCGAGCAGTGCCCTGCCCCGCTCTTGCTTGATCGCCTTTGGGATTTGTTCAGACATCTCGGCAGCAGGCGTACCCCGCCGAGGACTGAAGGGAAACATGTGTATTTTTGAAAACCCAATTTGCTGACACGCGTCCACGGTATCCGCAAAATCGGCTTCTGTTTCGCCTGGAAATCCAACAATTGCGTCGGTTGTAAATGCGGGCAAATGAAGTTCGTTTTTGACGAGTTCACAGCGGTCAATAATGTGTTGCCGCGTCCAGCGTCGTTTCATGCGTCGTAGAATACGATCACTGCCGCTTTGAAGGCATACATGCAAGTGCGGACAGATTTGCGATTGATAGTCTTTCATGACTTGGATCAATTCCCGCGTGACTTCTGTCGCTTCGATACTGGACATTCGGACTCGAACATCAGGAGAAAGTTCGCAGATTGCCTGAACCAAATGTGAAAGTCGAGTCCAATCCGATTTGGGTTTCCCTTTATTGAAGTCGACACCGTAGTGTCCAAGGTGGATGCCGGTCAGAACAACTTCGCGAAACCCTCGATCGATCAAAATCTTGCATTCATCGAGAACGTCTTGCATGGGTCGACTGAACATGTCCGGCCGGACTTTGGGGATGATGCAATAGCTGCATCTTAGCAAGCATCCATCCTGAACTTTCACGTAGGCTCGGTGTCGATTGTTGAGTCCGGAAATTCCGTTGGGAATATCAACGACTCCAAAACGGCCCAACATGTCGGGGAGTTCGCGTTTGTCTGTTACGACTTCGGCGACCCCCGGAAGGGCTGCGACAGCCTCAGGTTCGCGAGTCGCATAGCAACCCATGACAACAATTCGGGCGTCCGGGTTTTCCCGGTTCATGCGTCGAATGATTTGTCGACTTTTGGAGTCACCTTCGCCGGTGATCGTGCAGGTGTTAACAATGCAGAGGTCAGCCGATTGATTACTGTCGGCATCGGAATAGCCGATGCTGAGTAGGCCTTCGCGAACGTACTGGGTTTCGTATTGGTTGACTTTGCAACCAAGTGTTACTGTTTTTAATTTCGCGGCCAACGGTTTACTCGTGCTGATTTACTCACTGGTTTCCGGTTCAATGCTTGCTGACATTGAGCCTTTGCAGCTTTCGATGAGAAAGTCCATGCCAAAGGCGTGAATCTGGTCACGCTTGAGTTCGGCATGTTCTCGCGTGGTTGTCAAGCAAATACAGCGTCCCGCTGAGTCGACCATCTTAGCAAGTTCGTAGCCGCTAGTGAAGGAATGTCCGAACAGTTGGCGCATCATTAGGATGACATATTCATATGAATGGTCGTCATCGTCCCAAAGTACAACATGATACCGAGGTTGGCGTTTTCGTTGATTTTGGCGATGCTTCTTTTTTTCGGGTACCGCGACCGGGGTGGCAGTAAGAGTCTCAGTTCCTTGATCAGACATGATCGTTTCTCTTATTCCTAAATCGTTCCAAACGAATGAGGTAATTTGACCCAAATTGCCAGATGATACAAGCAAATTTTTGAAGCCAAATCGAATCCGCTGGGCAAATTTTTCAGACTGACATTGAAGGTCCTTTTTTTAACCGCCGAATTTTATGGCTACATAGTCGAAATTAGCTGTCAAGGTTATATTGTTACCCATAACCCTACTCTAGTCAGGAGTTTAGGCGGTAAACCCAATTTCTGCTGGGCTAGCAAAAGTTTCTGTGGGGACACTTGGATTTTTGTTTCCCTGCTTGAGTGCCGATGGGGCGTTTCATTGCGGAGTTTTGCGAGCTCTGCCGATCATTAAATGTTTTTAAAAGTGTTATTGAGGACCTGCTGATGTCGAATTTCGACACGTATTTGACCGAAAATCATGACCGATTTGAATCGGACCTGTTCGAATGGTTGCGAATGCCGAGCATTGGAACAGACAGCGCTTATGACAAGGATGTTCGCGAGGCTGCCGATTGGTTAGCGACTAAGTTTCGTGGACTTGAACTCGAAACCGAAGTGATCGAAACCTGTGGCCATCCGCTTGTGTATGCGGAAACTCCCGCGGTAGATGGGGCTCCCACGGTTCTGGTTTATGGGCACTATGATGTCCAACCTCCGGATCCTTACGAGCTTTGGGATACCCCTCCTTTTGAGCCGAGTGTTCGTGACGGAAAAGTTTTCGCACGTGGGGCAACCGACGATAAAGGCCAGATGATTACTCATGTTTTTGGGCTCGAAACCTATTTAAAAACCAAGGGTGATTTGCCGATTCAAGTCAAGTTTTTGATTGAAGGTGAAGAGGAGTCGGGCGGCGCGGGCTTGGAGGCGTTCCTCAACGGCGAATATGACAAAGCAGTGCCGGTCAAGGAAAAGCTCGCCGCAGATATCGCTGTCATTAGTGACTGCTCGCAGTATGCACCTGGAAAGCCGGCAATTACCTACGGCTTAAAAGGGATTACCTATTTTCAGCTGAACCTAACCGGTCCGAATCGTGATTTGCATTCTGGCTCTTTCGGTGGAACGGTGACCAACCCGGCCAATGCACTGTGCAAAATATTAGCGGCATTGATAGATAATGACGGGCGAGTCCAAATTCCAGGCTTTTACGACAAGGTCCAGGATTTGAGTGAGCGGGAACGTGAACAATTCGCCTCCCTTGGATTTTCGGAAGAAGAGTACCGAGAGGAGTTGGGAGTCAACGCACTGGCCGGTGAAAAGGGTTACACGACGATTGAAAGACGATGGGGGCGACCCACGTTTGACATCAATGGACTTTGGAGTGGTTACCAAGGCGAGGGAGCGAAAACTGTTTTGCCAGCTGCAGCGGGTGCAAAATTCAGTTGCCGTTTGGTTCCCGACCAGAACCCTGAGGAGATCCAGGAAAGTCTACGGAAAATGCTGGAGGAGCTTTGTCCGCCGGGCATTGAAATGGATTTTCAGCCGTTTCATGGCGCCCCTGGGTTTGTGCTCTCGTTGGATAGTCCGTTCATGGAGGCGGCATCAACTGCAATCGAGCAAGGTTTTGGAACTCGACCCGTATTTGTGAGATCTGGTGGCAGCATTCCTGTCGTTAACAAGTTCAGCCAGATGCTTGAAATCGATACACTGCTATTGGGCTGGGGGCAGGATGACGACAACTTGCACAGTCCCAATGAAAAGTTCTCTCTCGAGGATTTTCATCGCGGAATCAAATCCAGTTGTTGCTTGTGGGACGAGATTGCAAAAATCAAGACTTAGCCCCTTCTGATTGAATACGGCCCCAAGTGAAACGATCTGAGACTAACGCCGAATTGGCGAAAGTTCAGTTCCCAAAATTGGCGAGACCCAACTAGACCTCAAAGAGAAACCTTCTCATGCTCGATCGAAAATATATCCTAGCAAACGGCGATGCCGTCAAGCAAAACTGCGCTAACCGAAATGTTACCGTTGATGTTGATCGGTTTATCGAACTCGAATCGGCTCGGAAACAGAAGTTGCAAGAAGTGCAAGAACTCAATACCGCATCGAATGAGAGATCGAAGCTTATCGGAAAAGCTCAAGATGAGGCAGAGCGAGAGTCATTGAAAGACGAGGCCCGAGCGTTGCGGGACAAAAAAGATGCTGCCCAAGGCGAACATGATCGAATGGATGATGAAGCAAGGCAGATTCAACTCTTCATCCCCAATATGGCACACCCCGATTGCCCCGTTGGCGTTGATGATAAGTCCAACCTCGAGCTTGCTCGGGGAAAGCACGAGCCGCGTGGGTTCAATTTCAAGCCTTTGGATCACTTGGAGCTAGGGGAAAAGCATGACTGGATCGACTTTGAAGGTGGGGCACGAACGACCGGAAATGGTTTCTATTTTCTCAAAGGTGATTTAGTTTTGCTTGATCTCGCACTGCAGCAATTCGCCGTCAGCGAATTGAGTAAGCGAGGGTTTTTGCCGACGATCACTCCTGATCTTGCGCAAGATTCTGTGCTGGAGGGAATTGGATTTAACCCGCGGGGGCCCGAAACGCAGATTTATAGCGTGGAAAATATGAATCTTTCGTTGATTGGTACTGCAGAAATCACGCTTGGCGGTTTGTATAGCGGCAAGACGATGATGGACACCGATTTGCCGATCAAGCTCTGTGGAATCAGCCATTGTTACCGTACCGAGGCCGGTGCCGCAGGCAGAGCATCACGAGGTCTTTATCGTGTTCATCAGTTTACCAAGATCGAGATGTTCGCCTTTACATTGCCCGAGCAAAGCGACGAAATCCATGAAGAGCTCCGGCAGATTGAATGTGATTTGTTTGATGCAATTGGGGTTCCCTTTCGCGTGGTGGATACGGCAACGGGTGACTTGGGCGGGCCGGCGTATCGAAAGTATGACCTTGAGGCCTGGATGCCCGGACGGGGAGACGCGGGTGAGTGGGGCGAGGTGACCAGCACTTCAAACTGCACCGACTACCAATCTCGTCGTTTGAATATTCGCTATAAGCAAAAAGACAAAAAAGGGACTAATTTCGTCCATACCCTCAACGGGACTGCGTTCGCGCTCAGTCGAGCTTTAATTTCAATTTTGGAAAATCATCAAAACGAAGACGGAAGTGTAACGATTCCTGAGGTGCTTCGGCCAATCATGGGCAAGGATGTCATGGGGAAGTAGGCAGGCTAAAACTCAAACTAGAATCGGTTCGTTTCGAGTTCAAAATTGTTATGGCACGCGAACCGGGTTGGTTTACGTCTCACTAGACAAGTTCTTTTCGGCTCAGTTTCCATCTTTCTTCGGGTTGCATCTTCACGAGGGATTTCAATTTTGCCCGGCCCTCGTGTCGGGGGCTTTCACCCTGAACGCCGAGTGAAGCTAATCCTCATTTTTGAAGTGTTCGTTTTGAATTGGAATGAGTGCTTTGAGGATTGCACTCAAAACTTCCGCGGGTGAACCACTGGCTTCAACGTGGCTGATCAATTCCGGTGGATAACAATCGAGAACTGGCTTGGATTGTTCTCGGTAAATATCAAATCGTCGACGAATGACTTCTTCGTTGGCATCGTCAGCTCGGTTTTCACGAATGGCGCGACGTCGCAGCCGATGGATCATATCCTCCTCGTCACTGCAGGAGATGTGCACCACGTGGCGGATGTCGATATTGTCGTTAATCAGGCTGGTTTGAGCCACGTTGCGAGGGATGCCGTCAAGAACCAAAAGATCTTCGCGGGGCTTGAACCAAGAAAGTGCAACATAGGCATCGAGAGCCTTCTTCCAAATCCGAATCGTCAGCTCATCGGGGACCAGTTTGCCCTGCGAGGTGAATGCACAGACTTCTTTTCCTTCCGGTGACCCGATATCGATCGAACGAAAAACGTCACCCACCGATAGGTGAAAGAATCCAGGGACCGACCCAAGTATTTTTCCTTGGGTTCCTTTGCCGACACCCGGCGGGCCAAAAAGTAGAATGGATCGAAAGCGTTTATTTTCAGTCATGAGAATCTTCGAATGGTTAAGCTCATCTGAACTGCGTTACCAGCTTATTTTGTGGGGCTCAGACGGACCAAGCAAGTCGAGTAAGCCAACATTTTTAGCCGAACGATGCTGACATCAGACTGACGGCACCGATAAAGCCTCTCGCTGATTGAAAACGAGCGGTGTTTAGCGCCTGGTGGGGCAGCAAATCATCCGATCCACCATTTTACGATCCCCGGGTGCC
>JAQWLH010000233.1 GCA_029247405.1 Mariniblastus sp.
AGCACCCCGTCCCAGTTTTTGCTCAATGATTTCTGAGAGAACCAAATTTAACCATGTATCGCGTTGAGAGTCATTGATCCCAGCGATATCGACCTTGTTTTTTTCCAGCGTTAATTTCATCTCATCGATCGAACCTTCAAACGGATCCACCGACGCGAATCGAACAAAGGCCTCGCGATACGATACCATTTCCGTTTTTGGCAATTCTAAAATTGTCTCTACCAAGTCTGCCAGCAGCTGCATCCCTGATCTCAAATCGTCACCGACTCGATACCACTCCAGCATCGTAAACTCAGGATTGTGCCTGCCTCCAGCCTCCGCTTGGCGAAATGACTTTCCAATCTGATAGATTGCGTTTGCTCCAGCGGAAACAATCCGTTTCATCCCAAACTCAGGGGAGGTTTGAAGCCAAAACCGAACGTCGGAGTCAGCTGAGGCCCCCGTGACATCTTGTTTGGATATGCTGATGGGATGGATATGACGATCAACTACCGTATCATGCGACAGCAAAGGGGTTTCGACTTCGAAAAAATGCTGATCATCAAAGAACTTGCGAATGTCGCGCAGAATCCCCGCTCGTTTTTTTAACGATTGAAGACTCGCACTTGGTAGAAAATCGTCGTTCACCGCCCCTCGCCCTTTTCCATTAGGATTGCTTTTTCTCGATGTCACTCGTCCGCGTAGTATATTGCATTTTACACAATCTGTTTTGCCTCATGCCAAGGAACAAGAAACCGACTTCCCAAGGAAAATCTTGGTAAAAAACAGAGTTGAGCGATCATTGGATTGCCTGACCAGCAAGTAGCCAGTCTAAGCCGCCGAAGTGTTTGCATCGCCCCCGTCTCTCACTGGCAATTCGCAACTCCATTTGCTCAAACGGCCCAGCCGGTTAGCGGTTAATTCCCCGGCAGCTTGAACCCAATCGAAAAATCAACTTGGCTCGGTCTCCAAGAAGCGTTCTACTGAGGGAATGAAACTTGAATTCCTCGAAGCCGAATACTCGGTCTGCCAACTTCCCTCCGAATCTGCTCTGCCAACATGGGCAGACGGTTTTTTGAGCATTAGTCGAACCGACGATGAATTGACGATCATTTCACCTTCTACTCATGTACCAGAGGATGCAAAAGCCCAACGTGATTTCCGTTGTTTTCGCATTGCAAGCCAATTGGATTTTGATGTGATTGGAGTGATCGCCAGTATCAGTGCAATCATGGCCAAGGAAAAAATTCCGATTTTGTCGATTTCCACTTACAACACAGATTACTTTTTAATTCCCAGAAAGCATCGAGAAAGAGCCCACCGCTCACTCACCAAGTCTGGGTACAGGTTTGTCGAATAATGTGTGGACGATTCACACTCACGAGTTCCGCAAGTGAACTCTCGGCCTTGTTTGACGGGTTGCGGTTCGCAGCTTTTCCACCTCGTTACAACATCTGCCCCACTCAACCAGCCATTAGCGTGCGGAGCAGAGACAGTCACAAAGAAGTTGTGCCACTTCGTTGGGGCTTAGTTCCGGCTTGGTCGAAGGACCTCAAGATCGGTGCTCGAATGATAAACGCCCGTAGCGAAACAGTCGCCGTCAAACCTGCCTTTCGCAGCGCTTTTAAATCACAACGATGCCTCATCATTGCCAATGGATTTTATGAATGGAAAAAAGAAGGCAGGGTCAAGCAGCCCCATTACATTTCGCGAATTAACGAGCACCCCTTCTGTATGGCTGGGCTTTGGGAATCTTGGACCGACCCGTCGATTAGTGAGGCAAAACCTGTAGAATCCTGCACGGTTCTAACAACCGCTGCCAACGAAATCATGAAACCGCTGCACGATCGGATGCCCGTCATTCTTGCACAGAAAAACTTTGATCTCTGGCTTGATCCAAATCCCAATGATCGAGAACATCTGGAAAGCTTACTGGTACCCTGCGACTCAAGTGAACTTCGGACTTACCCTGTTGATACGATTGTCAATAAAGCGGCCAACGATATTCCGGAATGCATTGAACCCCTCAAATTTCTGTTTTAGCAACCACCAACATCGGCCTTGGCGAAACAACCTAGAGATTACATACGCATGACAACAAGATTATTAGGCATCAACTCATCTCGACGAATCAGACTTTGCCTCGCGGCTCTGGTCTACTCTGTCACATTTTCAACGCCTTTGTTTAGCCAATCACAGGATGCCCCGGATGGAATGAAGGCAAAAGCCTGTCGATCGGTTCATCTTTGGTGGCAAAATGAAAAGGGCCAAGCCCCTGAATCGGTAGCGTTCTATAACGAATTGACCATTGAAAAATCGACTCGCGGTTCCTACTTCATGGCCTGTGGCTTCAGCCAAGGTTACTTTGGAATTCAAGAATTGACCAATGGAAAAAAAGTGGCGCTGTTCTCCATCTGGGAACCGGGCAAGCAGAACAACCCCAACGCAACTCCAGAAGACCGACGAGTCAAGCCGCTTGCTGTTGGGAACGGCGTCCGCGTCAACCGGTTTGGAGGTGAGGGGACGGGTGGAAAATCAATGTTTGATTTTGACTGGAAAATTGGCCAGTCCGTTCGATTCATTGTCTTTGCCAAAGCCGATGGTCCTCATCGAACGCAATATGCCGGATACATCTATCTACCCGATGAGCACCGCTGGCAACACATGGCGACCTTTTCGACGCTGGCACAAGATCATCTACTTCGCGGATACTATTCATTCGTTGAAGATTTTTTACGTAATGGAAGATCTGAAAGAATTTCACGTCGCGCAAATTTTGGCAATGGTTGGATTCTCAATCATAAAACCCAATCGTGGCAACCACTCACCCAAGGTCGATTCACCGCGGACAACACTCCGACTTCAAACATTGATTCGGGAAGAAAAAATGACCGAATCTTTCTGCAAACAGGGGGAGAGACAAAAAATCAAACCACCCAACTCAACGGGAAAACCCAACTGGTTACCGCTCAACGCAAACCTCCAGTTGATCTACCCACTCCATTTGCTGACGTTGAACATCAACGATCCCCGGCAGTCCGACTCCTGGCCTATAACATCAAACATGGGCGAGGGAATGACGGCAAGGTGGAATTACAACGAACCGCTCAAGTGATCCGACGACTTAATCCGGACATTGTTGCTCTTCAGGAAGTCGACAATCAAGTCAAACGAAGCGGAAATATCAACGAGCCAGAGAGGCTCGCCAAACTGACCGGATTAAAACATCACGCGTTTGGAAGTTTCTTTGATTATCAGGGGGGTGAGTACGGAATGGCGATCATCTCCCGCTTCCCACTATCGCATGTGAAAAATCTCCGTCTGCCAGAAGGCAGTGAACCGAGAACCTCATTGATCGTTCAGGTTGACCACCCAAGGGTCCCATTCCGCGTCGCCGACGTCCACTTTTATCGAACCGAGGCCGAACGCGTCGCCCAAGCAAAAACTCTGTTGAAAGAATTGAATCAACAAGAAACGATGCCAACGGTCGTGCTAGGTGATTTTAATTCCAGCCCCAAGTCACCTGTTCTCGAATTATTTGCCGACTGGAGGATCCCCGACAAAGGCGAGGACCACTTTACCTTTTCGTCTGACAAGCCTGATCGCGAGATCGATTTCGCGATGTATCGCCCCCCAAACGCATTCAAATTTCAAACCATTGATGTGATCGACGAGCCAGTTGCTTCAGACCATCGCCCGCTGCACATCGACCTAAAACTGACAAAATAAGTACCGGCGAAAATTCGTCCAGCTTGAACTTATTCTGAGTCGGAGCACGTTCTCAGTTGACGCCACTGCCGTTCACAACCCGCCAATGATCGTAGTCTCGCCGCTAGTCTTTTCATTCAGAATCAGTTTGAACTGGGACGCTAGCCGTCTCAACCGACTCATAAATCTTGGCCAATTTAAGCAGCACCGGTTCGATTGCGAGTAAATAATCATCCTCGTCGAAGAATTGCCTACGAACACGTATCGCCTCTAATTCTGCCTCCAATACATCTCGCTGTTTGCGTTGTTCGCTGGAAAGTTTCGCTTCAGCACCTCGACGAATCAGAAAGACTTGATTGGCGGCAAAACCATCGGGGTTGCCTGTTTTCGATTTACGAACAACACGAGTTCCCTCAAACCAAGTCGCCGGCGTTCCCATCCCGTCACCATTGTCGTCGATCATTGCCAACTCGGTAGCGAGCCGCGTTTCCTCGATGTAAAACTCCTGAGCACGTGACGAGGCTGCCACGAATGCTTCCAATAACGATGTCTGTTGGTCTTTGTCCAAATCCAGTGCTGGATCGGCGATCGACTCGGAAAGGTATTGGCCAAATCTAGCAAAGTTATACTGGGCCGGACTCTTGGTGGCTGTCATCACGATCCGATTGGGGCCTTTGAGCTTATTGACAAACCCGCCACTTGCCGAGGCACAATTAATCAAAATCGTGCGGCAGGGCAGGGGAGCTAGCCAATCATTGAGTTGCGTGGCGGTAACGTCCTGACCACGCAAATTGAATTTGGAATTAGTCCGATCATCTGTTCCATGCCCAATCAACACGACCCAAACTTCATCAATTTCTTTTTTCGTGGACTCAATCGCTGCTTTTAATTGATTCCAATCACTGGTTTCACCCGCTGGATTCAAACCGATTTTCGCCAGGCTTAATCTAGAATCCTTGCCTGCTTCGATGGCTGACTCCCAGTTATTGGCCCAAGTTTCAAACTGCTCGCCATACTCGGCCATCCCCGCAGCCCCAACCACGATGATCACTTTTCGTTCCTGAGCGTCGACGTCGATGGAGAACGCAACGCTCAAAGCAGCGAAAATTAACAATCGAACCAAAGAATAAATTGCATTCATCAGGGCAGACCTTTCCAACGTCGAATTCCCCATTCACTCACAAGCAATCCAATTGCAAACGCAAAAATCGTCCACCGGTGCCACCAGGGAAGTGAACTGGTTTCGACGATTGGGACTTCACGATATTCGAGGCTCTCCACAAAAGCATCGAGTTCATTCAATTCCAAAACTTCACCGCCACTCCGTTTGGCAAGTGACTCTAAAAATTGCCGATTTGGCTCGAGCGATTGAAACTCATCACTATCTGGATCGGAAACCCAACCGGCTTCTCGCCTTTCAATTTCCGAACCATCATCCGAAGCTGCCGCCACTTTCGCGCAATAAGCGCCGGCCTCACTTGACACAAAATTCGCGACGTAGAGTCCCGGCTGATTATCTGATGGCTCGCCTGTCAACTCGATAGTTTTACCATCAGGTGTTTCAACGTTGATAGCAATCGACGCATTGTCGAACGGTTTGTAATTCTCATCCCGAACACGGACTTTTATTTCCGCCGTTCGATTGGCATCATTTTTTCGGTCGACTTCAACCTCGACCCGCCGCGGAACATCACTGACGAGCCAACGAATCGTTTGCCGCCAAGCCTTCAGGAGATCTTCGTTCTCTTCGTCACTTTTGAGTTGCCACCTCCAAAGATCACCGATCAGCATGGCACCCGTCCGACCTTTGCCAAACGCTTGAACGACCAAAGCAGGATATTCTTTTTCATCTTGGGAAAACACGGACGCCAAAACAGTCGCCCCTGGCTTAATTGACTGTGAAAGATTAAGCGTCTTAAATTTGGGCATCGAGGCAAGACGTTTCTTCTCTTTGTCTTCGGTTGACTCGATTCGCACCCAGGGTTGCAACCAACCCTCGCGTGTCAAATTTAATTGAAACTCCGCCCCAAAGTCTGGCTTCACACGATCCAGATAAATCGGCAGAATCTCGCCAATTTGGGTGCGGTCATAATCACCGCTGCCAAATGACTCTTGCCCGCCGAGCATCAAAAGTCCGCCGCCTCGCAAACTAACAAACTGCTGCACTAATGACTTTTGATCTTCCGTGAAAAACTGGGCCTCCAGATCATCTAACACAATGGCATCGTACTCAAAAAGAGTCTCTGCATCCTTAGGAAACCCACCCAACAACTCATTTCGGTCGCGTGTCCCAAGCCGGAGAAACACCGGTTCATCGTGTTGCTCTGTGGTATCGTCATCCTGCGACTCGAATCCTTTGAAAAGCGAATTGGATTTTTGTCCTGTGTTACCCCGAAACGAGAACTTCGCTTCTCTTTTAGCAATCCGAACGAGGGCGACGAGGTCTAATTCCTCTTCATCTTGCATCGCTCGGCGGAGGAACTTCAACTCCCAGTTTGGACGCCCCGTAACATACAAAACCCGAAACGGACCATTACCTCGATCCACAACGGTAATTCGTCGATTGTTGACAATCGTTGCCTCACCGGAAGATTCCGCCGTTTGATTATCATCGTCTTCCCCGAGGGCAAACGCCTTGACGCTGTAAACATTGACACCACGTTTCTCAGGTCGAGTTTTGAACCGCACCGCAAAGGGTCGGCCATCTTCGACTTTACCGACTTCCTTTCGATCAACTTCCTTGCCCGTGACGTCCAACAGTTGCACGATGATTCGACGCCCGGCATAGCCGTGTGCCATCAACTCAGCCGTAATGGTGACCGGAGCCGATTCAAAGTTAGTTTGTGTGCTGGTGACTTGAGTGATCCCAAGATCTTTGGCGGGACGACTTTTTCCGATGACCACGGGATAAATTGGCGGCATGCTGGCCCAATCGATCGAATCCAGTCCGGCTTCAACGTCCGTCAGGTTTCCATCAGTAAGCAACACAATACCAGCGGAGGGGCGGCCAGAAAATCGATTAGAAACCAATCCCAGATTGCTCACGACATCGCTGCCGCGCTGGTCAGCCTGATAGCCTACAAAATTCGACACCGGGCGGAGACGTCGATCAAACTGATAACGACGAACGTCAAAGTCCTCCGCCAGTTTGTTTAACCAATCTCCATCTTCATTCAGTTTTCTCTTGAGCTGTGTTTCGCGGGTCTCGGTTTGACCACGATCCTTCATCTGAAGACTCTGACTGTCGTCCGCCATCACCACCATCAAGTTCGCGCCTTTTTCGGGACGGCTAAATCGCTGCATGGGCTCGAGCAGACAAATTGCCAACAACAACAGGGCGGCCATTTTCATAGTCGCCAATAGCATGCTCATCCCGCCTGAAGTTCGGGACCGCGAGTAGGTCCAAATCAAAACCCCCAAGCCCAGAATCATCAGCAGTCCAACCGGCAACAATAAACTCGTCGCCCCCCAAGCGTTTGGTAATGTCATTGGCCGCTCCCCAATCGCTCGTAATATCGACGCACCGCGTCTTGAAATTCCGCAGGCACAGGATCACGATCCAGGGGGACCAAAACATCTTTAGAACTGCGACGCATTAACTCTTCAGCGACCCGATCTTGAAGATCAACGAGCGGTTTGGCAACTTTCATTTTGACCAAATCCCAATTCGGTTCTTCCGAATGACGCTTCATATCTTTGCGAATTTCTCGCGCTTGTTCACGAATCCGCGACGCTTCGGCACGCAATTCCGGATCCGCAATCATCTCCTCAACATCGCGAAGACGATCCGACCAATCTCGAAAATCTTCACCCGAAATAGGACGCATCCGCTGATCACCACCATCCCACTGCTGATTGGGAGCACCGCCGATCGGACTTTCGTTGCTAGCCTGATTTTCGTTAAGTTCACGCATCTGCAGGCGCAACCTCTCTCCGCGATTGGGTTGATCACCGCTTTGATCGCCATTCCCACGCTGATTTTCTCGCGGCTGCTGGTCTGGCTGCCCTTCGCCCTGACCACGTGGATTCTCTCCTTGCCCTCGTTGTTGTCCGTCTTGAGGTGGCTGCCCGTCTTGAGGTGGCTGTCCGTCTTGAGGTGGCTGCCCGTCTCCGGGTTCACCTTGTCTCCGCTGCCCCTCTTTTTGAGGCTCGCCATCCCCAGGCCTCTGTTGATTCGATTTGCGATTGCCGTCCTGACTCATCTCCGTTTGCTTCCGCTCTTGTTCGGACCGCTCATCTTGCGGACCTGTCTCTCTCTGAGCTCCCGGCTGATTTTCTCGTTGATCGTCAGTTGCCCTATCTCGAAGTTCCTCGTTCAACTCCCGGTTCAAATCGCGCAACGTATTTTGCGCGGCTTTGAGTGCTTCGGTTTCATCTCCCAGCACACTTTCAGCCGCGTTTTCAATTCCTTCACGAAGCTGAGTGATGCCGGTACGTGCGCGTTGCTCCTCTTTTTGAGCATCTTCGATCCAGCCACGATCAAGAGACCGACGAACGGAATCGAGCGCTTGATCCGGACGAGTCTCTTCGGAATCCCGATACGTATCGTAAAGGTCTTCCGCCAATAGAGGCTCAAAAGTCTCAGCTTCCTCGATCGTTTCTTTCATTTTGTCACGAAGTTTTTCGACCGCTTCTTTTTGCTCAGTCAGTTGTTTCTGTAGATTCGGTCCTTCTGGTTCGGTTTCTCGTAGCGTCGGGCTTTGGTTTTTATCCTTTTCCTGGGGGAATGACTGATCAGCCAGGGCATCAGCAATTTCCTCCTCTTTCTGCTCCAGCTCTTGCGCCTTGTTTCGCATCTGACGCATTTGCTCAGTAAACTGCCCCGCGGTTCGATTCTGAAATTCGTCCCGCAGTTCTTCCAGCTCTCGCTGAGCCCGAGTCCCCTCAGCAGCGGCTCGGGAAACTTCGTTATTTTTCAGTGCCTCATTAGCACGCTGCAAACTCTCACGGGTTTGATCAAGCTGCTCGGACTCCTCTGACATACGTTGCTGGTTCTCTTCACTTTGCATTCGCTCAGCCAATTCCTCGGCATCTCGCAGCATTTGCTCCTGCTGTTCACGAAGCGATTTAAGGCGGCGTTCAATCTCCTCCCGCTCCTCCTCAGTGTTCGCTTCCTCGAGTGCTGACTGAAGCTCTTTCACTCTCTCATTCAAATCACTTTGCCGCCGAGCCAACTCGCGAAGTCGATTGAGGACCTGACGATCCTCGCCAGCTTCTTCGTCTTGTTGGGTCTGTTCCTGAGCTGTTTTCTCATTTTCGTACCGATTATCGTCCTGCTTGAGTTCCAAATCATTGAGTTGCTGCTGAGCTCGATTATTTTGACGCTGTTGTTGACTTGCCTGCTGCGATTGTTGCTGTTGTTGCTGACGGACAACTTCCTGTTCGCGTGCGCGGAGTTTGAGCAACCCTTGATAAGCAGCCTGTTCGGTTGACAATGCTGACGCGAGCGGTTCAACACTGCCATCACTGCTTGCTTGATTCAAATGCAAAACAGCTTCGTTCATCAATGTCCGAACAACCTCGATGTGTGCAAGCGATTTTTCGTCTTCTACATCTTCTGCCAGTTCGGCGAGCATTTCGATTGCCCCGCTTTGGGATTCGCCCAACAATCCAAGATCATCACCGAACGTGTCGGAGAGCAGAGCTTTCTTTTCGCGTCGCATTACCTTCCAAGTGCCGTTGATAATGTCTTTCTGCAGTTCCGCCAGTTCTCGGGCTTGCTGTGCATTTTGACCGCTCTGTTGCTGTTGTTGCTGTTGTTGCTGCTGCTGTTCGCTTTGCGGAGGCGCCTGCCCCTGACGAAAAATTTCCTCGAAATGCCGAACTTCGGCGAAGTACATGTCACTCGCGACCAAACGTTCTTCGCCATCAGGTCCGATGTCCTCTGCAAAGAAGTAATAAGAAACGAGATTGTCGGGTTTGGCGTTTAGTGATTCCAACTCAAGTAAATGATCGACTTGTTTTCGTTTTTTACCAGCCGATTTCTGCTTCAAAACAATCTCACGAGGTTCTTCACCAATGATGCCAAAGTGAACTCCAAATCTCTTCAGCCCAAAATCATCCCACGCGCTGGCACTCAACTGAACCTCTTCGATCGGGGATGCCTCCACGTCTCTGCCAGGCGCGAGCAATTTTAATTCGGGCGGTCGATTGGGAAGGACGTTCAAAACGAACTTGGGAGGTGAACGATTCTCACGATTATCCTCATCAAGCAAAACCAATTCCAACTTGCGCGAGCGCTGCATCGGAACAGTGGCCGTAATTTTTTTGGGATCATCCGGATCGACGACCAAAGCAATGGGCCCCATGTCGTCATCAGTTCCGCGCGAAGCCAGAAAAGCTCCGGCCAGTGACTTGTTGACAAAGAAGGACAGTTCCGCTGTCGTTCCCTCAACCGCATTAACCCGACGAATGTCTTGGACAATTTTGTCCTCCAGCTCGGTGTAGGAGGGGTACTTGAGAGTTGCATCCGCCCGGACCAGCTTGGGAAAATCGAAAACCGTAACGTCGAAAGGTTCCGACTCCTGCTTCGCGAATTCAACTCGATAAGTGACGGGTTGATTGACAGCAGAAATCCGGGCACCAAAAACTGGGTCATCCAGACTCTTCGACATCGGCATTCGTGATTCAACACCCTCGGCATCAGAAACAACCAATGTCGCATCCGGTGGAAACGATTTGGCGAATCGTGCCAACACGAGCAAACTGGTACCACGTTCGATTTCCGTACTTCCTGGCTCGACCGAAATCTTGAAATCAACTGAATCTACCGCCGCATCAGCGAAACGAATCGTTTCATCAACGGGGCTTAGTTTAACAAAGAAGACCAAGCAAATCATCATCGCAGCGAATGCGAACAAAGCCAAAATACTCGCCATGGGGGCCGCCACCAAATGCCACCCCGGAACGATCGAGGGCCAACGATGCTCGTAGCTATGGGTGACGGCTTTTCTCAACACATCCAGTTGCAAAAAACCA
>JAQWLH010000244.1 GCA_029247405.1 Mariniblastus sp.
CCGTTCTAATTATGAGAGCGGTTCGTAACGGTCGATCCACTCAAAATACTTGGTTCAAATGAGCCAATGCCACTGGTGGTTCAGGTCTCAACGGTTTGGGTGGGTGAATTCTAATGACAATCGCTCTTGAATTCTTAAAACGAAAAAGTTTCCTGTCGATCGGCATCGCAGTTTGCCTCCTTACTATTTTTTGTAACTGGATACCAGATCCTCGGCCAGTTGGAAATGAAATCTCCTTGCCTCGTTTGGATATCAGTCGAGGCAATTCGGTTAACTCGTCGAACAGCTTAACGTCGCCTCCAAGTGATGGAGTGTCTCAAGCGATTTCAGAGCAAGGTCCCTTTAGATTAATAGCCAGTGATTCTCTTGATGTACCAATTGGATTGACTGGTCAGCGGAAGAGGAGTTCAGAGGCAAGCGAGGGCGATGCGGACCATCAGCCTAGCGGGCTTGTCTTGGAGATTCCTTCGCCCACTGGCGTCGTTGACGAAGTTGAAGAGAAAGTGGCTGAGCCTGGCTCAAGCGAAATTGAAACGACTGGAATTGTCGAGCCGTCTCAGATGTCTTCCGGTGGAATCGAACCGAAATCCGATTTGCTTACCCAAACGCGAGACGAGGTAGATGTTCTGGCGAAGAATTTGACGGGTCTGAAACAGGAGGCGACTGGCTCGACGGATGAGACAAGCCCGGTTGTCGAGAGCAGTTTGTTACCACCCACCAAATATCCAACGACCGACCAGGCCGCTGAAATCAACCAGACGCCAGTTCTTCGATCGGTCATCGAATTCAGCTTTCTGCCTACGGCAAATCCAGAAGGCAGGCGGGAGATTAACTCAGCGACTCCAGCCAGCAAGGCCGGCTATCGCCCGTTTGCTGCGGGAAATCAGTCGCTCACTGGGTTGGGGGATCAAAACAAAACCCCGATTAATTCCGGGGGGGCTTTTCCAGTTCGTGGAAATACCGTCATCCGGCAGCCGGCTTCGCAGGAGGCCAACCGTCAACCTCAAACCAACTTGCTTAAACAGTCCACTCAAAGCCTTTCCCAAAATGAAGATAAAGTAGTAGCTAACTCAATCCAAAATGGAGCCCCGAGGCGAGGAGGCACTGCCCCACCCAAGTCGCGCCAATCGTTGATTTCTCAACCTGCTTTATCCGGTTCAGCAGGAATTGAGTCCGCAGACGAGCAACCTTCGGTTGAGGGGAAGGATGCAACTTCGGCGGTCATTTCCAAGCCGATATCGCCGCCACGGCAATTAGATAATTCCCCCACGAGCGTAATCGAAAATGGAATTGTAAATGATTCGAGTCGTTCGGAATTGGCTTTGTCTCGCAGTCCTGCTGAGAATTGCTTGGAACCCTCAAGTCGGAGCAATGCCGCAGGCAACTTGTTGAGAAGGAATTCAAGACTTTGCATGACCTCCTCGGATCAATGGGTTGACACCACACCGCGAGGACTGAGCATTGAGGTCAGTCAGTTGTTTTTATCCCGTGATGGGGCCGACGATGGCGCGTTTATCTATGACGGAACTACCAATGACGTCGTTTTAAGGCACCACGATCTTGATTCGGCTTCCGATGATACCTCAAGATATAAGTTGCAATATCAATCACAAAGTGGGTACCGCTTCGAATTTATCTACTTCGATCTTGATGACGTGAATCACTCGGAAACCGTTGGCAACTCAGTCCCGGTCTTTTTTGGAGAAAGTCCGGCGATGCCAAGTTCCGCATATGATCTGAACTATGAATCGAGCCTGACGAATTTTGAATTTAATGCGTGGCGCCGAATCAGTCAAAATTTTCGGTACGGATTTGGCCTGCGACATGTCGCCCTTGATGAGGCGTTCAATGTCCTGACTTCCGGCACGCCCAACGGGTATTTTTCGGACACTCAAAACGAACTTTGGGGCGGCCAGTTTGTCGCAGAATATGCTCGCCCTATCTGTCGGGGAATCGACTTGGAGATTGGTTCGCGTGTTGGACTATTTAAAAATGAAGCTGACATAAACTTTGTGACACCCACGAGAGATGTTGCTTATGAAGATTCCGAGAGTGCCGCGGTGGTGGATTTGAACCTTGGACTCTCAGTTAAATTTTCATGCCGTTTTAGACTGCGAGGCGGTTATCAGGTGATGTACATGGATGGAGTTGCATTGGCCCCCGATCAAAGCACTGGGTACTCCCCTGCCGCTACAATTGCTCCCGGCAATTTCTCTGAGGCAACCTATGACGGAGGCTATTTTGGGGCAGCTTTTAGTTTTTAAATTCAGTTTGTCATGCCGTACGTCATCGGAGGTCCGTCCTCAATGAATCAAGGGCTTGGGGCACGCATTGATTTGCCATGGCAGGATAAAGCTGCAGGCGGGGCAGGATGCAGGAACAAGTGCCGGTGCTGAGGGCCCTGAATTGATCGCTCAAGATAGCTCACCCCGTTTGGCAATTGAACCTCAGGAAACGCCCCTCGATTGATTAAGACGGGGTGATACACAAGAGCCGAGGCCGGGTGATTCGTTTACTGCTCGAAAACTTGCTAGAGTATGAAAGCTAATAGTTTGATTATAGAAATGAAGGACGTGCCGTGAGGTCAACCGATCCCCCCGTTATTGTTGAACAGGAGTTCAATGTTCCAATTGATCAACTTTGGCGTGCGTTGACTGAACCGGAACAAATGCGACAGTGGTTTTTTGCAGAGATGTCGGATTTCCAGCCCTGTTTGGGGTTCGAAACACGGTTCACGATTGAGCATGATGACCGTGAATACGTCCATCATTGGGAGATTACTGAAGTCGTCGAAAATGAAAAGATTGTCTCTATCTGGCAGTACAAAGATTGTCCCGGAAAGGGGCTGGTGGTTTGGGAGTTGAGCCCATCAGCATCCGGATCAAGGTTGAAACTAACCAACGAGATTCTTGAGTCGTTTCCGCAGGATGATCCGGCATTCGAAAGAGAGAACTGCGAGGGCGGTTGGAACTACTTTATTAAAGAGCAGTTGCCGGCTCATTTAAACTAGAATCTCTTGAGGGTTGAGTGGCATCAAAGGAGGACCGGGCGTCTTGGGGCTGTTTCCTCTTTCCACCAGGCTTTGCAAATCATTGAACACTTCAACTCGGTTGATTTTATGGTTTGAACAACGTCATGCTTCGGATTTCGACGTTGCTCATGCGGATTGTTGATGTTCGCTTGCAAAGGGGGCGGGTGTATTTACTTTGGCGGCTTCGAGAGGAATTGACCTGACTGCAGTATTGAAGAGAGCGTAGTTGCCCCGATCGTTTACTTTTCATAATCTTACCGAGGTGTGTCACAACGGCGCTGTTGCGCGATTTTGAATCATCTCAACAAATGTTGCAAAAACGGGAAAGTGGTTTGGCGTCATCATGGATGAATGGTACTCCATCGGTGGATTTAGCGACCCCATGAGCAGTCTCTCCCATTTGGTAGGGACGGTTGTTTTTTTTGTGTTGTCATTTTTTCTCTTGGCTAGTGCTTGGGATTCACGATTGAAGTTCTGGCTGGCTTTGGAGTTCGCCTGCGCCACACTTTTGATGCTGACGATGAGTTTCGTCTATCACATGATGTCGGTTGGCAGCGTTTCACGTGATGTGATGTTACGTCTGGATGTGGCGGCCATTTTTATCATGATTGCCAGTACATTTACGGTGCTCCACGGAATTCTCTTTACTGGGTGGCGACGCTGGGCCATTATTTCCTTGCTCTGGACTATCACGGTGGTGGGAGTAACCCTCCGGACGATTTTTTTTCATAGTATTCCGGGATTCGTTGGAGATGGCATCTTTTTGCTCATGGGGTGGATTGGCGCCGTTTCAGCTTACTTACTTTGGACTGAATTTAGGTGGCGAGCGGTTTTCCCAATCGTTATTGGAGGATTGTTTTACACGGTTGGAGCCATCTTGAATGCGATGGATTGGCCCGTTTTCATCCCCAAGGTTTGGGGGCCTCATGAGACTTTTCATTTCTTGGTTCTCGCTGGCGTTGGCACACACTGGTCCTTGGTCTGGAGTATCTGCGATGGTTCGTTTCAACGCGATATTGCGCGCCAGAGTGGCACTGATCCCCAAGTCAGCGGGCATTCCAAAACGACTGATCCTGTCACCACCGAGACTGAAGAAAAGGCCGATAGATAGACGAAAGCCTTGTGAATGCTTAAGTCCAGATTCGCCGCACCGTTATTCCGATCTTGGTCCGAGCTGTCAAAAATTGATGTCCGCTGGGTCCTACACTTAATTGATTCTTGGATTACATTTAAGTGCTTAGGTAATTTATCCGTCTTCGGGCGTTAGCCACAAACTGTAGAAATTGTCCATGCTCAAATTTTCTGATCGCGCTCAAGGCCTTCCCGCCTCACCCATCCGGAAGCTTGTTCCCTTTGCCGAGGCCGCAAAGGATCGAGGAACCAATGTTTTTCATTTGAACATTGGCCAGCCTGATATTGAGACGCCTCCGCAATTTTTTGAGGCTATCATTAATTCAAATATGAAAGTGTTGGCATACAGTCACTCGGCTGGAATTGAATCACTTCGCGAACAAATTGCAGCCTACTATCAGCGCCTCGGTCATTCAATTGACCAAGGCCAGGTGCTTGTCACGACCGGTGCCTCAGAGGCGCTAAGCTTTGTGTTTACTGCACTGATGAATCCTGGCGATGAAGTGATCGTTCCAGAACCGTTTTACGCAAATTACTTGTCGTTCGCATTGGGAAAGGACGGTGTTATTGTTCCGGTGACGTCCAGCATCGAAGAAGATTTTGCACTCCCTCCTGTCGAAGCGTTTGAAGCAAAAATTACCAGTAAGACTCGAGCAATTTTGATTTGCAATCCCGGAAATCCTACGGGAGTGCTTTACCCTCGTGAGGCACTTGAAAAGCTCGCGGAGATTGCCAAAAAACATGATTTGTTTTTGATTGCGGACGAAGTTTATCGGGAGTTCGCTTACGATTCCAACGAACATCATTCGACGTTAGGTCTGAGCGGGATTGAAGACAATGTGATTGTGATCGATTCGATCTCGAAACGTTTTTCAGCCTGTGGAGCCCGTATTGGATGCATCGTTACTCGTAATGCTGAATTGATGCAGATGGTTCTAAAGATGGCTCAGGCGCGTCTCTCGCCACCGTCATTCGGACAGTTGGGAGCAGAAGCTGTCTATCAGCTTCCTCAGTCGTACTACGACGGCATGGTGCAGGAGTACGCAAGTCGCCGTGATCTATTGAAGGCCAGTCTCGATCAGATCGAAGGGGTTGTGTGCCCCGAAGTGAACGGAGCGTTTTACGCAATGGTCCGGTTACCGGTTGCCAATTCTGAAGACTTCTGTCAGTGGATGTTGGAGGAGTTTTCGTACGAAGGATCGACGGTGATGATGGCGCCTGGGGCAGGTTTTTACGCAACTCCAGGAAACGGAAACGATGAAGTTCGAATCGCCTACGTGCTTAATTGTGAAGATTTAAAGAAGGCGATGGAGTGCTTGAAGCACGGACTAATCGCTTACGCCAATCGGCAAGCCTAAGCCGCACTCTGTTTCGAAAATCTGTCTCTGGGGTGATTTGCGCAATTGAGTGGCCAAAAATCTTGATTGAGGTTGATTCTTCACCACGATTAGTTTTGAGATTCTTTTTCAGAACCATCGCCGTTACCAGCTTTTGATTCAGCCTCAGCTTTTGGTTCAGCTTCAGCTTCAGTCTTCGGTTCAGCTTCAGCTTCAGCTTCGGTTTCATCGGGCGATTGTTCCCGACCTGATCGTAACTCTTCGAGGATCTCTGTGGTCGGCAAGCCATCGGATTTACCTGATTCGTAACGCTCGTCGATTAAACCCTGGAGCGGAAAGTCTTCGGGCCACTCGCGGTTGGTGATTTCAAGCATGTCTTCGAAATCGTTGCAAGATTTAATTAGCCGATCCGTGAAGGCACCTTCTTTAAGTGTTGGGTATTCGACGAACACCTCACGCCACTTTTCAAATGCATCGACGAACAGTGAGATCGCGCCCTTTTTGGTGATTGTCCTTTTCTTGGTGGCGTAATCGAAATCATACTCATCGTCATAAATCGACTGACGCCACATGCGTTTTGCCGCGTAGAGCGCTTCGTGGGCTTCTTTGGTCAATACTTCGGACTCGGCTTTGTTTCGGGCTCTCCAGTAAACGTAATTGACCGTTCCCGAGTCTTTATTGATCGTCCGGATCTTTTTCTTCAATTCCATGATTTTGAGTACGATTTTATTGGCTTCCCTCTTGTCCTCGGCTGATTTAACTTCGAGGGCAAGTTTCGCATCCATGTTCTCATCCATGGCATTGATCATGGTGAGCAGGTTAGTGACAGTTTGGGTTTGCTCGTCAGTTCGCTCGTCGCTGGAGAGTTTAAGCAGGGCCATATCCTCGTCCGGCACTTTTGCTTCGTTCATCACATCCGCCATCATTTCTTCGCGAATGCTTTTGATGGTGTCACCTTCTTCACCCCCAACTGGAATGAATGCGTCCAACTTGTCACGCCAAGACTGAATTTCTTCCTCGGTGCGACTGAGTTCTTCGAGCGTCATCGTGACGCCGGTCGTGTTGGTCAACTTTTGGTTGCCATACTCGATCCACTGGCTATTTGATTTTTGCCAGATGTCACGGATTGCCTCCGAAGAGCCTTCTTCTTCCTGGTGCGCGAGGGCTTGGTTTCGAATCTGGGCGGGTCGCCACATGTAAAACAAGAGGTCTCCACGGTACTGCGGGCAACTCTTTTCTTCGACCAGAGTTCGCGAATAGTCATACCATTGATAGGCCATCTTCCAATTGTCGTATCCAAAGCCAGTCTCGTAATAGGTGGTTGGATCGATGTAATCAGACATTAACTCTCGATACTCTTCGTCTTTGTTGAACATCCGTCGAAAAGACTTTTTCTCATCCGATTTGCCAAACTTGTTTCCCGTGAAGAAGCCAAGTTGATCTGTGACACGATGATCGCGTTTGTTGTACGCAATGCCTTGTTTCAGGAAGCCAATTCCCTTTTTGACCCACTTGTAGCGATACTCGTAGTCGTCGAATTCCATCGACACGTTGTACGCCAGATTGTGTGCTTGGTATTCCCAAACTTTGACAAAACTCGGTTGGATTTTTGTCAGAGCTTGAAGCGTCGAGGCAAGTTGTTCGTAGTTCTCTTTCTTCTTGTGTTCCATTGCCTGCATCCAAAGCATGTTGACGGCAACGCCACGCAAACCCAGTGACGCCAATTTCATGGTCTCACTTGCTGGATCAATCTCCGACATTTTGGCTTGGGAGAGATTATGTGTTTCCCGAAGAATCGACAATTGCCCACCGGCGTCTTTGATACTACCACCTTTGTCTCGCGTTTCGGGTCGTGAGATCATCGAGAGGGGGATTAGCAAAGCGCCAATGATGGCGATGTAAATGATTTTTCGAATGAAGGGTTTATTGTTACTCATTTGGCGATTTCTCGAGTCTTAAGCGCAAAATATCCAAGGATGTAGAGTCCGACAACGAACGCAAATGTAATGATCAAAGCGATGGTCAAACGAGAATCCTGGACCGCGTAACCATAGGTCAAATACTGGGAAAAGTTTAAGCTTGAAAAATCGGGCGCCAGATAAGTCATGGCGTTCAGCACTGACACAAGCCCTTTGTCGATGTTCTGAATTAATGTGGTTGAAATTCCCGTGTCCAATTCCAAGACCATATTCTGTTGGGTAACAACTCGAATGAAGGATTCGATCGGACCGCCTCCTTCGTGATCAACAGCGGTTAGTTCACGGATGAAAGGCGTGCAAAATCCGATGATGATCATGACCAAGGTTCCCAGCATGACGATCGGCGAGCTGAGGAACGTACTGAAGGCGACACCCATCGAGATGATGATGATCATCTGGCACCAAATCCCGACATAGCCTTTGAAGAAATTTCCCCAGTAAACTTTGTCACCCGCCCGAAAGTAAACATCCGCCCTCGCGACACCAAGATACTGGTTAATGTCTCGGCAAGTCAGAATCAAACGGACTTGTCGGTTGCCCGCAAAGTCCTCAAACAGGTCGAATTCTCCTTTTTCAAGCAACTTTCCATCGGGAGAAACTTTTTTGCCAAAGATCTTTCGAGAAATTGGTAGCGTCTGCAGAGAGTACTCATTTGTTTCGAAGTCGATAACGTCAGAAACAAAGATATCGTCAAGTTGCCCTTCAGCAGGAATGCTTTCAAATTGAATCCCTGCGGTGACCCGTTTCTCAATGTCTGCTTTGTAAGTTCGGAAGACACCAAGTGTCATTTCAAGCGGCAGTAAGTTTTCATCTAAAAAACGGTCCGGGGTGAAATTGTCGAAGTCAAAGACAGCTTTCGATAGAGACGTTCGCCGACGAGAGCTCCCTCCGTCAACATAGCCTCGATAGGTCCACTCTTTTCCAATGTTCATGCCCTTCTCGGCCTTCTTGCCGAGTCGATCATAGAACTGTAGCGCTTCTGAATAGATTGGCACTCGGGCGCGGAAATAGCCAACTGCCGGGCCCAGTGATATTTTTGCGGTATCCCCTTGGCCATCAACAAATACCCGATGGGTGTGGCCGCCGAATGGATTGCAAACGACTCGGAGGTAGGTGACAGTTCCTTCGTCCTCCGACCGGATGGTGTCGACAATGTTGGTCGTTAGCCGAGGTTCGGGATCTGTGATGTCACGAACCTCGCGAAGCAATTCGAGGCGGTGTTTGTGACCTGAAACAGTGTTGGTCGTCGCTTCCATGATTGCATTGTCGGAAAGCCGGCGACCGTCGATTCGGGACCGTTTGTCGGCTGGGACGTCAGCAAATGAAGCAATCGTTTGCGTAGCTCCAACGATCTGGTGGTCGTGTGCCAGTCCACGCCAAACGAAGAAGAAGCTAATGATACCCATCAGGGCGAGTAGGCCCGTTCCCAGCAAGCCGAAGCCGACAATCCGTCCAAGGACAATT
>JAQWLH010000009.1 GCA_029247405.1 Mariniblastus sp.
CAATGGAAAAAATCAATGCCGATTTCGCTACGGCGAGAAGGCGACGGACGGTCGGAAAATTCATGTTTGTACTTTTAGGAGGAGTGGGAGCCATTTTGAAAATTTGAGTTTATATTCGTCCGCTTTGTGTCGCAAGTTAGAACAACATTTCGCTGGCAAGTCCACGAGACAGTTTGAGCGTCGACCGGAGCAGAAGTGTGGATCGGTGAATTTTGAGGACAGCTGGGTTCAAGCCTGAACTCGGAAGCCAGGTAATTTTAACATCGGGGAGCGTCTCGTACGTTTTTCAGCGTTTTTAGTTGTGAGCAGTGGGCCAATAAGTAGGAGGCTAAGAACTTTTGAAAAAACAGTCCACTAGCAAAATTCATGGTGACGGCGTAGGTTGCACAGCTTAAGGAAACCTTCAGTCGCGATCCTCATGGGCTCGCGTTCATTATTGGCCGACTTGTTCGATGGCAAATGACAAAACGCGTTACGGTATGGTTTGTGCAATCGGTGCTCAGGTCATTTGGGGCTTGTTTCCTATTTATGTCGATCTGCTGAGGAGCATCGACGCGGTCGCTTTTGTAGCACATCGAGCGATCTGGTCGTTCGTCTTTCTATTGAGCGTTTTTCTCGTTGCGAAATTCGTTAAGCGGCCTTGGTTACCCTCGTTTCAAGAACTGCGATTTGCTTTGGGAAGTCGCCGCATTTTGACTTCATGCGCGATTGCGGCGATTCTAATTGCTATCAATTGGATTGGTTTTGTTTGGGCGGTCAATCATGACCACAAAGTCGATGCAAGTTTAGGGTATTACATATGTCCTCAAGTCGTGGTCTTGTTAGGAGTCGTGTTTCTTGGCGAACGGCTCAATTTGATTCAATGGGTAGCAGTCGGCCTGACCGTGATTGGGGTCGGGTATATGGTGCAAACGAGTGCTGGGATGCCGAGCATTTCGCTGGCAATCGCATTTTCCTTTGGATTCTATGCACTCGTGAAAAAGAAGGCGAAGCTTTCCGCGCTTTCAGGATTGACGTTTGAAACGGGATGTTTGCTGATCCCCGCAATTGCTTTTTTAGCGTATCATACAGGGTACATCGACGTGCCTTTTGTCAACGCTAATGACGTCGTCGGACAAGTTGAAGAGGTACCCCTGTTCGCAAACACCTGGTGGCTTAGTCTCTTGCTGGTTGGGTCTGGGATTTGCACGGTCGCTCCACTTGCACTCTATGCAACGGCGGTTAAGCACATTCCTCTGGCGACCATTGGTTTGCTTCAATTTATTGGACCGACGATTCAATTTTTCATCGGCGTCTTTTTGTTCAAAGAATCCTTTGACTATACGCGTTTAATCGGGTTTCTTGTCGTTTGGACAGGCGTCGTCTTATATCTCTACGCGTTACGCAAACCAAAGCCTTCCTCAAGGGGAAGGTCATAACTCGGATTCGGCGATAAAATTCGTTCGTTTCAAAGAATCTCTTGGTATCGTTTTACGTCGCATCCGGTAACGAAAGTTTGTATTCGCAGGCCAAGTTCCAGCAGGGTAAAAAGGCGGCAGGAGAAAAGTTATTTCGGATGTTCGATAGGAATTGTGAGTGTGCCTTCGGCCCGTCAACGTGTTTGTCCAGTTAAGACGTGGTCGTGAAGCTTTTTGGGTAACCTGCGAGCGTCTGGACTAGGGGCGTTGAAGCGCAAGAATTTCAAACTCGTTGTGAGTGTTTTTCAAAAAGTTTGTTGGCCAATGAACGCGCAAGCAAACCGTTTTAATGTTAAGATTGTAGATCAAATTGATCCACCTTTTGGAGTCGCAAAACATGCGTCAACCTTTGTTCACTGATCACCGTTTTTTGGTTCGACTCAGTATTTTTGTTCTGTCCATTGTGATTGTTGGCACGTCGGTCTTTCCCGCGTTCGCACAAAAGCAGCCCAACATCGTGTTTATCTTTTCCGATGACCACGCTCCCCATGCGATCGGTGCCTATGATGGTTGGCTCAAGAGTGTAAACCCGACTCCAAATATTGATGAATTAGCCAAGCAGGGGATGTTGTTTCAGAACAGCTACTGTACGAATTCGATTTGTGGACCCAGTCGCGCCGTGATTATCACTGGTAAACATAGCCATCTGAATGGCTTTATGAACAACGGCAATAGTTTTGACGGTGACCAGCAAACGTTCCCTAAACTGCTGCGGAATGTTGGCTATCAAACCGCCATGATTGGCAAGTGGCACCTCAAGTCGAATCCTCAAGGGTTTGACTATTGGGATATCCTGCCGGGGCAAGGTGACTACTACAACCCACGTTTGATTTCGCAAAGTGGCCGTCGGCAAGTTGAAGGACATTGCACAGAGATCGTGACTGATTTGGCGATTGATTGGTTGGATAAAAACCGCGACCAAGACAAACCTTTCATGTTGATGTGCCAGCACAAGGCTCCGCATCGTTGTTGGATGCCTGCCCCTGAGCATTTGAATCTTTATGACGATATTGAGATCCCCGAGCCAGACACTCTGTTCGATGACTACGCCGACAATGCACCCGCGGCTAGAAATCAAGAGATGGAAATCGATCGCCATATGCACATTGTTTACGATCTGTTTACCGATCCGCCCGAAGGCTGGGATGGAGATCCGAAGTTGCGTACCGATCGTTCGGGGCGACGAAACATGGAGAAGATGACCAAAGAGCAACTTGCGACTTGGAACGCGGCTTATCAGGATGAGAATGAAGCATTTGCCAAGGCCAACTTGAAAGGTGACGACCTTGTGCGATGGAAATTCCAGCGTTACGCGAAAAATTACTTGCGTTGCGTGCGCGGAGTGGATGATAGTGTCGGGCGGATAATGAAGTACTTAAAAGACAATGGTCTTGAGGAAAATACAATTGTGGTCTACTCCTCGGATCAAGGCTTCTACGTCGGTGACCATGGTTGGTACGACAAGCGGTGGATGTACGAAGAGTCATTCAAAATGCCACTGATCGTGAAGTGGCCAGGAAACACGAAGCCCGGTACAAGAAATACTAACTTGGTTCAAAATCTTGATTATGCCGAAACTTTTCTCGAAATGGCCGGTGCAAAGGTACCGGACGATATGCAGGGGCGCTCGTTGGTTCCGCTTTTAAGAGGTGAAGAAGTCAAAGATTGGCGGACCTCGATGTACTACCACTTTTACGAGTATCCAAGCGTCCACATGTGTCCTAAGCACAATGGCGTACGTAATGAGCGGTACAAACTGATCAACATTTACGAGTTCGGTGAGTTCGAATTTTATGATCTTGAAAAAGACCCGGATGAAAAAACAAATCAGTACAATAACCCAGCCTATCAGACTGAAATTGCCACAATGAAGGCTGAGTTGGAGAGTTTGCGGAACAAGTTTGGTGACAATACCGTCTTGCCCATGAAGCCAAAAGAGTGGCGTGACAAGTACCGCGTCACGAAATAAGGCTCCAATGCAAATTTTAAATATTGATAACGCGACGGTTTATCGCGGTCCTACCAAAGTGTTTTCAGATTTAAATCTGGCGATTGATTTTGGTGAAAACACGGCAATTGTTGGCCCAAATGGCGCTGGTAAAACGACGCTTCTGAAACTGCTTGCCCGGGAAATTTACCCATCGACTGGCAATGTTCAAATTTTTGGAAAAGATCGGTGGAATGTTTGGGAGTTAAGAAAACGACTTGGCTTGGTGTCGCCGGACTTGCAACAGAACTATGCGATGTCCGCCAAAGGCGCCTCCGTCGTGCTTTCCGGTTTCCACTCGAGTGTTGATATATATGGCCATCAAACATTTACAGCTGAACAGTTGAAAGTTGCCGAGTCCGTTCTGAACGATTTGAAAATTGACCATTTATGCAACACGCCATTTTCAAGTATGTCGACTGGTGAGCAGCGACGTCATTTATTGGGCCGGGCTTTAGTCAATGATCCTGAGGCTCTGGTTCTGGATGAACCGACCAATGGACTCGATTTGCCCTCGATCTTTCAATATCTCGAGACCGTGCGACGGTTAATGCAGTCAGGGAAAACCGTAATTTTAGTGACGCATCATATCCACGAAATTCCACCTGAGATCACCCAAGTTGTACTAATGAAACATGGGAAGATTATCAGTCACGGCTCGAAAGAGAAAAATCTTAACAATGAAAGCCTGAGCGAGTTATTTGATTGTCAAATTAAAGTTGCCAATTTCAACGGTTACTATCAGGTTGTGCCCGCCTAGTTCTTTTAAATTGCTCAAACCATTCTCGGAAGCGGGATAAAGATTTCTCATCTACCAGTCACGTGCTTCACTCTCAGAGGACGGTCCTAACCTTCCTTTGACGCTTTCAAGTAATTTTGCCGGATCGTAAAGTTTTCCACTAGCCATAACCAGTTGCACGTTTCTTGTGTTTCGAATTGCCTGGATTGGATTACCCTTGATGACGACCAAATCGGCGGATTTTCCCACATCAATTGAACCATGGTTGTCTTGGATTTTGAAAGCTTTGGCCCCATTGATTGTGGCAATTTTAAGCACTTCTTCAGCCGGTATTCCAGCTCTCACCATGGCGTCCATTTCACGATGAATGCCAAACCCTGGAAGATGATTTCCATTGCTCACGTGATCAGTGCCCAAACTGATGGTTCCACCGGCTCTGTGGAAATCAGCGATCGTTTTCATTTTGGCGTCATAAATTCTTTGATAAATTTCCATCCCACGCATGGGTTTACGAACTTTAACTTTTGCTTGAATGTACTCGGTGAAAAATTGACGTTCATTGATCCAGTATCCATACTCTTCCCGCTCGCCGGGTTTGATCCCGAGGTAACCGTAGGCAGTCAGGGTTGCATCGAAGGTCGTTTCATGGTCGATAAAGTGTTGTGTGATTTTCTTAAACTCGGCGGTTCCTGATTTAATTGACTGAAGGGATTGATAAGCTGACTTTGAATCCGGCATTGCATCACCGCCGATAAAGTGCTCGATACGATCAATTCCCAAGGTAATCGCATCCCTTGGATTGACGCTGTTACGGAATCCTGAATCAAGATGACCAGTCACTGTCAGGTTATGTTTGTGGGCTTGCTCGACGAGAACCTTCAACGAATCCGGATCGATTGATTTCGCTTTGAATCCGCCCACCCCTTTGTTGGCCCAAAAATCTACTTCGTCTCGGATGTCCTGTTCAGGCTTGCCACTTCGCCAACCTGGGCGAGCCCGACCGAAGTAAGGCCCGCTGTTGAGGAGTTTGGGGCCGATTTGATCACCCGATTCGATCCGCTTGCGAAGCTTATGCATTCCTTCCGGATCAAACTCACCACAAGAAAATGTTACAGTCGCTCCATTGGCCAAGTAGATGATAGGCATGACCGTGAATTCTTCACGTCGCTTGCTTAACAGACGTACATTGTAATGCGCGTGGCAATCAATGATTCCAGGGATAATGTATTCGTCATTTGCAATTTTTATGATGTCACTCACCGAAACTGATTTCGGATCGACGTCTAACTGTTGGAAGCGACCATTGGCCACGAGTATTCCGCGGTTGGGAACGAAGGAAGCAGTCTCTGTTTTGAATACGTGTCCGCCAACGAACAGAATCGTGTTCGAGGATGGGGGCTGCTGTCCGCTTGAGAGGCATGGAAATAGGCAAAAAATGACAACCATCAAAATGGCCTGAGTGTCGCGAAAATAGGTCATGGCGGAGGTTTCTTGTTGTTTAAATATTTTTACCATTGGATTTTAACAAGCTTCCAAGGACGGCGTTGGATCCGGACGAGAGTGGTGACAATGGAAAAACATTTGGTTAGATTTGGTTAAGTTTCACGGCTCAATTGGTTTTCGAGGATCACGATGCGTTTATTTGTTTTCGGTTTTGTATTATTTTTCGCATTCATTGCGGGTTCGCAATTTTCTGTGGGCCAATTGGAAACAGGTTGGAAAGCCCATGATCTCAACCGATCTCAGCCAGTGGTTGTAAAACCAGCTGAAAAGATTGGTAACGCCCCGAGTGACGCAATTGTTTTGTTTGACGGGACCGATATGTCCAAGTGGAGAAGCAGGAACGGTGGTGCTGCAAAATGGAAAATCGTTGAAAACGCAATGGAGTCGGTGCGAAATGGGGGATACGTTTTCTCACGCCAAGAATTTGGCGATTGTCAGGTCCACCTTGAGTTTGCATCACCCAAAAATGTTAAAGGGAACGGTCAGGGACGTGGCAATAGTGGAGTTTTTCTAATGGGTGAGTTTGAAATTCAGGTACTCGATAGTTTCGATAATCAAACTTATGCTGACGGAAGTGCTGGATCGGTGTATGGGCAATATCCTCCGTTAGTCAACGCGAGCCGAGGTCCTGGCCAATGGCAAACCTATGACATCGTTTTTCGCCGGCCACGTTTCGACGGTGACGGCAAGTTGATCAAGCGCGCTCGGCTAACAGTCCTTCACAATGGAGTCTTGGTTCAAGACGCTAGTCTTGCCTTCGGTCCGACTAACTGGATTCAACACCACAGCTACGCTGGATTAAAAAACAAAACCAAAGGGCCATTGGGGCTTCAGGATCATGGCAACCCAGTGCGTTATCGCAATATTTGGGTAAGACCGTTAGTTGAAGTGCGGCCACAGCCAGAGAAGCCCTACGATGCGCAAAGAATCGAATTGGATCAAGCTGTTGCCAAACGGTTGGTCGGTCGATACGGCGGACATCGGGTTGAATGGAAAAACGAGAACCTCGTCTTCAATTTTAATGGTAACACACCGATGGTAATGGTTCCCCATTCCGAAACAGAATTTGGATTTACCAAGTCCGCTGGTAATATCAAATTCGACTTAAATGAAGACGGCATACCGACGGGAATTGAGTTGAATCTTGATGCCGCAGGCAAACGTAAGGCGATTCGAAAATAGCTTGAGAGTTTGAAGCCTGTGACGGCGCATTAAATGTATCGTTGATTCAGTCGACTTGTTGTGGAATTGGAGAACGGGGCAATTCCAGACTGCAGGGGCAGAGAATGAATCCTCGTGGTCCGATTTGCGTGAAGCCTTCGGAATCTTTTGGTCGGTTCGTCCAGCAAATTTCAAATCAGTGCGGGAGGCAGATTGTCAGATTAAGACTGGTGGAATTTTCAAAATTACCGTGGCGGATGATGCTGTTTAGATTTTAGTCGAGTGGTTTCGAGGCCGCCGGACATCACTGGTGTTTTGGCGGTTGGAGATTCAAAAGCAAGCTTATCTTATCTGCGACTGAGTTGAGATCACTACGTTTCCAAATGACGGTATCAATTTTTAAAACGTCGTCAGAAATAACGGCGGCAATCTTAGAGTCAGAGAAAGCCAGCGGACTGTCTTCGGTGGTTGATCGGAATACTTCGACCTTGGGTGCATCGGTCTGTGAATCACCTTCGACCAGTACCACGTCGCACTCCTGCATCATTGAATCAAATTGGGAGTATTTTTTTGTTTCTGGTTCAGTACTCGTTTGGGGCCAAAAAATCGCATTCATGCCTTTGGTTAAGATACCGACTGCGGCGGAACCTGCCTCGCGATGACGATGCGAATCCTTTCCAGGGGCATCGAGCTCGTGATTGTGATGGGTATGTTTAATGGTTCCAACGCGGTATCCGCGACGGGTAAACTCAGTGACCAGTTCGACTATTAAGGTCGTCTTGCCACTGTTTTTGCGCCCAATAATGTGAATGCGCTTCATTGATATTACCTAAGAACGCCCAATCTTGATTCCTGAAGACTAGTCTAGTACATCGAATGGCGCGAGAGCGATTCAATCATTCGTGGATCACCGGCAGCAAAAAGATTGCTTCGTGAAGCAATTGAGACCGCAGAAATTCCGTACACTGCGATCACCGCAAGCGCTGTTCCGATTTCGACGAAACTGATTGTAAAAGATCCGTTGTATTCTGGAATGACAATCCAATACAAATCGAGGTAGTGAAGGACCATTAACCAGATTGCCCAAAACACCATCCAATTTGAGTTGGATTTTACATGCCGCGACATAAAGCCACAAAAAGGGACGATGAAATGCGCCACCAAAAGGGCAATTGCCAGCCATCCCCAACTGTTTGTGTAACCTGTCGCTGTGGACATCCCTCGTTTCACTAACCAGACTGTTGTTTCTG
>JAQWLH010000058.1 GCA_029247405.1 Mariniblastus sp.
ATTACCGAGTACTCGAATGGAGACAGAACCTTTAAATACGATCTTGGGCGAGGTGTTTTGAACTTGGTTTTAGTTTGCTTTAACCTAGTTGGAATAGTGATTGCCGTTCAAAAATCGTCTTGGCAATTCTCAATTCGAGCATTGATGCTATCGATGGCGATACTTGCGCTGTTGATAGTCTGGGCGGAATCGGCGAATTTTAGTTCTGGATTTGTCGTGAAGGCGGTGTATTTCACACCTCTAATTATCGGTGGCGTTATTACGATAACAAACTCGCGTGTTCGCCTCCATTGAAAGTACAAGCACACGCAATAACAATTGGGTGCAAATAAATCTGGTTTTGCTTGTGTTTTCGAGTTTGATTCGATCATCATTCGTTTCACTCGACCCGGTTGTCGTGGTTGTTCGTCAGCACGAAAGACAAGCATGCAACGCTCCTAAATCATTCTCATCTGTATGGCGGGGCGTAGTAATCAATCGCCCTCAACGACTCAGAGTCGCGATACCGCTGACGGACAATCTGGCCTTGCAGGGGCAACGGTTGGTGGAATTCTTCTGCAGCCCAAGACCGTGGGCAATGAAAAACTCACACTTCTCATCCCACAGGGATTCTCAATCATGGGCGAGGAAATGCTGAGCCTTAAGAGTCCTAGCCAACGACGCCCGACCTTGGTTAAGACGGACGAAACGCGGGCAATTAACCTCGCGATCAACCATACCAAGGATCGCGTGCGGCAAAGCAGCATTGGTACTTTCACAGGGAAGTGGTGAACATGGTCTGAAATCTCTATCCATCCGCGACTTGGTTCGAAAGTGGCGTCATTAGTATCGACGGATGCCAATGGCTAACTCTTAATCGCCGTACACCCGCAATCGACACGGAAATATGCAATATGATGGTCGGAACATCTGTTGAAGGGCGTCTGCTGTTGGTTTCGTTCAACGTCCCCAAGGAGCAGGAGAACCATGGCTTGAGCCAGCCAAGGCCATTGTGCAGTCTCTTCGTGTCCGTGATTGATCAAGATCAAGTGCTGGCCAACAATACGTTGTACACAATGCCAGAGAGAATCTTGAGCAGCGGGGAAATCTGAGGCAAGGCTGTTTGGGACCATTTACAAACAGGCTTTGGAATCCTGTTGTTGCGGATGGCAGCTGGGCAGTTGTGATGCCACCAACCCTCGTCGAACCTGCTCAGAATGGATTGAAACGCATCAACAGTGAAAATAAGTAAGTTTCTTCTTAGAGAAGAACAAGCTACTAAAATGAAAGTGAACTCAGCGGGGGGAACTCGTTGGAAAAGTACTTGCCGCGGAACCCAACCACATGATTCGATTTGAAGTATATTTTTCAGGAACCGTCCAAGGCGTCGGTTTTCGCTACTCCGCCTTGAAATGCTCTCGCCATTTCGAGGTTTTGGGAACCATTCAAAATCTCACAGATGGGCGTGTGAAGCTTGTTTGTGAGGGATCAGGCGGGGAGTTAGAGGCATTTTTGAAGGATATTGGCCAGTCAACGCATGGCAAGATCACCGAAACTACGGTTCACAGGAGCCCAGCTACCTGCGAATTTGCGGGGTTTGAGATCATTCGGTAACGAGCCTAGGCAGGAGCCCAGGCAGGGAAAACCACGGCCTCAGGGTGATTCGTTGTTAAATTCTCGCGTTCTTAACCGCGAGCTCCAGGCGTTCAAGTGGTTTCAATGGCTCACTTGCCAACAGAATTCCCCAACCTAAATGAAGTGATTTTATTCTGTCTACAAACGAGGAATGTACCCAATGTCCGGATGAGGGGGCATAGACCGGACGGGGAAACTGCAATTTTGAGCGGTCGCTCAACCGAGTTTGCTTAAATCGAGCGATTGGCAACCGATCCCTTTGAAGAAATTGAACCTTAAGAGCATAATGGTCGTACTAAACCGATAACGCTAGGTCTTCATTTGACGTCGGCTATTGCGTATTGGCCTGATTCAGCGGCCTGTTTGCCCTCCGAATTGGACAACCACCCAAACTCCGATGTCCATCCAGTAACCATACATATCAAAAATGTCATCAGTCCTAACTTTTGAGCTTCCACTAATACTGGCCCAGAACATTAAAGTCACCAATTGGTTGACGCCCGTTTGGATCTTGTCTTTGGGCATTGCGGCTGGATTTATCTTGGCAATTTTGATGCTAATCAAAATTGTGTTTATCCAGCGAATTGGGTTTTTCAACACGGTGGCTGAGAAGCCTGTTCTGAAATACACGTTTGGGATCATTCAGTCGATCATTTATCTGGCTTTGATCCTCGGTTTTTTCTATTGGCGTGTTGGGCCGGACGTTTTTGAGTTCGATAAGTTGATTTTCCCACTCTGTTTTCTGATCCCGATTTGTTTGCTGATGGGGTTTGGGGTCTGGAGTCTTGTATCCCGTCGGATGATTGGCGAAACAACCGGATTGTTCCGCGAGGGATTCCTCGGTTGGGTGAACCGTGTTTGTATTTTTATGACCGCATTTGCCATTCTTGGGTTTGTATTGGCACCGTTCAATGGATTTGGCTTTATCAAATTTGTTGATGAGCCAATGGAATTTGTTGAGTCGATTAAGCGACTCCCGTTCACAAAACAATATCGAGAAAGCGTTGAAATACCTCCGGGGTCCACGACTGATTCCGGCACTGTTGTACCCGTTGGGTTTGATGGAAAAGAACTGCAGACGCTGTCATTCAAGTCTGATCAGAAACTGGAAGTCCTCCATCTTCCGATTACCGAGGATATCGATCCAAGTTTTATTCTTGAGATTCCGGTCCAGGACGAACCCAACGTTTATTATCAGCGTCGAGATGGTCGCGGCAAAATCCCGCCAAGCTTCATCGAAAACCTGTATGTTAAAAACCTGAGCAAGTCATCACCGGCCCGAGTGGAATTGATTTGGAATCTCCGGCCTGTATACGGCGAGGTTGTCTTGGTTCCATTCGTCGCAGTTTTAGTGTTCAGCCTTTATCTGTTTTATTTGATCTTGGCTACGATGTGCCCCAAGGTTTTTGCGATCGCCCACTCAACGTTTAAGACTGAGGTCAACCAACCGCTGTATCTTTTGGTGATGGCTACCGGAGCAGTGTTTATTCTTGGTTCAATCTACGTTCCCTACAACACGTTCGGCGAAGACATCAAGATGTACAAGGATTCGGGGCTGACGCTGATCCGAGTCTTGGCGATTTTCCTCGCCATTTGGGCAGCTAGTAAATCAGTTGCTGCTGAAATTGAGGGGCGGACTGCACTCACGGTGCTCTCCAAGCCAGTGGGGCGTCGCCAGTTTATCTTCGGGAAGTTTACCGGCATTTCTTTGGCAATTGGGTTGATGTTTATTGTCCTGGGAATCTGGTTTTTCTCGTGGGTCGCCTACAAGCCAATTTACGATTACCAAGAGGCGTCCAAGGGGCTTGCTGAGTGGCCAATTTGTTTTATTGAAGCGACTCACACCGTTCCCGGTTTGTTCTTGTGTTTTCTCGAAGTGCTGATTTTTGTTGCGATTAGTATCGCGATTTCAACTCGGATGGGCGTGCTGGCGAACTTCTTGCTTTGTTTCGCTATTTACGTCCTTGGGCACCTGACACCATTGTTGGTTCAATCGTCTTACGCCGAATTTCAACCAGTTGTCGTATTTGGCCAATTGATTGCCATCGTCTTTCCGGTTCTGAATCACTTTGACGTTCAGGCCGCAATCAACACGAACTCCCCGGTACCGATGACCTATCTTGGCTGGTCGGTGATTTACACGGGAATCTATGGAGCAATGGCGATGCTGTTGGCCCTTGTGTTGTTTGAAGACCGCGATTTGGCGTAGGTTGCCTGACCGCCCATGCTCCTAGGAGTGGTGGCTTTAATCAAGAATCTCGCGCGAAGAATGGAAGTCGCCTCGAGAGCGAGGTTGATGATTTCAAACCCTCGTAGTCTCCCGGTAGGCTCGGATTGATTCAGCGGCGGACCCAAAGCGGTGCTCACGGAAGCGTGAGCAGTCACGGCTTTGATGGTAATGTGTCCCGACACCGAATGAATGAATCGCGGCTGCTGTTCGGCCCGTGTAATACGGTACTAAGCAGCCTTTTGCATCGAAGATTCGGCATTGGTCGGAAACGGTAAGATTTTCGAAGGCTTTTTGTCGAGCATTCCAAAGGGGCCCGTCGATTGCGGGTCGCATTTCGACCAACGATGAGCAGCGATGGAGTCGATGACCGTTTGAGCAATGGCCACGGCAGCTTTCCCTTGTTCGGCAGTTACTTGGGGAGCTTCACCGCTATGGATTGCGTTGATCCAATCTTGTTGTTCGTTCAAGATTGCATTGGCTTGAGGGACTTCGATTTCGGACTTTGGGAGAATCTTTGTGAACAGTTCATTGCGGATAAATTCCTGCTGCTCAGGTGTCGTGTCGAGAACATCATATTTTCGATGTTTCACCCAATCGGGGACTTTGACAAATGTCACACGGCTCGTTGCGAGGTCAACGCTCGCAAAACCGTCGGTCCCAAAAATCTGAAAAGTTCGCTCATTGTTGAAGCTGCAACGTGAGGCGGTTAGATTTGCAATTCCACCACAACTGAACTGAATTCTCGCTTGCGCCATGTCTTCATTGTGCCCAAACATTGACATTCCCATAGCACGAGTTTCCACAACTTCGCCAGAGAACATGGAATTGACCAAGTCAATATCATGAATCATCAAGTCATGAACGACACCAATATCGGTTGAGCGAAAGGTGTATCCGCTCATTCGTGACGCTTGAATAAATTTGGGTGTGCCGACGAGTTTAAGGGCTGCTTTAATCGCGGGATTGAATCTTTCGACTTGGCCTACCTGAACCACGCAGTTATTTCGCTCAGCCAAGTGAACCAGTTCTTCTGCGTCAGAGACCGAGTCCGTCATCGGTTTTTCGATCAGCGTGTGGATTTTTTCGCCGATAAGATTTTTGGCGATCTGGTAATGCATTCGCGTCGGCGTGGCGATCACGGCGGCATCAATTTCGCCCAGCAATTTTTGGTAATCGCAAACGGTGCGCGTTTCGATTTGATCCAAAATCTGTTGTTGTGCAGCGGGGCTGGGGTCAGCGACTGCAACTAACTCGATGTCGTTTTGCGATTTTAAAAGGCGTGCATGGATTTTACCCAGGTGTCCGGCACCCACGACGGCAACTCGTAGCTTGCTCACGCTGATTTTCTCCTGAGTTCGCGTCCGCGACCGTGGCGGCCACTTTGCGAGGTCGTGATTCGGTCAAGGAAGTGGCGGATTTCTGGAAGTAGTACGCCCTTGGAGGCAAGAATCTCTTCGCAATTGGGCAGTCCCACACGTGCGCGATACATCAAGCGATACGCTTCATTGATTGCATCAATGACGTTTTGACTAAAGTCGTTTCGTTTCAGACCAACGATGTTGACACACCTTGGCCGAGCCGGACTCCCATCAGCTAACATGTAAGGCGCGACGTCCTGGAGCACCCGTGTCGCCGCACCGACGAAGGTATAGCTTCCAATTGAAGCGAAATGGACAATTGCGACAGAGCCCGAAAGCGTCGCATGGTGGTCGACATGGACGTGACCACCAAGCATTGAGCCATGTCCGATAATCACATTGTCTTCGATGACACAGTCATGGGCGATGTGAACACAACCCATAAAGTAACAGTCGTTACCAATTCGAGTTAGTCCTTCTTCTTTTTCTGAAGCCCGATTGATTGTGACACACTCCCGAATCACATTTCGGTCGCCGATCACGACTTTCGTGTCCGTCCCGCGGTAGCTAATGTCTTGGGGAGCACCGCCAAGAACCGCTCCCGGTGAGATCACATTGAACTCGCCAATGGAGACATCACCAAGGATTGTGACGCTATTAATCAGTTTTGTGCCGCGGCCAATTTTGGCTTTGGGCCCAACCACACAGAAGGGGCCAATTTCGACTCCGGGACCAATTTCGGCTGCGGGATCAACACTCGCGAGCGGCGAAACATTTGCTGGAGTTGAATCGAGCGCATCCGGTGAGTCGGATTCGGGCTCATTTTGAAAGGGAAGTATTTCCACGACGATTCGTTTCAAGCTGACAGACGGGACGGTAGAGATTGTACGATTTGTTGAAGTAAGCCAAACACCAATTGAGAGTTCAGGCGATGGCCACTTCGATGGGCGGTGATTTTTCCAATCAGGTCGGCGCCCGAAAGTGAAAAGTCACCCACCATGTCAAGCAATTTGTGACGTGCACACTCGTCTTCAAAACGAAGCGGGTTGTCGATCGGGCCGTTGTCGTCGAAAACGATGACGTCCTGATAAGTGACACGCTTTCCAAGTCCTTGTTTTTTTAACTGTTCCGCTTCCTCAACCAGTACAAATGTTCTTGCCGATGAGATTTGCGAAACGAAAATTTGCGGTGTAATAACTGATTGGTAACTCTGTGTTCCAATCGCGGGGCAGGCGTAGTTTAAATTGTAGGTCAGGTCGAGTTCATCAACACTGTTTGGCTCGGCCTGGATCCACGAGTCTTCGTTTCCGACGCGAAACGTGTGGTTCACTCGAATGACTCGCCTTTGCTGGTCAAGTTCGACGATTTTTGTCTTCGACAAGGCGTTGGTAAAGGCCAGGCTTGAACCATCGCCGCCAGGCATTTCAGCTCGGTTGACATGAACTTCACAATTGTCGATTTGCATTCCAGCAAGGGCGGCCAGAACATGCTCGACCATTTCGACGGGCGTGCCGTGGGAGACAAGCGTCGTTCGCCTCGGTCCGTTAACCCGGTTTTGGATTACAGCAGGAATTCTCGGGTGGTTAGGTAGGTCCGATCGAACAAAGACAACTCCTGTGTCGGCTCGGGCGGGAACGAAGGTCAAGTTGACATCACGCCCACTCCAGAATCCGAAACCGGAAACCGAAACTTCGTCGGTGATCGTCGTTTGTTGGCGGGGGCGGTCCAAGATTATCAAGCCTTTAGAATTGCTTTGTTCAAAACCAGTCGTATTTTCAGTTAGCGACGTTCCTGTAGCGTTCCTGCGTTGGCGGTGTTCTTCAGCTGCGCGATGCGATTCACGATCAATTCAGTAATATCGTTTCCGGGGGCATGGTAGATCACACTGCCGTTGACGCGCTGCATCACTGAATTTGGATTTTTTGGATCCATTTTCTGGCTGTTATAGCGGAGCACAAGTTGAATACCTTGCGAACTCGAATACTGGCTGACCAGCTCATTAACCTCGGCATAGGTGTTGAAATGCAGTTTTGCTTCTTCCTGCATCAGCGTCCGCATGCGATTCCGCTGGTCAACATCCATGGCAGCCTTTTGCTGGGCCAAAGTCGACTCATATGATTTGAACTCTTCCGAGCCTGGGGTGTATTGTTTGAGAACCTCGGCTTTTTGCATCAACAGTTGTTGAGCCGCCATCGCGTTCTGTTGAAACTGATCCGCGTCCTGCTTGAGGGCGGCAAGTCTTTGAGAAAATTCGGGATGGCTTTTGAAGATTAAACCGATGTCGACGATGGCAACTTTAGTTTGCGCCATCGTGGTTGATGTGTTGGCCAATAAGGTTATTGCCACGCAGGCAGAAAACGCTGCGATCAATCGCTGATTCTTCACTTTCAGCACTCCTTGCTGTCGTGAGGGGTACTCGGTTAAGCATCAGCAATCCATTCGCTGAAACATGCTCAAACAAGTCGTTATTGTGTTTTAAGCTTCCGAACTAATTGAATCAAAAACGTTTTTTGTTTTGAACAAGCTCAGTTTGCCTGTGTATTGTTGCGACCTTCTTGTTTTGCGTAAATAGATGTTTCGCAAAAAATGTCCTGTCGTCCTTGATTGGCGAATTCATGTGCCAGCAAAATGACCAGGTTTCTGAATTCAGTCGCTCTTCAATTACAGGGTCGCAGAAAAGGTTTCTCGAAGTTCATCCGCAAGCTCGTGGTAACGCACGTAAAATCCGCGTGAAATAAACGCGAGGTACATATTTAAACCAAGTGAACAGAGTAGCAAAAATAAAACAAAACCATCGACTCGATCGTCTCGTGTGATGTCGTTACCCTTGTTCAAGTTGGCTGCAGTTAAATTGTTTTTGTTTGTTTGGCCGGGGATCGCAGCAGCGAATTTGTTAATGCCAGAGCTTGGGTTGGTGACGCGTGGTGTGATGTCGCGATTGTCTACAGGTGGTTGATAACCATTACTGCCAGGCCCCAAGGGGTTGTTTTTATAATCGGTGGTTGCCCAGCGATCGTTTCTGGGAGGTATAGGATCGTTAAGAGTGGGGTAAAAATGCTGTCCGGGATTGGAACCGTTGGTTCTGTCGAGATTCACGTCGTAGGGTTTCGCAGTTCGAATGGAATCCAGGTAGGTTTGTTGATCCAAGGCGAGCTGTTTTTGTGCTTCGGTGACCAAGCTGTGCTTTCGAAGCAAGCTGCTTTCTTTGCTGGCGATCAGTCTCTCTTTTTCTTCAAGCGTTGCAAAAGCGCGTTCTAGTTGTTCCGCTGTCATTCCCGTGTTGGGGGTGAGGGTTGGCGTGTTCCCGATTGGGGCCATGGAGGTTTTGGCACGATTCGCCTGCCATTGGGCAAGTTTCTGATCAAGTACTAACTGTTTTTGCCGCCGGTCTTCAGCGAGCTCGGCAGCTTTGAGTTGCCGTTGTTTTTCAGCTTGATCTGCACGCCACGAAGAAAGCAGCGAATCGGCCTCCAGAGACTTAAAGCCGTTATTTATTTCCGGCAAAGCCCATTGGCTGGTGGGCAACGCAGGTCCCATGAAGTCGACTTCACCAGGCTCAGAGGGGGCTGGGTTGGCAATGAAGGGTGGCAGTGTTGTTCGGTTTGGCGGGGCTAAAGCCATCCGATTTACCAAGGGGGATTCGTCAGGCTGTGGGGTGATTGGTCTGAAGTTGGCACTTCCACTTGTGTCAGTCGGGACCAGTTGATTATTTTCGACGAAATAGATTTCTATCTTTTTGTAGCTGCCACGCTCGGCAGGGGCAAAGTTGTAGAAAAGTTGTTTCGTCCGTAAAGAAATAAGGTCTTGCTCGGTTAGCCCAACTTCAAGAATTTCGGTTCCAGTGCCCCGCGCCTGCATCTGCAACTTGGGCAGAATCTGGGCATTGTTGCCATTCAAAAAGATGGAAATGCCACTGATTACATTTCGGTTGAGAAGATTCGAATTCGAATCTCTTGCCT
>JAQWLH010000062.1 GCA_029247405.1 Mariniblastus sp.
CCCTCGCCTCGGGTGGCAAAGTAGGAAATGGCTGCGTTAGCCATCCCAAATTCGATTTCACCCGCCTCAAGTTTTCGAATATTCTCTTGAGTGCCTTTTGTGCCTTGGGGAGCGATCGTCCAATTCAAATCGCCTTTGTTCGCCTCGACGACACTTGCGATCGCATTTCCAACCGGCGCGAAGGCCCCGCCGGCCGGTGCTGTTCCAACCGTCACAAATTGCTTTTTCGAGGCTGACCCTGCGCCACTACCGCCAAGCTCGACGCTACCGGACTTGGTACAGCCTAGATTAATGGTCAGCGGCAACACAGCAAATAATGCAAGTAGTTTCCAACCAACGAAAGAGGTTTGCGGTCGCAACATTTTTGTTCCTTGTATCTTAAAATGAAAAACGTCAAGCGTTTTGTCAGTAAGCGGCAAACGATCGACTTCAAAACGAAGCCAACAGAGATAAATGATAACACGCTTGAATTTCAGCCACTATAGAGAGGCCGTCCGACTTTCCGACAATTTGTGCTCTAAAGCATTTTTAAACTTTATTGGAAATTAGCTTTTGCTTTGTCTCTCAAGTCATTTTCGCCAAACACGATGGAACCGACCCCGGAAACGGCAGCTAAATATCAATCACTAACCTCGTCAAGAATATACGGGGAAGGATTGGCCGTTAATCGCACAACAAAACAGCCGAATCGTCAGCTCAATCACAACAATGCATCTGCAATAGTCGGCTTGATTGACGCAAGAAATTTGATGACGACATCGGCCATTCGAGTAGCTTAACTGATTCCCGATCTGGCCAGCTTTGTAATTGCGAGGCGTGCCATGAACCCAAACAGTACGGGGACAGCAGTGAAGGGGGAAGAAACTTTAAAACGAACGCCCCAAGGCAGTCCACACCACGGCATCACGAAAGTGTACTTCTCTTAATTCACTTCCTACTTATTCTCTGGCTCCAATTTTTTCAGCTCGATTTTTCGAAACTGGGTTGGGTGGCTTTCAGATTGCAGTGAAATGGTCCCTCCGCTAATTAGCAGCTCCCCGTCTTTGATTAGATTTTTCATGATACTGGGAGGCCCACCGTAGGATGGCTTGGGTTTCTTTTCGTCTCGGGCATCGTACTGGGGCTGAGTAAACTCAAGGACTGTCTTACCATCAAGCTTATGACAAAACGATTTGCTCCCACGTACTTCCACTTCAACGGTAACCCATTGATCACCCGAGTAAGTCTTTGACTTACTTTTGATGCAGTGCGGCTGAAACAGTTTATCGTTCATCACGACGTTGGTCCCAGGTGTGCAAAGGTTGAGCGTTGGGCGCTCCCCCGCCCCTAGACCACCGAGCAATTGAACCTCGATTGAAATAGGAAACTTTTGATCCTTGGTCATTGTCGTCGGATCCTGTCCATGGAGCATCAAGCCATTATTCCGCAGGGCCCACCCCGGACCGTTGGCGACTTGATCTCCTACAAAACGATATTCGACCCGCAAAATGTAATCAGAAAACGAGTCCTTGTAGAAAAGGTGGCCAAACTTCTCCCAGCTTGGGTTGTTTTTGCCGTCCATACTCATCGAATCCTGAGGTTTGTATTTGTCGTAGGAAACGGTCAACAGGCCATCGACAACGCGAAAAGTGTCGGCGTAGTTATCCCCCAATTCGTGGCCGCGAATTTTTGGAGTCCAGCCGGTCAAATCTTTTCCGTTAAACAACTGTATCCACCCCTCCTCAGGGCCTGTTGTCCGAGTTTTCTGTGTTACGGTTGTCACGGCCGACCCATCTGCCGTGATGGTTTCGGTCGCTTGAGCTACCAAATCCCTCGCGAGCAGAGAAAACAAGGCAACAAGAAACATTGTCTGTGCGGCATTGAAAAGCAGATTCGATTGGTTTTTCATGGATTTATTCATGCTGGCGTTGAAGTAACAAATCCAGCAAGGACTGCTGGTTAGCTCGATTATAGGCGAAACACCAGTCAGATTGGGAGTTATTGGCCAACTGCACCAGACTACTCAGTTTCCCGTAAAGCCATGTAAATTATGCCTTGTGAAAAACCCGTTTATTTGCATAATAGCGGGACTTCGGACGGACACCGTAAGGGAAAACTCCAGTTTTGGTAGATCCCGTGATCGGCTCCGTCCAATTTTGTTGGAAATGAATTATTGAGGCGACCAGTCCATTGGCAAAGATGCGAAGAAAATCAAACCGTCGCAAAGCGAAAGCAAAAACTCGCACGACGCGTAAAGACCCATTGTACGTTGATGGCGAACGGCCACGCCCGATGTACGTTGATTACAAAGATGTTGAGTTGTTGAAAAAGCTCGTTAATCGACACGGACGAATTGTCGGACGCCGAAAAACTGGTTGCACAGCGATCAGCCAACATGCTGTAACCGAGTCAATCAAGCGTGCTCGATTCATGGCACTACTTCCGTTCAAGGGCGATTAATCGCTGACTAGCAAAAAACATCCAAGCCTGCCGGAAATTTTGGCAGGCTTTTTTTTTGCGTTGCGATGTCGGCAAACTTCGCAACGAACACATGATTGGGAATGTTTGTCAGTCCAGAAAGTTCTCACCCGAGAAAGTTCCCCAGCCTTCTCCGAGAAAGAGCCAAGATAGGGATTGTGATGCCTGAAGTTTTCAAAACACAACGCCGTGTTGAGTTTCGCGACACCGACACCGCTGGCATCGTGCACTTTTCAAACTTTTTCGCTTACATGGAACAAGCCGAACACGCGTTATTGCGCAGCTTGGGCTTAGCCGTGATTTGTGATGTCGACGATCAGACGATTAGCTTTCCGAGAGTCAACGCAGAATGCAACTATCGGAACGCAATCAAGTTTGAAGAGATCATCGAAATCCACGTGACGGTGAAAAACATTGGCACCAAGAGTGTAACTTACGGTTTCAATTTTTTTCGCGATGGAACCCCCGTTGCTGACGGTTCAATTACAGTCGTGTGCTGCCTGTTCGAGCATGGCAAAAAACCGCAATCGGTGCCGACGCCGAGTGCTTTTGTCGACAAGATTAAGCCTTACTTAATAGAGCCTTGATCACGGATGCGGATTAAATTGTTCGACGACAACGGTTTTTGACCAATTCGACATTAAGCTGACGGGCAAACGCCTACCTCTTCCCTCATTCGCTGTAACTCGAAACCGATTTCCAATTCAATCATCGGTTGAATGCGTTTCACTTTACCCCTCATTACTCGTATGTCCGCCTATCTACAAAATTTGACAATTCGTTTGGCAGAGGGTGTCGGGCGGTTACCGGAAGAGACAAGGGAAATTCACACCAGGTATTTCCTTGCTGCTCAGCAACCGGACGGCGGATTTGCAGGTCGCGAAGGGGGAAGCGATCTCTATTACACAACGTTCGCGATGCGTGGACTATCGATTCTGGGTGAACTGTATGGCGACGTTGCCGAAAGGATTGAAGGCTTTCTCAAACCCAAATTATCTTCACACCAGACTATTGTCGACTTCTTCTCGCTTTTTTACGCCGCGAATTTGCTCAAAGTTTCTTCGGGGAGAGACATATTTGCTGATGCCGATCCTGCTTGGCCAACTCAAGTAGCTAGATTCATGGAATCGCTTCGACGGGAGGATGGAGGCTACGCCAAGGCACCCGAGGGCCATGCCGGGAGCACTTACCATACATTTTTGGTGATCCTGGTTTTGCAATTGATCGAACAACCCATTCCCGAGCCAGAAAGAATCATCAAATTCCTCGAATCTCATCGTCAGGATGATGGGGGCTGGCACGAAATCCGCGCCAGCAAACGCCCCGGAACCAATCCAACCGCGGCAGCTGTAGCGAGCATGCTGATCCTCGAAGCGATCGACGAAGCGAAGGACCCCGAACTCGTTGCGACCACCTTGGATTTTTTGGTTGAAATGCAAACCGACGAAGGAGGCTTGCGTGCCAACACACGAATCCCAATTGCCGACTTGCTAAGCTCTTTCACGGGCGGTCTGACGTTGCTTGACCTGCAGGCCTTTGATGAACTCGATGTCGATGCCTATCGAAAATTTGTGTATTCCATGCAGCGAGCCGAGGGTGGATTCCAAGCCGCCGCTTGGGACACAGCCCATGATGTTGAGTATTCGTTTTATGGCTTGGGGTGTTTAGCGTTGTTGGAGAATCATTAGAATTATAGAGATACCGCAATATGCCTCGCGGGCGTGAGGCGACCTGACTTGCGTGCCGAGATTCGACGTGGGTTCCAAGTAACGTCGAGCTTTTAGAAGAATCTGAAATTTCAAAACGGAAAATCAATGTCTGATTTTATTGCTCGCGATCTTGTCAAAGAATTTCAAACACCAACTCAGCCGCTGAGAATCCTTGACGGCGTTTCAGTTGAACTTAAGCGTGGCGAAAACCTTGCAGTGATTGGCCCCAGCGGCAGTGGCAAAAGTACTTTCCTACACATTGCGGGCACGCTAGACACTGCCACCTCTGGATCGATCGAGTTAACGGGGAACGATTTGGGTCAGCTTGCCGAGAAAGATCTTGCCAGCTTCCGCAATGAAAACATCGGATTTGTGTTTCAAGAGCACCATTTGCTCCCGCAACTCTCGGCTCTTGAAAATGTTTTAATTCCCATCGTCGCTCAAGGCACAACCGACAAAGCATCCGTCGAGCGCGCTCGCGAATTGCTTGATCAAGTTGGCTTGGCTGACCGCATGACTCATCGCCCCGCAGCACTTTCGGGCGGTGAACGCCAACGGGTGGCGGTGGCTAGAGCAATGGTACGAGAACCAATCCTGCTTCTGGCAGACGAGCCAACTGGCAGTCTCGATCAAACCAATGCAGAAAAGATTGGCGAGCTGTTACTGAATCTGCAAGAGCAAAACAACACTATCCTGATCAGCGTCACTCACAGTGCAAAACTGGCGGGATTGTTTCAAAATCAAGTCAAGCTGGAAAACGGCAAGTTCGTTTGAGCGATGCTTTCTTGCGGCAAAACCGCATTCCCAACTATCAAGGCTCACAGCCCCACTTAATGTTCAATCTGGCAGGATTTGGCTGTCCGTTTAAACGAGCGAACTCGGAATTTCGGACTCGTTTTGGCACGGGCTAAAAGCAATCAACGCTTCAATCTGAGAACGAAATGGATTAAAAACTTCGTATGAATATTCTGCATATCGCATTTCGGAGTCTTAAATATTATTTTCGCTCCGACCTAACAATCGCTTTGGGAGTTGCCGCCGCGACGGCCGTGTTAACCGGTGCCTTGATCGTCGGAGACAGCATGCGACAAAGCCTCCGTGAACTCACGCTCGAGAGGCTGGGTAAAATCGATGAAATGCTCGTCTCCGATGGTTTCTTCCGGGCTGAGTTAGCGAACGAAATCAAGGAAACCTCGACGTTTCAAGCCAACTACCAAAGCGTTGAACCAGCAATTCTATTTCCAGGAGGGACGGTCGAGTTTCAAACTGACCAATCTACGCGTCGAGCAGGTCAAGTGACGGTGCTTGGAATTACGAACGCATTCTGGTCGTTCGACAGGCCGTCGGCCAATCATCAAGAATCAGACTCCCATCCCAATATGGAAGCCTCGGCCGAAGTAGTAATCATCAACGAAGCCTTAGCCAGTGATTTACAAATCTCGCAGGATGACGTCGACACCGGCAAGGCAACCATCACAGTACGGATCCCCAAACAGACTCAACTCTCAGGAGATAGCGCGCTCGGCCGAAAAACCGATTTAATTGAAAGTTTGGTTGACCTAAAAGTTCTTCAGATAATCCCAACAGAAAGGCTGGGACGATTTGGCCTTCACCCTTCACAATCTGATCCGCTTAACGTGTACCTCCCGATTGGTCTCCTACAAGAATCACTCGGCCGATCAGTTTTAAAACACAAAGCTGACCTGCAGCAAGCCAATGTTCTCTTGCTATCAGCGAAAACAGACACACCCCCTCCCAAAGAAATCACTGAACAACTTCGTAACGAAATCCGTCCGACCCTCGAAGATTATGGATTACTGCTTAAGCGGGTGAAGCAAGAATTCCAGCCCGCCAAAAGTGCAAACGACAGTCAGCCTGATTTGATCTTTGATTACTGGTCACTTTCTTCCGACAAACTTGTCGTTACCGAAGAGGCCGCCCTTTCTATCGCCAAAGCATTCCCTGATGCGACCCCTGTGTTTACCTACCTGGCCAATGATATCCGCTTGGCAAACCAAGAGACCGGTATCCCGTTTTCAATGATATCGGCCGTTGATTTTGACGATTCGTTTTGGCCTGATTCGGTTCAAACCAATCAACCGGTCCAGGAACCCGGCGATCACGAGATAGTGCTTAACCGATGGGCAGCCGAAGACTTAGGTGCCACAATCGGCGACAAACTCAAAGTGACGTATTTTGAACCCGAATCTACTCACGGAACGAAACCTCAAAAAACGGCGGAATTCACTTTGGTTGACATTGCTGCGATCACTCGGCCAGACGAGCCATTTCGCGTTGGTCGGCGGATTCGTCCACCTGTGTTTTTGGAAAAACCAACCGTCGCCAACGACCCCGACTTGACTCCCGAAGTCCCCGGCGTGACTGATGCAGCGACAATCAAGAACTGGGACCTTCCTTTTGAAACCAATGTCCGCATCCCAGAGGACGAGGATTATTGGGATTTTTATCGGACGACGCCTAAGGCTTTCACCTCACTCAAAACCGGCCGGGAGCTTTGGGCCAGCCGCTTTGGTGAAACGACAAGTTTTCGGATTCCAGTCTCGAATGGCTCGGCTGAAGAAATCCTGACCAAGCTCCTTGATCAATTTGCCGCCGATAACGCAAAACTTGGCATCCACATCATGCCACTCAAACGCCGGGGCTTAAAAGCTTCCTCTGGTTCAACCCCCTTTGATGCCTTGTTCTTGGCACTCAGCATGTTTGTGATCGGAGCCGCTTTGATTTTGGTCGCTTTGCTTTTCCGACTTGGTTTGCAACAACGAGCATCTGAAGTTGGTGTTTTGAAGGCCACCGGTTTTGACCAAAAGCAAATCCGCCGTCTATGGCTCTCTGAGATGACTATCGTTTCCTTCTTCGGTGCTGCTTTGGGAATCGTTCTAGGCGTAGGGTATGCCGGACTCATGATTTGGGGGCTAACGACATGGTGGGTCGGGGCCATCTCCAGACCCTTTCTGGTGATGCATGTCTCTCCGCTAAGCTTATGCATTGGGCTGTTCAGCGGTTTGGTTATCTGCTTCTTGACGATCGCCTGGTCATTACGTCGAACGCGAAGTCAGCCGATTCGCAACCTGCTGACGGGACAACTTGAATCCAACTCCAATGTCTCGGACGGAACGGTCCGGTGGAAACGCTGGATCGCACCGGTTTTGATTGTTGGAGCGGTCGGACTCTCAGCAATGGCAACCCAACTCGCGGGTGAAGCTCAAGCTGGATCATTCATGGGTGCAGGATTCTTGGTTCTTTCTGCGTTGCTGATGTTCGTTTACCAATGGCTGAAATCACCCAGCAACGCCAACTCAATTGAAAAGCTGAGTGTCTCAAGATTGGCAATGTTTAGTGCCAAGCGAAACCCACTCAGAAGCACGTTGACGATCGGATTGGTTGCTGTCGCAAGTTTCCTGATCGCGGCAGTGAGTTCGTTTCGGCTTTCTCCAACAAACGCGGGAACAGGGGGATTCGATTGGGTTGCTCAAAGTAGCCAACCCATTTTCGATGACCTCCTCACCCCCCAAGCACAAATGAAAGTTTTCGGTGCGGGCAAATCATTCATTCCAGGAACTGAGTTCAGATCCATTCGATATAAATCAGGCGAAGATGCGAGCTGCAACAACCTTTATCAATCAACTCAGCCACGCGCATTGGGAGTATCAGACCGCTTTATTAAATCATTTGATTCTCAGACCTCCCCCCAGTTTGCGTGGGGGGGAAGCCTTGCCCAGTCGGCGGCAGAAAAACAAAATCCATGGCAATTGCTTGCATCCAAAGAAGCACATGCTGGAACTGCAGAAGACCCCATCCCTGTCATCCTGGACAAGAATACAGCCAACTACAGCTTGAAGATCTACGCGACTAACACCGTCAAGCTTGTCCAATACGACTCAGGCGAATCGATCCACTACCGCGTGGTAGGATTTCTGGCGAACACGATCTTACAAGGTAGTCTAATCATGTCGGAAATTGATTTTGAAGAGGCCTTTCCAACTGACGCTGGCTACCAGTATTTCTTAATACGAGAGGGAGCCTCAACAGGCTCTACCTCAAATTCCAACAACGTATCGCTCTTGGAAGAACACTACAGCGACCAGGGATTTGACGCGAGGTCGGCCCCCAAGCTGCTTGCTAACTTCATGGCAGTTCAAAACACCTACTTGAGCACGTTCCAAACACTGGGAGCACTGGGGCTGTTGCTAGGCACTTTTGGTTTGGCAGCAGTTCAAATCAGGAGCGTGTTGGAGCGTAAAAAAGAGCTAGGACTGATGAGAGCCGTCGGGTTCAGCCGAAGCAAACTTGCCGCAATGGTGTTAATGGAGAACGCCTGGCTCCTAATGCTTGGACTGGCCGTTGGAATTGGTGCGGCTTTGTTTACAACAGTTCCTCACTGGTTCGTCGGGAGCGCCTCGATTCCATGGCGAGATCTAGCGGTGATGTTTGTGGGGATTATTTTGGTTGGATTATTAGCCAGTTGGATTGGCTCAAGGGTTATTTCCAAAATGCCTTTACTCGATTCACTACGTTCGTAGGCGATGCTCCAAAATGAAGTCCCCAAGCAGCTCGTGCGAGGCCTTCCGATGGCATACAGACGAAATCGAGACAACTTGTTTCGTTAGCACTTGCCGAAAGACCATCTAATCAAGTAAACTCCTTGAACCAATTCGTGAGCCGGTGTGGCGGAATTGGCAGACGCGATGGATTCAAAATCCATTGGGGGTAACCCCGTGGAGGTTCAAGTCCTCTCACCGGTACTGGTTCGTCAAGCGAACCCAAGCCAGCCTGAGCAATACCCTTGTTTTGGCTGGCTTTTTTTGTCTCCATTTTGACACGCTCGTTGCCTTTTGACACCCAAGCTCATTGGCTTGATTCAGACTTTTCTGGCACAGAGTGCACCTGCTTATTCTCTTTAAGGGCAGCCTCTGGAAACAGCAACATTGAACTGGCGAGAAAGCCAACCGCCCCCAACAGGGTGAACCAAACGGAAACCTCAAACCGAATTGTTGGTGTTGCATCTGAAACCAAGACCGCAAGGAATGCTGAGGTGAGAAAACCGATGCAACCAACAAGATTCAAAGCAACCACGCACCATGACAGATTCCCCGGTAACCAGCGGAAATAGGCGTGGCAAGTTTCAGCGAATGCCAGATACCCAGAAGCCAGAAATAGAATCGAACCCACCATATTGGGAGTCCAAACCCAAACATCCTGTGAAACCCAACCTAAACTCTCGTTCATCGCACTGTAAGTGCTGAGATTGAACAAGAGCGTACCCAGAAATTGAAGCAAACAACTCCACCAACCGATCTCGGTTGGCCGACATCCGAACAATTTATTCTGGATAGGCGGAGGTTCACTTAAAGGAAAGTTGGTTGCATTGACCGCCTGATGAAACTGCAAATACGCAGCACAAGTAAAGGGCAGGGAACCAATGAAGAAAACCTGGCTCGGGAGCAGGGCGATACTTTGATCGAAACTGGGCCACAACGTCAAAATGCTGCCTGCGATAAACAGCCCTGACCCCGCCAGGAACAAGAACCCAATCCACCAATTCAAATCATCCAACCTCCACCAGCAACGACGAAAGGCAAGGCGAATCTCTCCCAAGGCCAGCGACTCTGGCAATGACAAACCTTTGCGATGATGCCGCGCACTCCAGATTGCCACCCGTCCATCATCGAGTTGATGTACTCGTCGAGTGACAAACGGAGGTGGACCCTGCCGCTCAAGACATCGGCACTGTGGGTCGTGATTGTTCTGCACCAAGTTTCCACTCCCCACAATCTGTCTAAGCTACGCCCCCTGCGACACCACGGCCGACTAATGGAAAAAACCAGAAGCCTCCGTCGAACTCAAAGGGTTCGTGACCGGATGTTTCTCCAAATGTTTCAGCGCTTCATGAATATCCTTGAGCAACATCATACCGAGGTCTCGACTTACTCCATGCCTGACGAGGATACGCTGAATGACAAGATCCTCACGATCTGCTGGAAGTGAGTAGGCAGGGACTTGCCAACCTCGCGTTCGGAGCCGATCCGCGAGGTCATATAAGCTGAATCCTAGCTCGACACCATCTTTTAATTTCCAGCAAAGAGCGGGAATCCCCTCGTTCGTCGTACCGTCAAAAATCACCTCAAATATCTCGACCTTGCCAAGCTGCTCGGCAAGGTACTGCGCAGTCGCATAGCAAGCCCCATGAATCTTCTGATAACCCTCTCGTCCCAAACGCAAAAAATTGTAGTACTGGCAAACGACCTGACCACCGGGACGTGAAAAATTCAGGGCAATATCTCGCATATTTCCCCCAAGATAATTCACCCAAAACACCAGCTCCTCCGGTAGATCGTCGGTATCACGCCACATCACCCAGCCAACCCCCAGAGGTGATAGCCCAAACTTGTGCCCCGAGGCGTTGATGGAACGAACTCGTGGAAGACGAAAATCCCACTCAAGATCCGGAGCACAAAACGGGGCAAGAAAACCACCGCTGGCCGCATCGACATGAATCGGAATGTCCAATCCCGTTTCATTTTCCAATTGGTCTAAGGCTTCTGCCACAGCTTTGACCGGTTCATATTGGCACGTGAAAGTGACACCCATCGTCGGCACCACTCCAATTGTATTTTCATCGCAACGTTTAAGCACTTCCTCGGGTGTCATAATCAGACGACCATTCTCCATGGGGATCTCACGAAGTTCTATATCCCAGTAACGTGCGAACTTGTGCCAACATACTTGAACCGGCCCCGTGACAAGGTTGGGTTTATCAATCGGTTTGCAAATCGCTTTGCGGGCCGCTTCCCACCGTCTTTTCATCGCCATGCCACCGAGCATCGCTGCTTCGCTTGATCCCGTGGTTGAACATCCAACGGCATTTTCCTTGGCGGGTGAGTTCCATAAATCACCGAGCATATGAATACAGCGGGCTTCAATTTCAGCCGTTTGCGGATACTCGTCTTTATCGACCATATTTTTGTCAATGCACTCATCCATCAACTTGTGAACCTCTGGTTCTATCCAAGTTTGACAAAAGGTCGCCAGATTCTGCCGGGAGTTGCCATCCAGCATTAACTCATCGTGAACGATCGAGTACACGTTCCTTGGACTTTGCTCCTCTGAGGGAAAACGGTACTTGGGGATGCAGCCCGCGTTGTCTACGGCCGCATAGAGATCATCGTTGAGCTGGTCGCGGATCGAATCTTTTTCGTGGAGCGCCATGATCGTAAATTCCTGTTCCCGAATTGAATTGAGTAGTCAGCTGGATATTGGATAAAGCACCAAACTACCAAGATGCTGGCTCGCGAACAGGACGCCCCGAATCACGAGGGGACTCCAAACCGATCTCAAGTTTGGAATTGCGATCTTTCAACGTCGATTAGCGAGCAAGTGAACAAACCGATTGAGCAGGTACATCAAACTTTTAGCGACAACTTGGCTAATGAACGATTTGCCCTCCGCACTTGAAAAGACAGTCCATATTTGAATCAAGCTGGACTATTTCAATGAAGAATTTTCAGAAAGCCTAGGTTCACCATTTTATTTATTCCCCGGCATACTTAATCGACCTGATTTTTACGGGTTAATCCAGAACTCACCCGTCTGCTTCAAAATTATCCCTAACAAAACAACTTCTTAGTCGTCTTGCTCATACAACCCATCCCGTGAGCGAGAAAACAAATGCTTAAATCCTCAAGAATATCTAATTCAAATAAACTACCAGTTTTGCACCGCGTATTGATCAACACGCCTTGTCCGAAAGACTGGAATGAAATGGCGGGCGATTCTAGAAAGCGTTTTTGCGGTCATTGCCAAAAATACGTCCATAATCTTTCTGAAATGGAATCAAATCAGATCCAAGACCTTTTAAAAACAGGCGACAGTATTTGCGTTAAACTCAGCCGCAGATCCGATGGTTCAATCATTACAAAAGATGAGGTTAGCAGCGCCGCTCATCTTCGTAGCCCCCGCTGGGTGGACCGACTATTCGGAATGGCGGCTAGTCTGGCAGCGGTGCTCTTCATCGGTGGCTGCAATGAAGAGACCGATCAAATCACGGGCGAGTCACCTCCGAGTACGGCAACCTCGTCGCAATTGCTTGGCAAAGTCACCACCCAAGACGAAATTGGGGATGTCATGGTGACGATGCCAGAGGTTATCTCCCCGAGGAAGAACAAGGCTGAAAGCACGCAAACGAAATGACGGAAACTCACTTGCTGAACGGCTTGCAAGTTGAAGAAGTGCGATAGACGTCCGGAGCTACCATCAGATGACATTTGCAACTAGCGAGTTAAAACTCACAACACCGCACAATTTAATTCAGCCCGGGATGCAGCAAGTTGGTGGAATCCGAGGCAAAATGAAAGTAATATGGGGGCGTCTTACTTCTGATTGATTGCGAGCACCATGACTGAATGCCCCTCCGCCCTGGCCCTGCGTTTTAAACTAAGTTCAAGCTTAACTGGATGCTTACTTGGATTTGCATTTTCATCAATCTTGATCGGCGGCGGATTGTCCTTTGCCGATGACGGACTGACCCATCCTGAAAAATCAAAGCCCAACATCGTCTTTATCTTAGCTGACGACCTGGGCTATGGAGAACTTGGGTGCTACGGTCAGGAGAAAATCCAAACCCCGAACCTAGATCGTTTGGCGAAACAAGGAGTGCGGTTCACACAACACTACACCGGTGCGCCCGTCTGCGCACCGGCACGCTGTGTTTTAATGACCGGTCAGAATTTGGCCCATGCTGAAATCCGAGGCAACCGAGATTCCGGAAACGGCCGCATCTTCCCTGGTCAGTGGCCGATAACAGACGAAATCATAACGATCGCTGAGGTGCTCAAAGAAGAAGGTTACACCAACGGTGCGTTTGGCAAATGGGGGCTTGGCCCCTCCAACACAACCGGTTCACCAATGAAACAGGGATTCGACCGGTACTATGGATACAACTGCCAGCGTAACGCCCACAGTTTTTACCCCCCATTTCTCGACAGCAACGAAAAAGAAGCACGCGTCAACAACTTTCCGATTCCGGGACATTTTCGCCAACCCGCAGGGGAAGTTAAGGCAGAAGACTATCGTGCCGAAAAATACGCCCCAGATCTTATCCTTGATGAGGCGGTTAAATTTCTCGATAAAAATAAGGACAAACCGTTTTTTCTTTATCTTCCCTTTGTCGAACCTCACGTTTCAATGCAACCACCGCAAGAATGGCTGGACCGGTATCCGAAGGAGTGGGACAAAGAGCACGGAGCCTACCGTGGACAAAATGGGTATCTCCCGCACCCACGACCTCGCGCGGCGTACGCGTCGATGATTTCCGATTTAGACGAGCACGTTGGAACAATTCTTGAGCGACTCAAAAGACACGGACTCGAAGAAAACACAATCGTTGTTTTTACATCTGACAACGGTCCTACCCATGGCGGACGTGACCCGAATTTTCACATCGGAGGAGCGGCCTGCACTTTTTTTAATTCCAACGATGGGATGAAGGGCTTTAAGGGAAGTTGTTACGAAGGTGGCATTCGCATTCCCTGTATTGTTCGTTGGCCAGGCAAGGCCAAACCCAACACGACTTGCACCACTCCCTCGTATTTCCCCGATTGGTTCCCGACCTTAGCCAAAGTTTCAGGAGCCCAACTTCCCCAGCAACAACAACTAGACGGGATTGACTTGACCAGTGCCATTCAGGGCAATGAAGTATCCCCACGGACCGAACCCATGATTTGGGATTTCTCCGGATACAGTGGCATTGTTGCGATTCGAGATGGCGATTGGAAAGCGATCCGCCTGAACACCCGAAAGAAGAAACCAGGCCAATGGCAGCTTTACAATTTGGCAAACGATCGAAACGAAACCAGTGACTTGGCTAAAAAACATCCAGAAATCGTTAAACAGCTTGAAACCAAATTCATCGAAACGAGAACCGTTGAACCTGATTTCCCACTACCTCTGTACGATTCAAGAACGACTGCTCGCAAGTCTAAAAATTGAGTTCTTCAGCAAGGGCCGAAACAAAACGACCCAATGATTGCCAAACCTCAATTTGTAATCACAAAGATTTTGAGTCCAATCAAGCCTGAGATCTGGTTTCACTCAAAACACCTAATCTCTCAACACCACTTGGCGACAGCGGTCCGGAAACGTGTGACCACACGCTAAAAATCAAACATTCTTTGGCCTTGAAGATCTGCCACGAGGCTTCTACACTCCCCTCGCGCCGTGGTGCGCATCTTGGTTCTCAAAAAGTCCTTTGGTTTTTACTGGTAGTTAATTTGATTTCGTTCGCGTCAAAACGAATTCCAATGCTGATGCTGTGTTGCGCGTTACTTACTTCCGCGTCCGTTGACACCTCGGTAGCACAGTTGCAGGATCTACCTAAACTGAACACCATTGGTCGTTTAGACACGGCGTTCAAAACCTTCAGCTCGCACGAACAACCAAAAACAAAATATTGGGTTATCCAGAATCTGGATTTGACTGAATCTGGACTCGCCGCGCATTCCTTCACCGAATCTCCTCCCACTCGAGACTCCAACCTCCGACCCTCAAAACAACTTAGGCCCCTATTACTTAAACCAATTTTCAGTGATTCAAATGGGGAAGGGTCCCATGATGTCCGATTAGCATCTTTCGAACAGGATTCTCTCACGCAGCTAGGCGTAACTCAGGATACGAGTGATGTCAAACCTTCCAAAGATGATCAGAAGCCGGACACACTCGCCACATTGATTGGAAATGATCAATCACTCAAAGTGCTCACCAAACAGATCAAAGATCAAATTGAACTCGTGACCAACGACACCTCTGATGAAGTTGAAAAAGAAGAAAAACTCCAACAGCTCAACAAAGCCAACGAGTGGATTCAAAAAGCCAACACCTATCAAGATCTAATCGTTTCCCAAAATTTACTATTGGATCGTTTTGAAACTGACTTAGCAGAATTGAAGAGTGAACTCGCCAGCAAAATGGATCCCATTTTGCCTGATGCCAAGATGAATTCTGAAACGCTTCAATTGAGACTTCAGGACCTGAAAAAGGATCTTCAAGAGTGGAAAACCCTCCAAGCCGCCAATCAGGCCAAGATGGATGAGCGCGATCAGAGGGTGACCCAACTGCCGACAGACCGAACGGTCGTTGAAGCCCGCCTTAACAAGTTGAAAACAGCTATTGCAAACGTCGAAAAACAGCCAAGCGGTTCGGCCAAAGACCTTTCAACTTTAATCCTAAAATCGCAGGAATGGGCGGCAAAGAAGGAACTGGGAGCTCTCGATGTTGAAACGCCTCGATTGGATCAAACCGGAAAATTGTTGCCAGTCAAACGAAACTGGATCAATCTAAACATTCAAAAGCTGGAAGCGGAAATCACGTCCTTTAGGAATGCGGGGGCCCTACGCCGCGAAAAGGATATCGCGAGCCAACAAGCCGAAGCGCAGAGACTTTTTGAGGCAGCCATCAACGCGGACCCGGTCATGAAGCAGTGGGCCGAGGCCAATCAACGCCTGACGAAGCAACGAAAAGAGTGGACGGCAGGAATCAATCAATCAGAAGCTAACGAAAAAATAGCCAACCTCAAATTTGAAGAAATCAAAACCACTCTTGATGGCCTGAAAAGGGAAACTGAAAAAACAATAACGGCCGAAACCGGAATTAACCTGGCTGAACTTCGTCATCAGCTATTGCAACCGGGGGGAAGCCAAGAACGTATTTTGAAAATTCAGACAAAACTTCAGGACATTCGAATTCTGGCTCTCAAATGGAAAGAGGAACGAAAGAAACTGGCATCGCCCGATCAGGCTATCGCTAAGCTGCTTTCTACCGCATCGCTTGAATTGCCCAACGCAAATTCCCCAACGCAAGGGCAAGCACTCACTGCCCAAGAGTTGACAATCCCCCAAAAAGCCCAAATGGCTCAAACATTAGTGACAGGTAGAATCGAGATCCTGGACTCACTTGACAGTGATTTCGAGCTTTTTCGAAAAGCGCTATTGAGCGAAGAAAAAGCGAGCAGAAGTCTCGTCAACAAAATCAACGAAACGCATGATTTCATTGACAAAAAAGCATTATGGGTTGTCAGCGCTCGACGTCTCTCACTGAGTGATTTCACGGACTCTACCAAGGCTGTCGGTTCGTTTTTCAAACCTGCGGGGTGGATCGCATTAGCGATTACGATACAAGAACGAACAATCAAACGACCTTATGAAACAGGTCTTGGCGGACTGATTTTAGTCGGACTTTTTGCTGTCTCTCGCCGACTGAAAGTTAGCTATGACTGAACCTAAAGATCCAACAATTAAATCCGATCCGCTGAATTCAGGTGCGACAACCGGCACAACACAGCAAACACCAACGCAAACCGAACTGGTCGAGCAGATCCAGGAGTTTGAGCAGGATCAAACGTGCCCCAACCAAACTCTTCGTCGACACATCGAGTTGTTTTCAAAGTACAGCCCGGTTTTACGGAGCCTCGGCCACGCACTGCTGGGCGCCTCGATCGTGCCGCTTCTCATCGCATTTGTTGCCTATCAACTCAGCCCGAATTATGAACTGAACACACTGACCGGATCTTTAGTTCGATCACTTTGGTGGTTATGCGTGCCACTTTTTGTAAGTCTTTGTATGGCTCGAAGCTTGCGCCCCAATGATCTCGCCGAGCAACATTTTTGCTGGTCACCAATTCTTTGCGCTGGCTTACTCAAAACGTTAAATATGATCATTTGGGTGTGGTTGCCATTGAGGTTCATTTATTCCGCCTTGGAAACTTTTGACGGCGGAACTTGGAATAACTCGCTTGGCCGCATCCTGTTTATCATCGCCATGAGCGTGATGACCCACGGGCTTTGGAGCACTTCGAAATCAATCCGAAGTTGGACCCAGACAAACGAATCTGAAACACAATTCCGCGGCGTTCCGCATGCTTTAATTCTGTTCCTCACTACGATTCCGGCGTCGCTTGCCGCCATGTCTGCCTTCGGCTACCACTTCACATCCGTTGAAATGAGCTGGCGCACGCTCTGGACCATCTTATCACTCATCACGATTGGAATGATTGGTGGATTAATCAGTCGCCTGCTTTTGACCGCTCAATTTGGAATCAAGCTACGAGAACTCAGCCGCAACGACGACGCTCTAATCAATAGCAATGAATCGTTCGACATCAGCGCGATTACAAAGCAAGTCAACAAGCTACTTCGCGCCACGGCATTGGTCGCAATGGTTGTTGTCGTCTGGCAACTTTGGTCTAACGTTTTACCCATTTTCAACTACCTGGATTCTTGGCACGTCTATCCAACCCAAACGGCAGATGGCGTGGAATCCTGGATCAGCATTGGTCATTTGTTTATGGCTGCGGGGCTGATTTTTATTACAATTGTGATGAGCAATAACCTTCCGGGTTTACTTGAGATTACATTGCTCGACCGCCTGCCTCTTGACCGGGGTGGCCGGTATGCCATTTCCTTTGTGGTTAAATACCTCGTCGGAATCGCTGGTATCCTGGCGGCCTGCCAAATCATCGGTTTCTCTTGGGCCAAAGTTCAATTTCTTGCCGCCGCTTTAACGGTCGGTTTGGGCTTTGGTCTGCAGGAAATATTTGCCAATGTGGTGAGTGGCATTATCATCCTGATCGAGCGCCCCGTGCGCGTCGGGGATGTCGTTACAGTCAATGGTACCACTGGCACGGTGACGCGGATGCAACTTCGAGCGACGACTGTCATGGATCGTGATTTTCGTGAATTGATTGTGCCCAATAAAAAGTTCATCACCGAAGATGTCATGAATTGGACGCTCTCTGAGCTGATGTCCCGAGTAACCTTTAAAGTTGGTGTCGCCTATGGTTCAGACACACAACTGGTTCACGACACCTTGAAGAAGGTCGCCCGCAGACACCCATTGGTCAATGAATTGCCAGCCCCAGATGTCATCTTTGAGAGCTTTGGCGACAGTACTTTGAATTTTGAACTTCGCGTCTTTATTCCTAATCGCGATGTCTACCCCAAGGTGCTCCACGAGCTAAACATGGCAATTGACAAAGCCTTTGCCGAAAAAGAAATCAGTATTGCGTTTCCGCAGCAAGACATTTTCATCAAGAACATCAACGACTTGCCAGTCTCGGGCCCCGCGATTGGACCGGGCAATGGCCAGTCACCACTCGCCGGCGATCCCCCGGCGAGACAAGGGACAACCCCCTCAAGTGGTGGTGCCACTGCCATTCACAAAGATAACACGCATCTCGGGACAATTAAAACCGACGCGGGCACTGGTTCAGCCCCGTCCACTGAAAACAACCAACCTCCCGGCAGTCCAGCCTCCGCGAAAGGTCAACGACGCGTCATTCCATTCCCATTGCGAAATGTTCAAGGCGGCAAGGATTGCGTGATTTCAAAAGATGAACCGAATCGACGCGTTAGCTAAGCAAGCAAAAAAACTCTATCGCTCGATTTTATACTCATCAATCTTTCGATAGAGCGTCGCGCGACTAATACCGAGTAGTTCGGCTGCTTTCGGAACACTATTCCGAGTCCTTTTAAGCGCGTCTCGAATCAGCTTTTGCTCCCAATGATCAATCCGCAGCGTTTCCAATTCGCCATCAGACGTATCCCGAATTCCCAAATCGAACAACTCGATTTCATCCCCTTCCGCCATCACAATCGCACTATCAATAATGTTGCGGAGTTGTCTTACGTTGCCCGGCCACTGATAGGCCAACAACTTGGAATTTGCTTTTTTCGAAAGCGTCATATTCGGCTTGCCGTGCTGAGTCTTAAAGTGATCAAGAAAAAAATCAATCAGCATCTGAACGTCACTCTCCCGCTCTCGTAGGGGCGGAATCACTAACTCGTAAACGCTCAAACGGTAAAACAAATCTTCACGGAACTTCTTTTCTTTGACAAACTCTTTGAGATCACGGTTGGTCGCACAAATAACACGCACATCGACTTGCACCTCTTCTGTTCCGCCAACTGGAAGGAAAGGATGACCTTCGAGTGTGCGCAGTAATTTAGCTTGCCCTTCAAGCGTCAATTCACCAATTTCATCGAGGAAAAGAGTGCCGAGATCCGCTTGTTGAAACCAACCAATGTGGTCGCGATCGGCGCTGGTAAATGAGCCTTTTTTATGGCCAAACAGCTGACTTTCCATCAGATCGCGTGGAATGGCAGCACAATTGACACTCAGCATTGGGCGGTCAGCCCGAGGGGACGATCGGTGGATAGCGCGGGCTACCAATTCTTTTCCCGCTCCACTTTCGCCACGCACTAAAACACAACCAGACGCTTTGGCCACTCGCCCAATTTTGGATTTGAGCTCCATCATGCTGGGACTCTCACCCTTCATCTCATCGAACGTGGCTGACTTCTGAACCAAGCGAGAGTGTTCAGCTTCGAGAGAAGAAATTCGGTTGGCTCGATCCAGCGATCGGACCATAATATTAGACATCGCACATGCCAATTGAAAATGCGAGTTATGAAACGGTTTCTCGTCTCGATAAAGGTGAATCGCACCTTTGACTTCGTCTCCGCTAATCAAAGGGACGCAAATAGAATCTGCTCGATCTTCTGACTGATCGTGCTCCACTCGGATCGCATGTCTTTCAGTGACAACTCGACGCGTCAAATCCGAATCCAGCTTCATTGTCTCAGCACGGTCGGTCGGGTAAACCGCCTTGGGTGTTAACTTCCCGTCATCAGTCAGCCAGAGAAATCCGCTCACAGATGCCTCAGTTCTTTCAAACAATCGCTTCATGCATATTTCAACGACCTTCTCGGGCTCATCAACCGAGAGTAGCTTGACCGTTAATTGAAACATAAAGAAAAAGTCCTGCCCCCAATTATGCCCCTTCAAAAAGTCAAGCGTGTACTGCCCCGTCTCTCTTGGATTCATCGACTTATCGAGAACAATCGTAATATTACCCGTCGATTTAAAACTTGACTCAGAGGACAATTCAGATGCGGCACCGCCGGCTCCAATATCGGCGCCTGAGGAATTGGCAGTCTTCTTCTTGACTGCTTCGGAGAAAGTAAACGCGCTGGCTCCAATGCGAACCTCTGTGCCTTCAATCAGACGGGCTTGATGAACGAGTTGTCCGTTCACGTAGGTACCGTTGCTGCTTTTGTTATCTTTGAGCCACCATCCGTCCTCATCTTGATAGATTTCGGCGTGGATCCGTGAACACTGTGGGTCATTCAAAACGATACGACACTGCCAATCTCGGCCGAGAAGATTCTTTTCGTCGACGGCAAGTTCGAATCGGGCCCCAGCGTTGGCCCCGGCGCTCATGATTAAAAAAGTTGGCACGGGTGTTAACTTTTGAACAATGTAAGAAAGTGCGAATTGGACCGGTAGTATAATTTAGCCTGAGCCATCCGTCGATAAACGGAATCCCGAACTTACTCTGCGGACCCAATCGGGCGACGATTGACGTTAGACCAAAAATTCCGCTCAAACTCCACGATTCAATAGCAACCTCGTTGGCGAACACCCCCGCCCCCGACTCGACCCGAATAAATAGCCGTACGCCATCGCACAACGAGTTGATTTTCTCGCAAAAACTGAGAACTGGCCCCAACCGGGTGCTCGATTACGTTTTTTTCGCCAACCACTTGTTTTGTAGAGTGAAGCGAACACG
>JAQWLH010000092.1 GCA_029247405.1 Mariniblastus sp.
AACTTTTGGATAATGCGATCAATCTGATTCGAACGTCAGAACGTGAGACAGTCCAAAAGTCAGCCGAGGAGCGTGCCAACGTGCGATTGCTCGACTTGCTCTGTCCCACGCCTGTGGAATACGAATTCGTTGGCTCATCAGATGGTGGTGAGGACGCAGGCGAAACGACGGTGCAGGATTCGTTTGAGCGAACAAAAAACAAGATGAAGTTGATGCTTGTCAGCGGTGAGCTTGAGGATCGGATTGTTGAAATTACGATCGAGCAGAAAGCTGCTCCAATGATGATGGGCGGGATGGGAGTTGAGCAGATGGACATGGATTTTCAAGGAATGCTTGAAAAAATCATGCCGACGAATCGCTCCAAAAAGGAGCTAAGCGTGGCCGATGCACGCAAAGTTATTTTCGAACAAGAGTGTGATGCCCTGTTGGATACGGACAAGATCAACGCTAAGGCAATTTCTCTTGCTGAAAATTCCGGGATCATTTTTCTTGATGAAATTGACAAAGTGATCGCCAGCGAAGGCAAGTCAGCAGATGTCTCGCGGCAGGGGGTTCAGCGAGATTTGCTTCCGATCGTAGAAGGCACGACAGTGCAAACCAAGCATGGCTACGTTAAGACGGATCATATTTTGTTTATTGCTGCGGGAGCGTTTCACCGAAATCAGCCAAGCGAATTGATGCCAGAGTTGCAGGGGCGTTTTCCCATTCGCGTCGAATTAAGTGATTTGACGAAAGATGATTTCGTGCGAATTTTGACCGAGCCCAAAAGCTCACTGACCCGACAGTACAAGGCACTCTTGCAAACCGAGGGAGTGGAGCTTGATTTTACTGAGGACGGAATTGATGCTCTCGCTACGATCGCCTTTCAGGTCAATCAGTCCACGATGAACATCGGGGCCCGACGGCTATACACGATCCTTGAGCATTTGCTTGAGGAACTGAGTTTTGAGGCTCCGGGGATGAAGATGGGGCGCGTTGCGGTCAATTCGGCTTACGTTCAGGAACGTCTTGGCAAGGTTGCTGAAGACGAAGATCTCAGTCGCTACATTTTATAGACGGGAGCCTTTGAGGCTCGAATGGAAAATTGGCAGCGGCTTCAAGTTGAGTTGTCGTAAGATTGATTTTTGGCAAACGTCTAAGCTTTTTTGTAGGTGACCGGAGGCGTTTCCTCTAAATCGAGGCTCGGTTTAGAAGGTCGTCGCCGTCAAGATTGCACGATCGACTGATTTGAGCCAGCGCTTGAATGCTGGCGTCGGTATGGGAAAGCGGGCAGTGTTGGTTTCCGGCTATGTTTTGTTTTCGGTTGGCTTGAGTTGAGATCGTGCGCCGTTTTTGAGATCGTGCGCCGTTTTTGATTGACTGAGCATTGGACGGATGCTGGAACGTCTGAGTTAGTCGCATCGGCGGCGAGACTAGGGGATGTGAGATGTCGCGGTCGAGCCTGCAAGCGGATCTCGCTCAGGTCTTGCGACATTGGCTCGTCATCAAACTGGCTCGGGGGAATCACTAACACCACTGCCCGGCTAGATGTCCGGTGCTGAAAGCGGATTGAAAGTTGAAGCCACCGATCGGCCCATCAAGGTTTAGGACTTCGCCGGCAAAATAAAGCCCAGCGGTCAACTTGGAGCTCATTGTTTTACTGTCAACTTCATTTAGGTTGACTCCTCCTGCGGTGACCTCGGCTTTTTCGAAGCCCAGAGTCCCATTGATATCGAATTGGCATTGCTTGACTTGTCTTGCAATCGAAGCGAGTTCGTTTTTTGACAATTCCGCGTTTCTTGTCTTCAGTTCAAATGGTGGTGGAGTCGGGTGGCCTTCGGTGGATTGCGCGAGTGCGTTTTTCAGGAATGCTTCCGCAAGTCGCCTTGGGAAAAATTGATTTAGCAAGTTACCGACTAATTGTTTTCCGTCCGCGGATTTTTTCGTTTCCAAAAAAATCTCAAATTCACGAAGAGACATTGAGGGATTAAAATCACAAATCAACTTCAGTGACTTCGGGTGGGAATGACGCGCGACCTCGCGGCTAACGTCGAGCACAGAGGGGCCTGAGAACCCCCAGTGCGTGAATAAGAATGAGCCGGTTCGTTCGGCAAGTGTTTTAGCTTTGAGTTTTTTGCGTTCCGATTTTGAAAGTTCAGCGTTGGTGGCAAGCTTGGTTGCTGCTTGCCAGACGGCTACGTTCGTCTCCTCGATGGTGATGCCCTTGAGAGCGTTGGCCCAGGAGGCGTTGTTGAGAATGGGAACCAGAGCCGGGACGGTGTCAGTGACTGAATGCCCAAACTGCTTCGCCCAAGCATAGCCGTCGCCGGTTGTGCCGCAGCCAGGGTAAGATTTTCCACCGGTGGTAATGATAAGCGAGCGGCAGCGAAAATTTGCTTGTGATGTCTCGACGACAAATTCATTGTCGGGTTTGGTGACGGAGAGCACGGGGTGTTCGTTGAGGATCTGGGCGCCGGAACCTCTGGCCAAGCCGACCAGTGCGTCGCGTACATCGATAGCTTTGTTGCTGACAGGAAAGATTTTTCCGGTTGATTCTATTTTAGTTGCGACCCCCTGGCTCTCGATTTTTTCAATCACCTCAAGTGGGGGGAGGGCGGCAAGCGCGGAGTGGAGGAACTTTCCCTGTCGGCCAAAAGCATCGACGATTTCTCGAACCCCACAGTTGTGTGTGATGTTGCATCGCGTGCCACCAGACATCAGGATCTTCACGCCAAGTTTTTTGTTTTTTTCGAGGAGCAAGACATCGAGCCCGCGCGAGGCTGCGCTCGCTGCGGCCATCAGACCTGCTGCTCCAGCTCCGATGATGAGGACGTCGTGGGTGGTCAAGGCAATGTGTTTGTGTTGGAGGTGAAATGGGAATGCCGGCGGAGAACCGAGGCCCATCCTAGCTGAAATGTAGAGGTTTGAGATGTCTCTAGGTAACTTTAATCAGCGGAAAGGTGTTTCCGGCAAAAAACTGATGGCGCGCAAAAAGCACCAGCTCACATTGCCAAGGCAGAAGCGAGCTGGTGCAAAGCTGGGAAGTTGGGGGCTGCCGATGTTGAGATCGGCAGCTAGGTTGGGCCGGGAGTTTCTTTATTGGCCAAATCGAGGTCGCTCAGGGGTGGTTGGGGGTGTGTAAGTTGAGCGGAAGCTTGGGCTTTGGGCTGCAGGGGCTGGTTGGGCCATGGCGGCTGCAGGGGCCGGAACTGGAACTGGTTGGGTTGGCCTTGGAACTGGGATCTGGGGTGTGCTGAGCCGATTGGGGGCTGCTGCAGCAGCGGCTGCCTGAGCTGCTTTTTCATCTTCGATTAAAACTTGGAGAAGTTTTGAGATGCAAAGCTTGTTCATACTCGTATTGTGGTCGCTTGCCTCAGCCTTGAGGGCTTCGTGAAGGCTCTCGGGAAGGCGGACGGTAATGACTCGGGTCGGCTCGTTCTTGCTACCAGCGGCTTTTCGGGTTCGAAGACTGGCGACCATTTTCTGAATCTCAGAAAACTCCTTTGATTGTTCGAATTGGACGTATTCGTTTTGTGATGGGAAAACGGCTCTAGCGGCACCTTTGACGCCTAGGGTCTCTCGGAAGAAGGTTACCCAATCTGGTTTCTCCTGAAATAGTTGTCGGGCAACTTGGAGGACCTTTTGGCAACGAACTGCAAATCCTTCGTTCTGGGTCATGACATCATTCACAATAGACTCCTTTCGCATGTGCGACATTGAGGGGGGTAGTGGGTGACAGATCAATCAGGCGGTCATCGCCTGCTGAGCGTCGCTTACGAGTCCATAATCGGCGGAGGGCAAGCACTCGAAGTAATGTCACTATTCTGCTTGCACTTACGGGATATTTGGCCATCTGCAAATAACTGGTGCACGGCTGCGTAAATTGCGTGCAGCTTGTTTGTGCACATTGTTTGTGCAGTCGGCTTAGTCACAAATCCCATGTGTCCTTTGTTTGTTTTTTCTCGAATGTTAGGTGCGAAAATAAAAAAAGCTCGGCTGTCAGGCAGCCGAGCTTCGTGTTTAACGCACTTTTATCAAAGTGATCGTTTGATACCCTTGAATCAGGTTAAGTTAGGGAGTTTTGAAAAGTAAAGGCGTTGTTCATGACAAAGTCTGACGACATTTTTCCAAAAGTTTCTTGGTCGCCTTGATTCCCTCATATTCCCCCAGTTTGCCACCTTCGTATTCGATGCCAATCCAGCTGTGGTAACCGGCATCGAGGACGATTTGTATTACTTTCATGTAGTCTGTTTTTGTCTCATTGCCGTCTTGGTCAAAGTCATGGCTTTTGGCACTGACCGCTTTTGCAAAGGGCATCAATGCCGACATGCCCATATACCGGTCGTACCAAATGTCCTTGCCTGTTTTCTTGTCGCGGCCGGTTCGGAAATTGCCGAAATCGGGCAGGGTTCCACAGTTATCCATACCGACCTTCCTGATAACTTGGGCAAGCCATTGCCCATTTGAGGAGAGTCCTCCGTGATTTTCTACAATCACGTTAATTCCAAGTCCATTGGCGAATTCTGACAAGCTTGAGAGGCCTTCGGCTGCGCGTTCCACTTGCTCGTCGTAGCTACCGCCTGACTTGGCGTTGACTCGGATTGAGTGGCAGCCAAGTGATTTTGCCGCGTTTACCCATTTGTGATGGTTCTTCACGGCCTCTTTTCTTTTCTTGGGATTTGCATCCCCCAGGGCACCTTCTCCGTCAATCATGATCAGCACGGAGTCCACACCGACGTCGTCACAGCGTTTGTTCAGCTCAGCTAAATATTTTTCGTCTTCAGCTTTGTCTTTGAAGAATTGATTGACATACTCAACACCGTCGATGCCAAACTCTTCTTTGGTTACCCGCGGAAAGTCAAGATTGGTAAGTTTCCCCGATCTGAGGGTTCGATGGAGCGACCATTCGGCAAGCGAGATCTTAAACAGCGGATCTGCGTTGGAAGGTAATGGTTCGAGGGCGGAAAGCAGGTTGGGGGTTGCTGCTGCTGCACCGATAGCGCCTGCAGTGGCCATGAACTGTCGACGATTAAAGTGTGGGTTCATATTGATCTCCAGAGTGACTTGAGTTGGGATTTGACAAATGGATAGCCGTTTGAGCAAGTTTCAACGCACTCCAGTGTAGGTGCGTTGAAATTACTGTGTTTTTCGGTTTTTAGGATCGTTGAGTATAGGCACGGGGGCAGGTAGCCGCAAATGAAGGGGGCGGTCAGATTGGCTGATGGGGCCCCAAGGCTGGTTCGCTTGATGCAAGGTTTCCAGGTTCTCGCCGCTAATTAGCTTGGCGGGAATGTGGTCGGTGTCATCGCGATTTTTAATTCCTGATTTGAGCCAATTTCACGTTAAACCGCTTTTGCCCAGTGAAGAGCCGCAAATACGCGGCCGTCAATATCGCGATGATTTTTAGCTTGTTCGGCGAGCCAATGTTCGGCTTGGTCAAGTGGAATTTCGTGGACTGTAATGTCTTCAGATTCGTCACCGCCACCCTCGCCCGCTTTGGTCAATGTCGAAGCAAGGAAAACGGTGATTTTTTCGTCAGTCAAACCAGCTGATGACACAACCGTCGCCAATTGTTTCCAGTTTTCTGCTGTATAGCCGGTTTCCTCAAGGAGTTCCCGTGCTGCGGCTGTCTGCAGTGTCTCGTCTTCTTTGCCCGAGATATCTCCCGCCAAGCCGGCTGGCAATTCAATTACGCGGGAATCCGTTGGGGGGCGATACTGTTCAACCAAAACTAATTTATTGTCGTGGGTTACCGCGACGATCGCGACCACGGAAATCTCTTGTGGTCTTTGGGCAAATGACCAACGCTCGCGCTGGACCAAGCGGAGGAAAGGCGTTTCCGCAATCAGTTGAAGGTCGTTTTTGTTCTTACTCACGTGATGATTCAGTTGGTGAAAGGAGTAATGCAGTTTCGAGGAGGAGTTTGTTTCAATATATCTCAATTCCAAGTGTAGCTAGGGTGATTTTAGTTAATTCCAAAATTCATCACATGCAGCCTTCTTGTAAGAACCCGGTTGCAGGTATCTGAAAAGCATCGCTGTGAGTGGCTCGGCCCACGCTGCTCCCCGAGGATTGAGTTTCGTGTAGAATTTGAACCTGAGGTATCATCAGTTTTTCAGGAAGCCCAATGAGTTTTTTAAACATCAATCAGGTCAAGAAGCGAAGCGTTTTGTTGGTCGCCATCGTTTGTGGGTTATTTTTCGGTGGCGAGCAGGCCATCGCGCAGGCCACAAAGCTCTCCGAAGCTCTCCGCGCGGTAACGGCTGTGGGGGAAAACGGAATTGGAAACGAGGCGGCAGCCAAAGCCATGCAGGTCATTAATGCGGCTCCTAGTTCTGAGTTGCCTACGATTCTTGCTGCGATGGAGAATTCGAATCGAATCTCTGCCAATTGGATCCGAAGCGGCGTCAATTCAATTGTTGCACGAGATCCGAATATTCCCCGAGCTAAGATCGAAAGTTACTTCAAGGAGCAATCAAACAATGCCATGGGACGCTTGTTGGCCTTTGAATTGTTGACCGATGGAAATGAGGAATTGGCAAATCGAATGATTCCAAAATTATTGGACGATCCAAGTATGCCGCTTCGTCAAAAAGCAATTGCAGCCCTGATTACTGATGCGGAGAATTTTGCTCAAACGGATCAAGTCAAAGCGATGGGAAGTCTTGGTGTCGCGTTCAACAAGGCTCGCGATGTAAAGCAGCTTGAATCCATCGCCCAAAAGTTGAGCGATTTGGGGGTCGAAGTCAATCTGCAGCGGCAACTCGGTTTTTTGAATCAATGGCAGGTAGTTGGTTCCTTTGACAATAAGGACATGCGGGGGTTTGATGTTGCGTATGGGCCGGAGGAGGCAATCGGAATGATTGATACGGCTGCCACTTATCAGGATCTGGAGGGCAAAGAAGCTGAATGGGGCATGGTAACAACAGCACACAAGACGGGTGTTGTTGATCTCAATGATCGAATTGGAAAGGTCAAAGGGGCGACAGTATACGCGTTGGGAAGCTTTTTTGCGGATGATGAAGTTGAAGCTGAGATTCGAATTGGAACACCCAACGCGACAAAAATTTGGGTGAACGGTGAAATGGTGATGTCCAATGAAATCTATCACAACAGCAATGCGATCGACAAATTTATCGGCAAAGTCAAATTGAAGAAGGGCGATAATCAGATTCTAGTTAAGGTCTGTCAAAACGAGCAGCAAGAGTCTTGGGCTCAAGACTGGCAGTTTCAATTGCGAATTTGCGATTCATCAGGAAAAGCGATTGCTTCGGCAAAGCCCCGTTCCCAGCAGTAGATACGTGAGACCTGGGTTGACGGAACGTCATGTGTAGAGGGAAACGTGTCGTTCAAAGTAATGCCATTCTGTTGCTTGTTATGTTTGAGAAACGGCACGAGTCATTTTTGAAAACGGCGAGCCAATCTGCCAAAATTAAAAAACACCACAATTATTAAACAACAGTAAATAATCGAGACGGAAATGAAATTTTACACCACCGTGATCGCTATGAGTCTGGTCGCGATCCCCGCATTTTTATCAGCAGATGATTGGGCTCAGTTCCGCGGTGCGGGGGGCGTCAGTTCGGCCTCCGCTAATCTTCCCACATCATTCACCGCCGAAAAGAATATTGCGTGGAAGCTTCCGCTTCCAGCCAAGGGCGCCTCAAGTCCCATCGTTGTCGGTGGCAAGGTTGTCGTGACTTGTTCCGGCGGCGAGGGGCAGGACGAGCTTTACACTGTGTGTGTCGACGCTGAAACAGGGGAAAAACTTTGGACGCAGAGGTTTTGGGCGACGGGTCGTTGTTTTGTGCATCCACTTAGTGCCAACGCTGCACCAACGCCAACGAGTGACGGAAAATTCATTTATGTTTTTTATTCGTCAAATGACTTGGCATGTTTAGACCTCGATGGCAACTTGGTCTGGTACCGTGGATTGGCTGTCGACTTTCCCAAAGCGGGGAACGATGTCGGGATGGCATCTTCGCCGGCGGTCAAAAATGGAGTGGTTGTCGTGCAGGTTGAATGCCAGGGCGATTCTTTTGCGATGGGATTAGATGCTAGAAATGGCACGACGATGTGGACTCAAAAACGTTCTAAAGATGCGGTTTGGACGTCTCCCTTGATCATCGAAGAAAAGGATTCACCTGCAATGGTTGTGTTGCAGACAAAGAAGAACTTTGAAGTCCTGGATCTTAAATCGGGAGAAGTCGTTTTTCGAGTCGATGGTGAAGTCAGCAGTATCTCATCGCCTGCGGTTACAGGAGGACGTCTATTTGTTCCCGTTAACGGAACAACCGCCTACTCAGTATCTTCCAATGGGCAACTTACCGAAGAGTGGAATTCGCCTTCGATAAGGCCAAGTTCGATGAGTACTGTCGTTAACGGAGATCAACTGTTTACGTTGAATCGTTCCGGTGTTTTAACTAGTTATAATGCCAACGATGGAACAGAATTGGAGAAGATTCGGGTGATTAAGGGGAGTTCGGCTTGGGCAACACCGGTGGTTGCAAACGGCTATATGTATTTGTTTGCCCAAGGGGGGCAGTCTTACGTAGTGGCGTTATCAGGTCCAGAGCGACAGAAATCAAAAGTTGTTCATAGCTTTTTGTTTCAGGATGAGGTCTTTCTTGGCTCGCCCGCAATATCTGGAAATGCCATGTTCGTGAGAAGCGATCAGTTTTTATGGAAGATCGCCAACTAATGTCTGATTTTATCGAGATCGAACCGGCTTCCCGCCCTCTGGATTCAAGCCTTCAGCCACCAGGCTCTAAAAGCCTGACCAATCGTGCACTCCCCATTGCTGCCATGGCCGCAGGACGCTCGGTTCTGTCTGGCGTTTTAGCCAGTGATGACACGCGAGCGATGATTGATTCTTTGAGAATGATCGGCACGACTATAGAGCAGGGAGAAAATGCTCAACAGATATTGGTTGACGGTTTAGGGGGTGAATTAGGGAACGACCAAGCCGAATTATTTATTGGAAACAGTGGAACAACCATTCGTTTTCTAACGGCAATGCTGGGGTTTGCGGGAGGTAAGTTTCAGCTTGATGGCATACCAAGAATGCGTGAGCGACCGATTGGTCCTTTAGTTGACGCCCTGTGTTCGCTGGGGGCAAACGTACAGGCCCAGTCGCCCGGAGGGTGCCCCCCGGTCTTGATTGACTCGGGTCGCGTTGAGGGAGGTCTTGTCAAAATTAGTGGGAATCTATCAAGTCAATATCTTAGTGGCCTGATGATGGCTGCACCGCTCGCAAAAAATGGTGTCGAAATTGAAATTGAAGGCTCTTTAATTTCAAAACCGTATGTTGAAATGACGCAAAGGGTCATGGAAGATTTCGGTGTTGTCTGCAGATCGAATGACAGCTTCAGCCGATTTGAAGTTCCAGGAGGTCAGGCTTATGTTGGGCGTGAATATTTGATTGAGCCAGATGCTTCGGCTGCCAGTTACTTTTGGGCGGCGGCTGCGATTCTCGGTGGGACTTCAACTGTGACTGGTCTAAATAAAAATTCGCTTCAGGGTGACGTCGGGTTTGTCGAGTGTCTCGAGCAAATGGGCTGCAAGGTCGTTTGGGGGGCCAACGAAATCAGTGTGACTGGTCCTGCCCAAATCGGCATTGATGTCGATATGTCCAATGTCAGTGACACTGTGCAAACGCTTGCTGCGGTCGCTTTGTTCGTCGATGGTCCAACCTCAGTTCGCAATGTTGCGCACAATCGAGTGAAAGAAACTGACCGAATTGGGAATTTGGCAGTCGAGCTGCGGAAGTTTGGCGTCGAGGTAGATGAGCACGATGACGGCTTAACCATTCATCCGGGGGCACTTCATGGCGCTGACATTGAAACCTACGATGATCATCGAATGGCAATGAGTTTAGCTCTGGTGGGATTGAAAGTGCCAGGCGTAAAGATTTACGATCCGAGCTGTGTTTCTAAAACCTATCCAGATTTTTTTAAGGATTTAAACGCATTTGTTTCTTAGCTTGCTCTTCTCAATCAGGGCTTGTTTCATTGCCATGCGATGAAAATGTTCGCTGGAGAATCAGTGTCGTTAACGCCGCGCAGGGAGTTGGAGATCGGTGGAAGAAATGAGGCTTGAGTATCCATCGGACGTTCATGAGGGGAATCGTTTCACTGATTTGATCCTCCAACGCTGACTGAAATTTTGATGGGTTATGGGGTCATGCCTCAAGCTCATTCTTTGACGGACCAAGCGGATGATTTTGATGGATTCCGAAGTCCAGTCACGGGGGCGATGGTGCAGGTGATAGGCGGCCGCTCTATTTTCCCGCTTGGGCTAGTTGAGTGATCGCTTTGATTGCTACCTCAATCTGTTGCTCGGTATTGAATAGTCCGACACTGAGGCGAATTGTCCCCCCCTGCCCTTCTGTATTGAGTGCCCGGTGTAGCAGCGGAGCGCAGTGGAGCCCCGCTCGCGTTTGGACCGAAGCGACATCGTCAAGAATGTGTGACGCTTCGTGGCAATCGAAACCTGGAATCGAAATGCTGAATACCCCGATTCGGTTTTGCATGGTGGCATTGCCCTGTAGCGTAGCACCGTCAATCGACAGAAGTCCATCTAATAGTGTTTTTGAATTTGACTTCCAGATTTCATGTTTCGTGTTTCCTTCTTCGCTCGTCAAATACCGAATTCCAGCATTGATTCCAGCAATCCCTGGAACGTTTAAGTTGCCCGATTCGAATTTGTCAGGAATTTTGGTTGGCTGGATTTCAACACTGCCATCGGTGCCCGTTCCACCGTATCTTAGCGGTGAAATGCGATGAGCAATTTCTTCTGAGACATAGAGAATCCCGGTACCCAACGGTCCCATGATGGCCTTGTGTCCAGGCGCTGCAAGGATGTCGCACCCCAACATTTTAATGTCGATCGGAATGTGTCCCATTGATTGAGCGGCATCCACAAGAAAAACAATGTCCTCGCGACCAAGGTCGAGAATACGTCTTTTGATATTTTGAATCGGCTGAATAGAACCCGTGACGTTGCTGACGTGGTTTAAGCAGACCAGACGCGTACGCGGTTCAATCGCCTCGATTACCGCATTTTCATCAAACGTTCCCGCCTCATTACAATCAACATAGGACGTTGTAATCTTGGATTCTGATTCAAGGTGATGGAGCGGCCTGAGCACTGAGTTGTGTTCGACCACTGAGGTGACAACATGATCTCCCGATCTCAATAACCCAAATAATGCGGTCGACAGTGAGTCCGTGCCGTTAAAAGTAAAAGCGATGGTGCGCCGGTCTGGGGCATTAATGAAGCGAGCGATTAGTCCGCGGGTTTGCTCGATTAAGCGAAGAGCTTCAACCACTTGTTGATAACCACCGCGTCCGGCCGGTGCGCCAATAATGCGCTGCGCGTTATCAATCGCCGAATACACCGATTCGGGTTTGGGCCAACTGGTGGCTGCGTTGTCGAGGTAAATTCGATCCATAGGGATTACTTGAATAGTCAATTCTCGAAGACAGGATTGCAAGCTGTATTGAATTTTCAACAAAGCATGTTGCTGTGTGAGCTATTGTCGCACACAAATGTTCCCTGATAAGGGGATGCTCGGCTTTTCAATTTTGGCGAGTTCGTTGGTTTGTTCTGAGATTTTGAGCGGCAACCAACGATTTCCAGTGCTTCGAGTGGCGGTTGGTAAATCCCTGTCTCGTCGAGAGCATCCAATGAACTAAGTTGTGGAAAAGATAATGGCTTTTTGGGTCTGTGTTAATCGTTCCATGACGCGTTGCTGTCATTTGAGAATTAAATTTTTGTGGGGTTTCATGTTAAGAAAGAATTCCCTCAATTACCTTGCCTTTGACATCGGTAAGCCGCATATCGCGTCCCGACCAACGATAGGTAAGTTTTTTGTGATCGACGCCTAGCAGGTGCAACATGGTTGCATGCAGATCGTGAATTTCAACTTTATTCTCAATTGCTTTGTATCCGTATTCGTCTGTGGCACCATAAACGGTTCCGCCTTTGATACCGCCCCCCGCCATCCAAAGGCTAAACCCAAATGGGTTGTGGTCCCGCCCGTTGGACCCTTGGGCGAATGGGGTTCGGCCAAATTCCCCTGACCAAATCACGAGCGTTTCATCGAGCATCCCTCTCTGTTTAAGGTCGGTGAGGAGCGCTCCTATTGGCTGATCGACGGCGGTCGCGTTGTCTGTGTGACCTTTTTGTAAGTTGCCATGCTGATCCCACCGATCATGTCCGACCGCTGGGCACGTCAGTTCGATAAAGCGAACTCCTTGCTCAAGCAGTCGTCTCGCCAGCAAGCATTGGCGGCCAAAGGTCGCGGTCCCCTTGGTTTTGGCATTCATTCCATACATTTCTTGGGTGGCTTCAGTTTCACCCTCAAGGCTGGCAAGTTGCGGTACCGCCGACTGCATCTTGTAAGCTAGTTCGTAGTTTGCAATTGCTGATTCCAGCTGATCAACTTTTCCGATCTGTTTTAAAGCTAATGAGTCAAGACGATTCAGTAAGTCAAGTTTGTTACGTTGAAGTTTGGCTGATTTTTCGAATGGCCGAATGTTCGCGATTGGGGCATTGCCTGAATTGAATACGGAACCTTGAAAGGATGCTGGAAGAAAGCCACTGTTGAAACAGTCGAGACCACCCGGTGGAATCAAGCCACCGTTTAAAATGATAAACCCAGGCAGGTCTTTGCACTCACTACCAAGGCCGTAACCCAACCAGGCTCCCATACTCGGTCGTCCTTGAAACCCACTTCCCGTATGCAAAAAGTAATTCGCGTTTGTATGCTCGGAAAAGTCGCTAGTCATTGACCTGATGACTGCCATGTCATCGACATGCTTGGCAACATGGGGGAATAGTTCACTCACTGGAGTGCCGGATTCACCATGGTTGGAAAACTTCCATGGGCTTTGCAGAGTCTTGCCGATGTTGTTGAACTGCGTCGGTTCAATCTTCATCTTGAACGGTTTGCCGTTGTCCTTGGACAGCTGAGGTTTCGGGTCGAAAGTGTCAACTTGAGAGGGGCCGCCGTCCATGTACAGGTAGACAATTTGTTTGACTTGAGGCGCAAAGTGA
>JAQWLH010000099.1 GCA_029247405.1 Mariniblastus sp.
GAAATACTCTCGCTCTGCGATTCAGCACAAATCTCTTCGCGACTGTCGGGGTGAAACCAAGGCGAGGCCAATTGAGCAGAGACGGAAATAACAACAGCGATGATACAATTACTCGTCAAAGGAAGATTCAATAAATGACTAAAGAGAGTAGCCCAGATCAAGCAAATCAAGACATTGAGCATACTTAATCGAGTTTTCCGAACCGGATCGGCTTGTCGCCACCAACGCAGGATACCAAATAGAACGCCAAAGAAAATCAGGTAACCCGGCAGCAACGGCACTCCTTGCATCACAAATTCGTCCGTCCGACGAGCCTGAAAGTCCTCGAAGGCCATTCGTGAAAGATCCAGACTCAAAGAACCAGCGGAAAAAAATGTAAACAAACCGATGGCCAAACCAACTCCAATCATAACGAAACGCCTGGCCCACGGATCACCCGAGCGGTGCTCCCAGCTTTTACTGCAGATCAATAACGCCCACGTCGCCACGATACTCGTCACGGTCAGCCAAGCAAAACGAGCCCAAGGCTCAATCGATTCATTGAGAACTTCTCCGCTGAAAGCGAGGCCTAACAAATTCAATACAATACAGGCAAACGAAGCAACCAATAACGACCCGATCAGTTCCGTCATTCGGTCGATCGAAGGTCGTTGGCTAATATGATTGCGGACTGCCAAAATCGTTTGACGATTAAGTTCCTGAGGGCTCGGCCCATTGGCAGTCCCTTGATTGCAAAACCAAGTTCGTCCAATGAAATAAAACGCATACACCACACCAACGGCCAATACCAATGGCAATAGCCAGGTAGAATTTTGCACGATGACAATTCCACCGGTAATCAAGAGACCAATCTTGATCGGGGTCGAGAAGTTTGCATGATTCCACCAGCGACTGACTCCCGCAAATCCAAATTGCACGGCGTTGGCAATTGGCTCTCCTTCCCACGAAGCGGCGGAGTTGCCAGATGATTTCACGAGGGAAAGATCGGTCTTGACGGGGGCAGTTGTACGTTGACGGACCACCTTGATTGAATCAGCCTTCGGTGCCCCAGTGACCACATCTCGTAATTTTGAGTTGGCTTGAATTCGCCTCACTTCGTTAGCCTGACGATTACTATCTCGAAGCGGGCCGAAGACGATTTCCTCGACCACCTCGACTGCATCATTGTCGATAATTGCTGGGGGAAGCTGTGATGGGTTGACCTGTTTCGAAATTGGATTCTCAGGCGTGGCAACCGGGCCACCTAAAACACCTTCTCCCAATCGCTTGGTCCCCGCCATCGGCCCTACGGCATGCTTTGAAATAATGTCATGGCTCTTGGCAGCAATCTCAGGCCAAGGCAAATCAGCAACCATCTCCTGAACCGAATTAAAACGAAGCTCGGGATCCTTTCTCAATGATTTTGCCAATACGCTGCGATACTCATCTGGCGCCAGGCTAACATCAGGATCCGATGTCAGGTGTTTCATGATAATTTCTTGCGTGCTTTCTCCATCAAATGGCACGTCGCCCGTTAACATCTCAAACAGGATGATACCAAGGGCGTAAATGTCGATCTCTTTTCCATAAACTCCTTTGCCAATTTCAGGAGCCATGTAGTGAAACGTACCAACCGATTCAGTTTGACCCGAACGGCGGCTGCACGAGATAAACTTCGAGAGCCCATAGTCACCAATCTTGATAACCTGCTCGTCCTGATCGCAAAAAATATTCCCGGGTTTCAGATCTCGATGGACGATACCGTGCTCATGCAAGTAAGCCACACCCGACGCAGTTGAGCTAAACCATGCCTTGATTTGTTCAATCGGCATGCCGCTTGGATGGGCTTCGACTGTATCTCGGAGTGACGGCCCCGGGACATACTCCATCACGACCCAACTCTCACCAAATTCACTGATCTTGATATCCCAAAGAGAGATCAGGTTGACGTGCTTCAAATTCAGGCATTGGCGAACCCCACGAAGTTCGACGTCGAGATTTCGTTGAATTTTCTTGAGGGCCACCTCTTTTCCCGCGTCACTGAGCGCGAAATAAACTTCCCCAAAACCGCCGATGCCGATTCCACGTTTTATCGTGTATCCTTCGAGTGGCTTGGCACCACTGGGATAGGAAAACTTCATAACACGCCTCCCAGCCGTCGTGGCTGGTGTATTGTGAATCTTGGTAAGAGGATCCTCGTTCACCGATTTTTGCTTTGAGATCATTTCAAAGCCAGCCGAATAAACTGAAATTCCAGATTAGCGGGTGTTTTATACATTTGTCTAGCTTTCACACGTCGAGGAACAGTCGATTATCTGTTTTGCAGCCGCGAATAGTCTCAAAAAACGACAGATTCAAGCGTTAACGAAAAGTCTTTGCCTGAGATTCGAGAGTCAAATTGAATCTCGCCTTCCTTTTCAATGGGTACCCCATCTATCTCAAACGGTTCCCGGGTTCGACAAAACCACTTTTCCTTGCGCTGAAAAATGATCAAGTCAGCAGCCCACGTAGGGCAGAACACATGATTGTCCCGATTCGGCCCCAAAACGATGGATTGCGAAGCAAGTAAAACAGCATCTGACCATGGTTGTGTCCGATGCCGTGACACAAAATCAAGTCGTGCCGTTTTACTGAGCGGATGAGCTTGGGTGTATTTCAGCTCAACTCCGCCCTCAAGCCCAATGACTTGCTGATGCTTGAGTTCAACCGGTGCGATGAGCGGTTCACCGTCCACATTCACCTGTCCAAGCGCTTGAAGCAAATGTTGCCCGCCAACGGTTTCAAGCCGAGCATGCCTCCGACGCAAGTCGCCGATAATAGGAATTGAAATGCTCGTTCGAGAAACCGCTTGCCCGATCGTGTTCACGCGGTCAGCACAAACCAGGTACCCGCCAACGCCATCGACCCACAAAATAAAGGTGTTATTTTTTTGGGTTGCCGCAACACCTGCGGAGTCACCTAAATCCGAAACACCCGAATTCGTGCGATCTCCCATTCGATTGCAGGTGCTACCATCAGTTCCGCCAGTTCGTGACGTCCCCGAACCAATTTGAAAAAATGAATTATTCGAATCCCGCTCGGGAACATGCGTTGCTCGCAAACCTGACGATGTCTTTCGTTTAATTTGAGTCAGACAATGACGTTGAGCGTCCAAAGCAATCTGGTGTTTTGGAGCGATCGCCAATATTTTCTGGCAGCAATCGTTAACCTCCGACCAATGACATTTCAATGCCGTCGATTGCAATTCAGCCGTCAGCTCCTTCATCTGAATTTCTCGGAGTTGAGCTGCAGATATTTTTGCTTCAATAAACGGTAAATCGGGTTGGATATTTTTGGCTTCTCGAAGCTGCCCAAGTGAATCAGTGAATTTACCAACCGCCGCAAGCTCTTCGGCCTGATGGAGGCTTCGAGCGATGCTGCGAATCCGATCTGCCCGCCAATCCATAATTTGACGTTTGCCCAACTGATCAATCATCTGGACCGCATGAGTTACTTTCCCATTGGCCAAAAGCGAATCAGCAGCCTCGACTGTTAACTCAACGAGTTGATTTAAATGCTTTGAAACCAGATCGCCGTCTTTGCTGAGCGCGACTTTATTCGCAATCGTCAAATCCTTCCAGGCCAAAGCCAGATTCCCAACCGAAGTCGCATTCTCGGCGCGCTCGATCAGCGCCTCAGTTAACTGACGGACAAATCGCCTGCCCTGAAATGAATGGTAATCTCGCGCGCGCTGCAAATGCTCAGCCGCGGTGTCAAGGTCGCCCTCAATCAATGCGCGGCTGGCCAGCTTTTGCCTCTTGCCCCACACCATAAAAGTCCCCATCTAAATTTTAATCGTCTTTTGAGTTGTCTGTCTTTTTTTCGAATTTAATTTACACCAAACGATTTGCTATGGGATCAAGAAACGCATCAATTTTCGCATTGTCGATCAAGAATGAATAATCTTCATCCTGAGTGACGCCAACGCTTTGAAACTAATATTTTTTCTCCCCGTTGCGGCGGCCAGGGGAGAGTTATATCGGGCCTGCGCGAAAAAAGGGCCCGAGCTAAACCTGCCTTTAGCTGCGAGCCCCGAGGGATGCATCAGTTTGTATTCAACTAATTCAAAACCAAATCGTCCTCGTCAACGTCGTCGGAGTTCGAATCTTTGCTGAAGTAAGCATCCATGTCACTCAAAATGTCGCTGTCAGCTGTAATTGAATCAGCACTCACCGGAATTTGACCATAGTACTTAGGAGCAATATTCAAGACTTCTTCGTCCGCTGAAATGCGGGCATCAAGGCTATCGAGCATTTCCCGAGCTTTTGCCAATTGGCTATTGTCGATGTTAATATTGCTGGCTGTCCCGATGACTTCGTTCATTCGGTTGCGGGCTGTCAGATGCTCGATTTGAACTTCCAGCTCCCGTTGCTGCGATTTAGCTTCGTCCAATTTAGCAATGGCAGAACCAATTGCATCTTCGCGAAGGGTCAGGATTTGAGTCTGCTTTTCCTTTGTTTTCTCGGCAGTTTGATATAGCTTGAAACGATGCCGTAGATCTTCTTCCACTCTCGAAGAGCTATAAGCTTTGCCGTTGGTTGCCACATAGAATTTCTCGCCCGATTCCACATGAGAACGAAGTGTCATCATCTCATCGTAGCTGGCTTCCAATCGCTTTGACTGCTGATCTAAGTCAGCGGCCAAACGATCGATCTGAACCTGCTCTTTGGCAATCTTATGAACCATTGCCTTGATCTCCGGTCCGATCTTATTGAGCTGATTTTTGGCCGCATCGAGCTGAAAATCAACTGACACCTGATCCTGTGCTGCTGTTCGCACGTTGTCATATGCCGTCTGAGCGTAAGGGAAAAGATTACTACCGAAGAGCAGCCCGCCCACTAATAACAAACCCAAAGTCCCCAAAGTTAGCTTCTTGAACATCGCCGTTCCTCCTGGTATGTGAATTTCTTTTTTCTTTTCTGAGCCGTTGATTTGAATCATGGTTCAAAATCGTTAAGGGTTGTTCGCCCGCTCATGAGGGATCTTTGGAAAATTCAGAATTATTTTTGGAGGGTTTTAACGACTAAACGCCTTGGGATTCTGGAGATTCCACAAGGGATTGCAAAGTTTTGAGATTCCATCGCAATTAGATGCCGAATTTATTAGTAGAAACCGACCCCATCTGCCCCAGTCGCCCCGTCTGCATCCCCTAAAAACACGATTAAACGGGAATCACTGCTGAAACCGCCGATGGGAGGCCCCCGAGTTAAATATCCGCCTATTACGGAAGCTCATGTTGTATTTCTTGAAACAGATCTGGAAATCGAGAGACATTCCTTCAGCCGCTCTCTTGCTAATTATTTTGGCCACGGGTACTTGGATGGCCGCGCTTCCCCTCAGCACCAGCGTCCAGCAGACCTTTCTCCGACGATTTCATCTCGCCTCTTCCAATTATCCGGCTTGGGCAGTCCAGCAAATCGTCCCCTCCATGTACAACTTCGAAAACAAATACTGGTTCAGCCACCGGCCTCTATCTCAAGATGTCATTAACGAGCTGTCAAATGAAGATACTCGAATCGTTAATGCGACCGGGGGTATGACTGTCCGTCGTGACACGGGAATTGATTCCGAAATCGTTTCCAACATGATCAACCATTTCCCAACTCGCGTGGCCACCTTCGCCGACGAACGAATCCACCTAAAGGACAATCCCAAGGGCCTTTACTATTTCCGCACGCGGTACCGCGGTCAGGAGATCAAGTCGACGTTCAAACTCCAACCAGGCACCACAACAGAATTCAAACTTAGACGTTTGGAGACATCTTTTGAGTAGTACCACTTTTGCCGGCTCTGCAACGCTTACCGGTCCCGAGCGACTGCCCAAACCGGGCGTGCCTCAGGTAATCGTCTTATATCGTGTCGTTGTTGGTTTTATTATCGCTTCGCTACTCTGGAAGTGCAGTTTTTATCCTGCCGTTTACACCGTCTACACACAATTCCGAATGGAAGATGATTTCTTCCCGCGATTGATGAGCAGCACGCTTGTGCTGGTGGCGCTATTGTTGACTCCCGTTGCCCTCGGCATGATTGCCATGTTCGTTCGCCGCAAGTGGTTCATGATTACCCAGGCCACTGTCACTGCGATTTGCATGTTCGGCATGTGCATCCATCAAGGGAGTTATAACGACGTAACTTTCTTGACTTGTTTTTGGGTCTCGTTGTGGTGCATTTGGTACACGATCAAGATCGGATCGCCGGAAAAAGAGCTCATATCACAAGCCAAGAAGTTCGCAATCTTGATCATCTCGTTGATTTTTTTCGGCGGAACCATTGGAAAACTAACGCCCGGCTACTGGTCTGGCCAAGTCCTTTATGAGATCTACTTTATCGATCGGGATTTCTGGATCTTTAATTTGCTTCGGGCAAACTTCGAACCTGAAACACTCCGCGATATCTCAACCTATTATTCGAGAATGATAATTTTGGCAGAATCAGCATGTGCTCTGCTTTGGCTTTTGCCTTCAAAGATTGCCGGCGGTGTGGCGATGACCGTGTTGCTTGGAATCGTCGTATTCTCAAATGAACAATTATTGTCGGTGATGTTCTGCTTGGTCGGTTTAACCATCGTGGCGCTCCATGACCCCAAACCGGTATCCGTTGCGAGCCCCGCAACAACCTAAGCAAAGTGAGCCAAACACGAACGTAACCGTGCCTGCAGACTCGAAAGAGCGAACTCCACCGCTCGGCCAGTTCATGTAATTCAACACTTCTCCGAGCTTCGACGAAAATCAGCGGACCTTATCCGACGTCTCGCGATCAAAATGAACTCGCAGTTCGCGCGACCTCGAAACCTCAGATCATCGCAACTCGACGTCTGCTAATGACCTAATCCCTTTTGTTGTGATAAAAAAAAGGCGATGAGGCCCCTTTTGGCTTCCCGCCAAACCTCATCGCCGAAACTCGTTCGTTGCTCCCCAGCACAAACAAGTCAACAAACACTAGGTTCCGTTAATGGCAAGTCAAAGAAGAACTCACGATTTTCACTATTTCAGCAAAATTAAGCGTTTGAGCAGCGATTCCACCACCTCCCCCGTAGGTACCGGTTGAGGAGATCTATCGGTAAAAAGCAGGTAAACAGAGGTGACCGAGACCTACCCCCTAAACTTGATCAGACTGTAATATCCCAGTCCAAGCCGATATCAAAATTAATTGCGGAGTGCGTCAGGGCGCCAACGCTGATACGTTCGACACCTGTTTTTGCAATCTCACTAATCGTCGTTAGATTCACACCGCCGGAAGCCTCAAGCTGTATCCTGGGGGCCAGTTCATTACGCCTGGCGACCCCTTTCTTTAAACGCTCACAATCCATGTTGTCCAACAAAATAATATCGCAATCAGTCTGAAGTGCGATTTCAAGCTGTTCCAATGTGTCAACTTCGAGTTGCAGGACGGTTGCCTTTCCATCTGGCAATTGGCTCTCATGATCGTCAATCCACTTGCGTGCAATCTCAATGGCGGTCGGAATCGTATCGTGGTTGTCCTCGACCAGCGAACGGTAGAACGCCAAATGATTATCCTTGAGCATGATCGCATCATACAAACCCATTCGATGATTGGCCCCACCACCGCACGCGACTGCGTACTTTTCCAGTCGCCGCCAACCCGGAGTGGTCTTACGCGTATCAAGCACACATGCACCGGTTCCAACGATTTCATCTACGTACTGTCGGGTAAGAGAGCTAATGCCCGACAAGCGACACATGAAATTTAAACAAGTCCGCTCCATCGTAAGAATATCATGGGCTGGACCAGTCATCACAGCAATCGTCTCCATCGCCTTGATTGCCTGACCGTCGTTGACATGGATCTCAAGGGAAATTTCTGGGGCCCAGCGAGCGATGGCAAGCTTGGCAACCTCTACGCCGCAAACCACACCATCGGCACGGCTTACGAGTGCCGCCGCAGCATGGGCATTCTTGGGGACGATCGCATCGGTTGTACAGTCAACCCCCGCGTCCATTTCACTGGCCCCCACATCTTCAATTAACGCCATTTCAATCAGCTTGAGACAATCGTCTTGAGCCGCTTTGTTAAAGACAACAATTTTGGTGTCATTTTGAGGAGCAGAAGTCATCACTCATTCAACTTTCAAATAGCCAGCGATCGTAGTTCTAATTTCGTCACGGACCCGGCGAAAGATCTTCATTTTCTCTTCATCCGATCCGGTTGCGTCCGCAGGGTCCTCGAATGGCCAGTGTAATGTTTCCGCAACGCCAGGAAGTACCGGGCAAGCCTCTCTGGCATTGTCGCAAACGGTGACGGCCAGCGTGATATCCCGATCTAAAAAGGGCTCGATCGTTTTACTGGTTAAACCGTCCGTCGATAGCCCAAGCTCTTCGATTGCCTGCAGCGCCAATGGGTGAACATATCCCGATGGTTTTGAACCAGCTGAATCAGCCTGCCAATGGCCGCCACCAAGGTGTTGCCAGATCACTTGCGCCATCTGAGATCGGCACGAGTTGCCAGTACAGAGGATAAGGACACTTTTCATTCGAATTTGACTTATCTAATTTTCTTGAACAAGCCACATCTCGAGTCATGCCAGTGGCTATTATTCAAAAGGGGCAGGAAACGAATCGGTCGCAACAGATGCTGAATGTCGATCTGCAATTTACTAAATGTCGTAGTACATGCAAAACTCATAAGGATGCGGCCTAACGCGGATCGCTTCGACCTCATTTTCTCTTTTGTAGCCAATCCACGTGTCGATTACGTCTTTGGTAAAGACATCGCCCCGCATCAAGAATTCATGATCCAATTCCAAAGCATCGAGCGCCCTCCCAAGTGAAGGAGGTGTCTTCGCGACGTTGGCAGATTCCTCAGGCGGTAAATCATAAATATCCTTATCCAGAGGATCCCCGGGATCTAATTTGTTCTCAATCCCATCAATTGCCGCCATCATGATCGCAGAAAAAGCAAGATAAGGATTACAACTTCCGTCAGGGCAGCGAAACTCGATCCGCTTTGATTTTGGATCATTGCTGTACATCGGAATCCGACAGGCGGCGCTTCGATTCCTTTGCGAGTAGGCCAAATTGACGGGGGCTTCAAAGCCGGGCACCAATCGCTTGTAACTATTGGTCGTCGGATTGGTGAGTGCCAACAACGCAGGAGCATGCCTCAAGATCCCTCCCATTGCGTACATCCCCATTTGACTCAAACCCGCGTAACCATCTCCCGCAAACAATGGATTACCGTCTTTCCAAAAAGATAAATGCGTATGCATGCCCGAGCCCGCATCACCAAATATTGGCTTGGGCATGAACGTAACCGATTTGTTATTTCGAAAAGCAACATTTTTGACGATGTACTTATAAATCATCATTCGATCAGCCATCTTGACCAATGGCCCGTACTTCAAGTCGATTTCTGACTGACCGGCCGAGCCTACTTCATGGTGCTGACATTCGACTTCGAGTCCTGACTCGATCATCGTCTGCATCATCTCGTTTCGAAGGTCCATGGTTTGATCAACCGGAGGGCAGGGGAGGTACCCCTGTTGATGTCGGATTTTATTTCCCAGGTTAGGCCTCTCGTCCCGTCCACGATTCCACTGAGCTTCGGCACTGTCAATGTAGTAAAAACTGGCATCCGGCCGCTGGTCAAACCGAACGTCATCAAAAATGAAAAACTCGGCCTCCGGGCCAAAATTGGCCGTGTCCGCTATCCCCGTACTCCGCAGGTAACTCGTCGCCTTCTGAGCCACGAAGCGAGGATCGCGACTATAGTTCTCATGAGTGATTGGGTCGACAACATTACAAATGATGTTGAGCGTTGACAATCTTGAGAAGGGATCGACAAAATTTGAATCCGGTTGAGGAATCAAAAGCATGTCGCTTTCGTCCACCTCTTGCCATCCCCGGACGCTTGAACCATCAAACCCAAGCCCCGTTTCAAAAATTGATTCAGAGAATGCTGAAGCCGGAATTGTTGTATGCCCCCATTGGCCAACAAAGTCGACAAATCGCAAATCGACTGCTTTTACATCTGCCGATCGGCACAACGCAATAACTTCTTTGGGAGTCAAAATGGAACCTTCCAGCGGTTTGGCAAAATCAAGAACAAAAAATTTAAAATTTATTTAGCAACAAGCTCGGACCAGACTCAAAAAAAATCGACGCCTTCTACGAGCAATCAGTGTGCCACAAAACTGGTCTTCGTGCTTGGGACGAGTTAGTCGCCTTTAAACGGAGTTTTGGCAAGTTTCAAATCCAAACGAAAATACAACTGCCCAACAAACCAACAGGCCTGCCCAGATTGAATGCACTTCCTTTTGAAGATCCATGTTTTCTTCCGACAATTCGCCAAAAGTAAGTACTATAAACCCTCAACCCTAGTTGGTATTATTCCATCTACTAATGGCGTTTGCACACCCCTTCCTTGGACAAATCGTTCTCTTCAATGAGATTTTGAACCCATCAGCGTAGCGGTTTCAGATCATAACAACGCTTTGACAGTGCAATCACCACGCCGCACCCGCGGTATATGAATCAACCGTCTTACAAATTGAGTATCTGGAGCATTTGGAAGAATGAGTAAAACGAAACTAGAATACATCTGGCTTGACGGTTACAAGCCAACACAAAGCCTTCGAAGCAAGACCAAAATTGTCTCTGACTTTGGCGGCAAACTTGAGGACTGTCCGCAGTGGTGCTTTGACGGTTCATCCACCGAGCAAGCCGAGGGTGGGTCTTCCGATTGCCTGCTTGAGCCGGTTGCGATCTTTGAAGATCCGGGCCGAAAAAATGGCTATCTGATCATGTGCGAAGTCCTCAACTCTGACGGCACTCCGCACGACTCGAACGGCCGTGCGACGATTGAAGACGACGACAACGATTTCTGGTTCGGTTTCGAGCAGGAGTACTTCCTCTGGGATGTTGAAACCAACCGGCCTCCAGGATTTCCAATCGGTGGTTACCCCGGGCCCCAAGGTCCCTACTACTGCTCCGTGGGTGCCAACAATGCTCATTGCCGCCACATGATCGAAGAGCACTTGGACATGTGTCTCGATGCAGGCATTAACGTTGAAGGAATCAACGCTGAGGTTGCAGCAGGGCAATGGGAATTTCAAGTCTTTGCTAAAGGCGCCAAAAACGCTGGCGATGAAGTTTGGATCGCGCGTTATCTGTTAGAGCGAATCGGTGAAAAATACGGTTTGGCCATTGAATATCATCCCAAACCACTCGGTGATACCGATTGGAACGGATCAGGAATGCACGCGAACTTTTCAAACACCTTGCTCCGCGAATGTGGCGATCAGGGAGTTTACGAGACCATTTGTTCAGCATTCGCACCACGAGTTGCCGCACACATTGCAGTTTACGGTGCCGATAACGAACAACGCTTAACAGGCAAGCACGAGACTCAGCGAATCGACGAATTCAGCTTTGGTGTTTCAGATCGTGGTGCTTCGATTAGGATTCCTGTTGGGACAGTAACCAATGGTTGGAAAGGCTGGTTAGAAGATCGGCGTCCGGCGTCCAACGCAGATCCTTACAAGGTCGCCTCGGAAATCATCAAGACCGTTAAAAATGCCAATGCGGGCGCGACTGCCTAGAATTGGTTGTTCAGGTTACCGCGGAGACGATCCGCTTGCTTAAACTAAAGCCGCCCTTCAACTTGAGTTGTGGGGCGGTTTTTTTGTGGGTTTAGCCGACCAGCTGAATCGATTCAAATGGTGGGACATTCACGGATTCACGAACGGAAATTCGCACCGATGACAAATAATACAACCATTCACACACCAAGAGACGCATCCAGCGATCAAGAATGGTGGGACATGGCCGCGCAATGGCAAATCCGCCCAGATACGATCTACCTCAATCACGGTTCCTTTAGCCCACAGGTCCATCGTGTTCGTCACGCGCGTCGTGGCTGGATTGATCGACTCGATGAACAACCCATGGATTTTTACCTTCGTCAGTTGGAACCCGCGTTGAACGATGCTCGCATCACCACCGCCGATTTTTTTGGCACCAAGAAAGAAAATCTTGTTTTTGTTGATAACTCAACCTACGGCATGAACGTAGTCGCCGAAAGTATCAAGCTCAGAGCCGGTGACGAAGTCTTGATGAACAATCATGAATACGGGGCGGTCATTCGAATCTGGCAACGCCAATGCGACCGAGCCGGTGCGACACTCAAGATCATGACTTTGCCGGACCAGTTTGAATCCGAACAACAAATCATCGACACGTTGACCAGCGGAGTGTCAGACAAAACTAAATTGGCAATTGTCAGCCATATCACTTCTGCCACCGCTCTAGTGATGCCCGTCAAAGATATATGCCAGGCTTTTGCAGACCGCGGCGTCGCAGTTTGCGTCGATGGCCCCCACGCACCCGTCCAAGTCGAATTTGCGATCGACGATTTGAACTGCGATTTTTACACCGCCAGTTGCCACAAGTGGCTCTGCTCGACGCTCGGCAGTGGGTTTCTGTACGCTCATCCTCGTCAACACGCTAACATGCAACCCGCGATCAAAAGCTGGGGGCGGTTGTTGCCCGCCATGCCCGAGACCTGGGACGAAGAATTCACTTGGATCGGATCACGTGACCCAAGCCCATTCCTGACGATCCCCGTCGCCATCGACTGGATGCGCGAGATTGGTTTTGAAAATTTCCGTCAACGCTCACGTTGGTTGGCGGCCTACGCTGAAGATCAACTCGGTAGATTGTTTGGAACCAAGCCCATTGGCGATCGTTCGCAAGGGTGGTACGCCTCGATGGCACACGTGCCGATGCCTCCGGGAGATTGGTCCGGGCTGCAAAAACAATTGTGGGAGCAAGTCGGCATCGAAGTCA
>JAQWLH010000101.1 GCA_029247405.1 Mariniblastus sp.
CAATCGAGTGACATCTCCCGCAGGAGGAATCGATGTGTCTGTTTCCATCGACCAACAAGTGATGGATGTGATGTGTGACCAGCTGGATACGTTGATTCTCAGATCCAGCATCGGGGACCATTCGGTTTGCCAAGCGTTACAACCGTGCCGGAAAGATTGGCCCAATGCAGCGGCAGATCAATGGCTGGATGCCCAATCGCATGAACTTTGAAGGTTGGTCAAGCGACTTGATCGTGCCTTACGGTCGCCAAATGATCTGTTTTAGCTCGGATGCCGATTCGATTGAGGCGTTTGATCGCAACACAGGCGAAACCATTTGGCGGAGCGAAATGACGCCCATCGGATTTAAAGTCGATTACATTTTGGGTGTTTACAACGACATGCTGTATGCCGCGGGTCGCGAAACGATTGTCGCCTACGATCTCAAAGGTGAAGGCCGAATGATTTGGGGGGCTGATCAGGTCTTCGATGGCAAGCAGTCGCTGGGACGCGGAATGCTCACTCCTGATGGCGTTTACATCCCCGTGGAGGACAGCATCTATCAATTTGGTTTACTTGGAAAGGTCGGAAAGGCCGAGGTGATTAACAAGGTTCACGTTGATCTTGGAACCAATGCACCGGTGGGCAACCTTTATAGTGATGGAGAGCGATTTTGGGTTCACGGCGCTAATCGTTTGTACGCCCTTGGACCAGCAGCGGCAAATGCCAAAATCAAATCTGACGAAGGTTCCGAGGGTGATTCGGATCAAATCAGATCAGAATCTGAAGACGCGGCCGATGCGGTTCCCAGGCAGAAACTTTCGGCTGATACAACGAAGCTGAAATTGCCTTCACTCGCATCTAAGCTGGAAACTGAGGTTGAGCGTCTTCTTGTCGCCTGCAGTCGCCGATGGGTTCAGCCCCTCGAAACGGAAGGGCGTTTTGGCGTTGATGAACGGGCGGGGTTCGGTTTTCTCGCCGCGACGGGCCCGAAAAAATAAGCCATCCGAAATTAAATTACTTAACTAAATAGATTAGAGCATCACGTTGAATTTTTTGATCGCAGAAAACAAGCTGCTGGAATGGGTCGTTGGCAGTGATCCCAATGCGACCGGTACGCCAAAGCTACAATGGGCCAACATGCCTGAATCATGGGGCGTGTTGGTTTTGATCGCCGTCGTCGCCGCAGTAGTTTTTGGTGTGTTTTGGATGTATCGCCGCGAGATTAATACTTGCCCCATGCCAATCAAGTTGGTGATGGGTGGGCTGCGATTGGCCGTGTTGCTGTTGTTGATTGCGATGTACCTCAAGCCATCGATCTTCTATCAACAAGTGAATGAGATTAAACCGACAGTTGCGTGGCTTCGTGACAGTTCGCTATCCTTCGATCGAGGCGATAACTATCGGAGTAAAGATCAGGCTGACTTGCTTGCCAAAATCACCGGTTTGTCTGCAGATGATATTGCCTCGGGGCAAATTAAACGCTCTGCCTTACTCAATCAAGCCTTCAAGAAGAATCCCGAATTACTCGAAAAGTTGCGAGACAAGGGTTCAATTCGTGTGATTAATTTTTCCGACGGCAATTCTCCAGTCGCAATGATCCCGGCGATCGCCAAGAAAGATACCCAAGCCGACGAGGACGAGGGGCAAACTGACGACGGCAAAACCGATACTGACGCGGAATCGGAGTCGCTGACTCAGGAAACAATGCCAGAGCTTGAAGCCAACGGTTTGGGAACTGATATTTGGCAGGCGTTGCGAGAATCACTTGATGATGCAAGTCGTTTGTCGTCGGTGGTCCTGATTTCAGATGGGCAACACAACGGTACTGAGGATCCGCTTGAAATCGCCCGCAAGGCGGCGTCTCTGGGGATACCGATTTTTGTAGTTGGTGTTGGTGACCCGAATCCCCCGAAGAACCTCGCTGTGACCGAAGTCTACGTTCGTGAAAAAGCTTATCCCGACGAGCCGTTTGAAATCGAAGCGATTCTGCAAACCAGCCAAGTCGGAGACGAGGGAATGCCTCCGAGCATCGATGTTCAATTGGTTCAGCAACGAGTCGATCGTGGAACAGGCAAACTGGGGGCCCCGCAATCAGTAAAGTCCAGAGCCGTTGATGTTCCTACGAACGGGGGACGGATTCGGGTCGACTTCGATCACATATTGAATCAGCCGGGAAAGTATGTCTACACGATTCAGGTCGACGCTCTCGAGGATGAAACTGAAACTGAGGACAACTCTTTAGTTTCATCAGAAATGGAAGTTGTTGATGAAAAAGTCAGAGTGTTGTTAGTGGCGGGCCTGCCGAGTTGGGATTATCAGCAAGTTCAGCGTCTGCTTCAGCGAGACCAGACGATTTCGCTTAGCTGCTGGCTTCAGTCAATGGACGAAACGCGTCCACAGGAAGGCAACGAATCAATTTCTCGTTTGCCGAGAACACGGCAGGAAATGGCCGAATACAACGTCATCATCATGATGGATCCAAATTCGGAAGAGTTTGATGCTGATTGGATGGATAACCTGAAAGAGTTTTGCAAAACCAAAGCGGGTGGGTTGTTGTTCATGTCTGGCCCGCAGTTCACCAGTGAATTCGTCACGATGAACCGGCTTAAGGGAATTCGAGATTTACTTCCGGTTCGATTTGGCGACATTGAGTTTATTGATACCGTTGAGGTATTGACGTCGGCTAAGGGTGGCGGAAAGCCAGGCAAGATGCTGTTGGTCAATCACAACATGGATCATCCGGTCATGAGTTTCCGAAGTGATCCAGCCGAAACGCAGAAAATCTGGAATTTAATGCCGGGGATATACTGGAGCTTTCCCACGCTCACGCCAAAACCGACAGCCCGAGTACTTTTGGAACGCGGTGATCAGGTAAATTCTGAAGGTAATCAGCCCTTGATGGTGGCCGGTCGCTATGGAGCGGGATCGGTTTTATATATGGGATTTCAGGGAACCTGGCGTTGGCGACCTCTGGGGGTTCAGGCACAGTATTTTGACCGTTTTTGGATTCAAGTCGTGCGCTATCTCGTTGAGACGCGTTCTCTGCAGGGGTCTCGACGAGGCTTTATCGACGCAGAGAAAACCGAGTTTGAGCTAGGTGATCGAGTGGTTTTGGTTGGTCGAGTTTTAGACGAAGAGTTCCGCCCCTCCATGCAAGAAGTACACAAAGCGATGATTCGATCGGATGACGGTCGTTCGCAAACGGTCGATATGAAGCTTTTACCCAACCAGGAAGGGCGTTACGAAGGCACATTTGTGGCCCAGCGGATCGGCAACTATCAGGCGACGATTCAACTTGGGGATCCGGGGGGCGAGGAGAAATTAATTGATCCGATTGCCTTTCGTGTCGTTCCACCGACGGCGGAATCAGGCGCGTATTGGCTTAACGAAAAACTTCTTTCGGAAATCGCGACTCAATCTGGTGGACAATATTTCCACCTTGATCAACTGGATCAGGTAGCGGCGAGTTTGCCGACGCTGGTAACTCGGGCTGAATTTAACAGTCCACCGAAACCGCTTTGGGATGGAAATAGCATTTTGCGTTGGTTCATGTTTGGCTTGCCGGTGTTGCTGCTCACGATCGAGTGGGTTTTGCGGAAGTGGTACAAGCTTTTGTAGAAAGACTTGGCGGGCAGGCGTTCAACGTTTTCGATTATCAACAAGATTAGTAATAGACAATGGCAACCATTTCCTCAGAAAAACAACCGATTCCAAAAGCTTTTTTACAAAAGCTTGCGGGGATGCGAGGCAAACTGACTCGTTGGATCATGGTTTACGGTCTCAGTCGCTGGTTGTTGGTTGCACTGGGGATCTTGGCCGCTGACATGGCATTAGATCGTTTGTTCAAAATGGACTTGGCACAACGGTTGGTCATGCTGGTTGTGATGGCAGCTATTGCGATCGTTTATTTTTTCTGGAAAGTCATCAAGCCTCTGGGCGCCCGACCCAATGATGATGCTTTGATCTACGAAGTGGAAAGTAAGAACCCCGGGCTTCAAGAGAGTTTGCTGTCTGGTGTTCAGCTGTCACGGGAAAAGGACCTTGTTGCACAGGGGGTATCGCTTCAGTTGGCCGAAGCCACCATTCAGCAGAGTTTGGAAGATGTGCAGGCGATTGATTTTGGTCAGGCGCTCGATCTTCAATCTCACTTGAGAAACTGGATGCTCTTGATTTGTGGTTTGGTGATTTCCGGTGGATTGGCCTGGGGAGTTACGAACTCACAGTTTCTCAAGACTTGGTTCAATCGCAATATCTTGCTGTTGGAAGATCAGTGGCCTCAGTCCACTTACCTTGAGATTGCCGGCGTGGAAAACGGCAAGTTGATTCTTCCCCGTGGTGTTGATCATCGGCAACTGGTCACGGTGACCCAAGATAGTCAAATTAAAGATGTCACCTTGTCTCTGGAAATTGACAACCCCGGCGGCCGGACGATCCACCAGATGAAACCTACGGGCAAACTCGAGGGTCGTGAGCACGTTTTTATGTTCCACAATGTGTCATCGAAATTCCGCTTCCGCGCCAGTGGAGGTGATGATACGACCAGTTGGGTCGATGTTGAGTTGGTCGAACCCCCCAACATCATTGAACTATCTGTTCAAGCGTTGTTGCCTGAGTACACCGGTGTGGAGTCCGTCGCTTATACCGGAATGGGGCCCCACAGTGTGTTGCTTGGAAGCAAACTCAAGGTAGATATTAGAACCAACAAGCCGCTTGCTGAGGCTGAATTGAAACTTGGCGAAGAATCCTTTGCGATGTCAAAGACGGGAGGTGACACTTCATTTGGATTAACCATTCCTGCGGGAGATGGGCAGCTTAGTGGAGGGGAGTACGAGTTTGAATTGGTCGATCCGACTGGTCTGAAAAGTTCACGTCGATCGAAATTCAAAATTGCGATCAAAGAAGATGAAGCCCCCAAAGTTCGCGCGAACCTTTGGGGAATCAGCGGTTTGGTGTCTTCCAGAGCCATTTTACCTACCTCTTATCAGGCGGCGGATGAGTACGGTTTGCGAAATGCTGCGTTCGACTGTAATTGGAAAGTCGCGGATGATGATGCGTCGGGTCAGCGAGAAGTTCTGATTGCAGAGTTCGGCAAACAGGAAGATGGTTCGCCGACACGGAAGGTCAAACAGGATGCTGCTCTGGACTTGGTTGACCTGAATTTAAAACCTGGAACAAGTTTTCGATTCACCGTCGCGGCTTTTGATTCTTTTCCAACCGCTCCCAAAGTGGGGCGATCCCAAGAGTTTTTGCTTCGTGTCGTGACCGATGAAGAACTACGCGCCGATTTGCTCCGCCGAGAAATCGAACAACGGAAGGCTTTCGATCAGGCATACCAGATTCAAATGGAACTGGCGACTGAGATTCAGGCGGTTGCGGCTAGGCGTGTCGCGCCGGGAACTTCAAAGGATGACTTCGACTCGCAACGCGAAGCTGCTTTCATTGAGTTGGTGCGAAATCAAAAAGGAATTGGCACCGCCATTGATCGAGTGGCAAATCGATTTGAAGACTTTCTTGTTGAAGTCAAAAACAATCGTCTTGATGAAGCTGAAAATGCAGCGGATTTGGGGGACGATCAGAGAATCGAAGTCAGGTTTGATCAGCGAATCATTCAGCCTATTCGGCAACTCGATACGGAACTGATTTCATTGGCTACCCGTCATATGGACAACTGCCGGCGTGCGGTTGCCGCTGAAGACGAATTGGGAGCAGCCGTTGAGACAACAGTTGAGGTTCAGCTTCTTATTCTTGAAGAGATGAAGCGAATCCTTTCGGCAATGAACGATTCAGAGAATTTTCAGGAAGTGATCAATGATCTTCTCGAAATTAAAGAGAAAGCTGCAGGGGTTCAGAGTGGAATTGAAAAGGCGATGAAACCCAAGGACGTTTTCGAGGGTGACGACGGAATTTTTGAAAACGACAAAAAGAACTAAAAGCATAATTTGATGGAACTGTATCGGTTTTGGTGATTAAAGTCGGGGCTTTCGTGAGAGATCTGCGGCGAAATCAAATCAAAGTGCGGTTGCAACACTAATATTCGGTAGATTGGGCCGTGATAAATGCGGCAGATCAAGCGTTGACGTCTGATGGATGACTTTCAAGCTTGCCCAATCAACCATCCTCGGAGATTGACGATGGAAAACTCAAAACGAATTCTCGCGCTGATGCTGGCTATTGTTTTTTCGGTCATCACGGCTTTGCCGTTGGTCGCTCAGGATAAACGAAGTGAGCTGGGCGAGCGCCAGCGTTTGGTTGAGCAAAAGATGTCCGACCTCGAAACCAAACTGACGGTGATCGCTGAAAAACTTCGGGAGAAAGAGCCGAAGAGGGCTGAACTGTTGGTAAAGGCATACCAGCAATCCAAAGAGCAATTGATCACCAAAAAGATGGCACGGGTCGGTGAGCTTCTAGACAGCAACCAACTCCAAGAGGCGGACAAGTTGTTAAACGAGGTGATCGGCAACGTCGAAGCATTGGTCCGTTTGTTAACTCAAAAGAAAGACAAGGAAGCGACTAAGCAAGAAGAGGAAAGGCAGCTTGAGCGTTGGAAGAAGGATATCGAACGTCAAATAAAAGAACAAAAAGAACAACGTAATGAAACTGACAAAATCGCCAATCAAGACGAGGCAGTCAAAAAGCTTGCGGCTCAGATTAAACGCCTTAAGGGGCTGATCGAAGGTCAGAAAAGCGTCATCAAAGAAACGAAGGATAAGACGGACGAAGGGCTTCGAGCGCTCGATAAAGTTGCAGACAAGCAATTCGAAGTCCGCAAAGGGACTGAGGATTTGAAGAACGAAATCGGGGGAGGTTTGAGCAAGCCCTCGGATGGTAAACCAGGAGACGGTAAACCAGGAGACGGTAAGCCGGGAGACGATAAGCCGGGAGACGATAAGCCGGGAGACGATAAGCCGGGAGACGATAAGCCGGGAGACGATAAACCAGGAGACGATAAGCCGGGAGACGATAAGCCGGGAGACGATAAGCCGGGAGACGGTAAACCAGGAGACGATAAGCCGGGTGACGATAAACCCAGTGACGATAAACCCAGTGATGGTAAACCCAGTGATGGTAAGCCAAGCGATGGTAAGGCTGACCAGTCACAGCAGAACCAGCCTCCTCAGCCAGGTCAGGAGTCGCTTGAAAAGGCCGCCGAGCATCAGGAGCGTGCAGAAGAGAAACTAGGGAGTGGCAAGCCTGAGGATGCCAAGCGTCAGGCAGAGGACGCGTTGAAGGAGATGGAAAACGCGTTGAGTGAAATTGAAAAAGAGAAACGCCGCATCGAATCGCTTCCTCCCGAGGCACTCGAAATGATGGCGGATAAGCAGCAGCGGACGCGAGACAAGGCAATGGATTTGGTGAAGGAGATGAAGAAAGCTCCCAAGCCGAAGGAAGAAGATGGTGCACAGTCGGGGCAAAAACCTCAGCAGCAACCCGGTGAACAGAAAATGGGTGAAGCGGGTGATTCGATGAAAGAGGCGTCAGATGAGCTTCAACAAGACGACCCCGAAGAGGCTCAAAAGAAACAGCAGGATGCCGTGCAAAAAATGGAGGAAGCGAAAGAGGAAATCGAGGATCGACTTAAACAGCTTCGCGAAGAAACTCGACAGGAAAAACTAGCTCGATTAGAGGGACGGTTCCGTGAAATGCTTGAAAGGCAGGTCGTCGTTAGTGTGATGACGATCGAGTTGGATGATAAACGAACCAATCTGGGACAGCTTCGTCGCCGTGATCTTCTGCTGATGATGCAGCTTTCAAATGATGAAATTGAAATTAGCGAGCTAGGCCAGCAGTCTTATGACTTGCTTCTTGAAGATGGGACGAGCATCGTCTTTCCGGAGGTCGTGCAGGACTTGCGTACTGATTTAAATAAATCTGCGTCGTTGCTAGAGGATGAAAAGACCGGGCAGTACACTCAACTGGTCCAAAAAGAAATTGAAACCACGATCCAAGATCTTTTAGACGCACTCAAAGAGGCTCAGCAAGAGGGCGGCGGCGGAGGAGGCGGCGGCGGAGGCGGTGGTGGCGGAGGTGAGCAACCACTGCTCAAGAAATCGGCTGAACTAAAAGTCCTACGGATGCAGCAAATGCGACTCAACCGTCGGACCAGAAAAGTAGATCAACTACGCGGTCCTGATGATTTAGAGGATTTGCTCGACAATGAGGCCCGTGAAGCGGCCGAATTACAGCAAAAACTGCTCGAAATGACCGAAACGATCTTGGAAAAAGAGAACGAAGGATAAACCAACGGGTTATATGTTTTGTCATATTGCCGTTTTGGCACTAGAATAGGAAGTCGGGGGCATTTGAGTGCTATCACTTGTTGGATTGCCAAAAATTGCCCCAAGGATGTGTAGACTTTCTTACGACAATTAGACTAGAGAACTTGATACAATTCTGATTCGATATTCTGCGGCTTCTCAAAGGGATTCTTATGGAACGAAATCGTTTATTTCAAACAGTCTTCGGCTGCTTAATCGCTGCTGGGATGCTGTGCACTTCAGTCGCCTCAGCGGTAGATAGTCACACTCAAGAGGTGCTGACTTCTTTCTTAAAGCATGTTGAAGCAAGCGGCTCGATTGACGCAACCCGTAAGAGCGAAATCAAAGAATTGATTCAGTCTGAATTTTCCTCAGACGCTCTAACAGACAGCTTGATCAAGCTTTACCCAGAGTATTCTGAAGCGGTCGAATCTTCGGATGACGAGAATCTAAACCAAGCCATTAAGTTGCTTGGCCCACTGGCAGATTCAGACGATAAATTTCTTGCGGCCGACGCGAGTTTTTATCTCGCTCGAGCGATGATGAACGACGAGCGATTTGAGGATGCGATGCCAAGGCTTGAACAACTGATTGGCAAAATGGGCAGCCATTCGGTACACCAAGGGAGTGCTCAGTACTTCAAAGGTGTCGCTCAGGCAGGATTGTTAAAGAATCAGGATGCGATCCAATCGTTCATGGAGTTCATTTCCAAAAATCCGGATGCTGCTGAGAGGCTTCGGGTGAGTGCTTGGCGTCAGGTACAGCAGCTTCAAGCGATACAAGAGGGCAAGCTCGACGATGTCCACCAGCGGATGGATTATTCCAGGCGACGATTAACTCAAATCGAAACCGGCGAAAAGACCCAAGAAGAGCAAGACAAAATTGTGGGGATGTTGACCAAGCTGATCAAAGAGGCCGAAAAGAAAGAGTGTAGCTCGAATTGCAAAAAAGGCGGCACCTGAGAGGCGAGCAAGAAAGCTTCTGGTCAGAAGCAACAGCAAGCCGAATCAAAGCCATCGCAGAGTAAAGGTCAAAAAGGCGGTCAAAGCAGCAATCCCAATGGCAAGGTCGTCAAGACGTACGACGATTCTCCTGCGAGTCCATGGAGTCGCTTAAGGGATCGAAGTCGTGACCCTGCGAACAATGCGGTCAAGGAAAAACTCCCTGCCCGATACCGCGACATTGTTGAGAAGTATCGCCAAGCTGCTAACGGTGAAAGCCAAAAGTAGTCAGGCGTATGGATTCGTCGAACCACTACGGCACTTTCAAATTTTGGAAGTGTCGTTTTTTTGTCGACTCCGCGACACCCCATTCGAGATCAACTAAACTGAGATCATGATGGATTACGACAACACAAAACTGATGACGAAACTATCCCAACGACCTTGGTACTGTCTAACTCGGCTATTGCCCGGAGTGAACCGTGCAGTGCACTCATTCGCAGTCGTTGTCGGCTTGGCTGTCGCTTTTTTCAACTTGCCCGCTTGTGCGCAAGGTATCGGTGACGCTGAAATTCAATTTGTTGATGGAACTTCTACCGTTGCCAATCTTGAAAGGATTGCAGTCGGTGGAGGTCTCTCCGGTGAAGGCCTTGGCGATGGACTTAACCTTCAGGACATCTTGTCAATCCAAACACGAAAGAAGATTTCCAAAACATCGACTGACGGGACTGTCGTGACGGTTGGAGGGGGGGAAGTGTTTGCGACGGATCTTGTCATCGCAGATGAATCGGCTTCATTTCGTTCGGCAGACAATGACTTCAGACTTCCATTGCAGTCGCTTCGGGCGCTAGTTTGGTCGACCTCAAGCGTCGTCGAAAAGGCAATTGCCTCTCCCTCGAAGGATAATGATCAGGTGATTGTCCAAGTGCCCGATGGCGAGCGAGTGATTGAGGGGATTCTTGAAGGCGTCGATAGTGAATTTGTCACGATCAATTACAAGAATGAATCAAGGCAGATCGCGTTGTCAAAAACTAAAGCCGTTGTGATTGCCGACTTGGAATTGAAGAGTCCCCAAGGTTCTTCGGCAAGAATTAAAATTCAGGATGGGTCGCGATTCGTGGGCGTCATCAAGCAAATGTCTGATGATGTTCTTGATTTGGCCGTCACCGGTGGGGCAGTTTTGAAACTCCATGCCAAGAACATCGTCACTATCACGATTGCATCTGACCGCCTGTTATATCTTTCGGATGCCGAACCTGTGGAAGCGCAGGAGAAATCATTGTTCGCGATTCAGCTTCCTTGGAGGAAGGACCTGAGTGTGGGAGGCAATCCAATGAAGCTTCGGGTGGGAAGCACCGGCAAGACGGTCGAATTCAAAAAAGGAATTGGCATGCAGTCGTTTTCGCAGTTACTCTACGCCAACTCCAATGATTTTAATCGCTTTAAAGCGGTAGTCGGGATCGATGCAGAGACGGCAGGTCGAGGTGATTGTAGAATGGTGGTCCGTGGAGATGGAATTGAATTGTGGACAAAGCGTGTTCGCGCAACAGATGATCCGATTCCCGTCGAGGTCGACATATCCGGTATGAAAGAAGTCGCATTGGTTGTCTACCCCGGCGAAGATTTTGACCTCAGCGACCACGCTGATTGGGGCGAAGCCCGATTTGTCAAAACTAAATAATTACGGTTCAGCTTTTCAAGAGTGAAGTCTTAAACTGGAGATTGGAATGGAAATTCAGCGTACACTCCGCCGTTCGGTTTGTTTGTGGATTTCGATCCTGCCTTTTTTGGCGTCTTTGTTAATTCTCCCGATCGTTGTTGGTGATGATGATTTGACGGAATCGGAACTCGCTCTGATCAAGTCAGTCGAGTCGAATCGCATCAAGGCGATCAACCGCGTCATTGGAAGCGTGATTGCCATCTACGATGATGATCGTCAGGGAGGCGGGTCGGGGGTCATTATCGATCCAAGTGGAATAGCGTTGACCAATCATCACGTCATTATGGGCGCCGGCATCGAGGGGTGGGGTGGCCTGGCGGACGGCAAAATGTACAAGTGGAAGCTGATTGGGACTGACCCTGGTGGTGATCTTGCAATCATTCAAATGGAAGGTAAGAACGACTTTCCTTTCACACCGCTGGCTGACTCGGACAAAGTTAG
>JAQWLH010000076.1 GCA_029247405.1 Mariniblastus sp.
CGGATCGAATTTGTGATCATGGCATTTAAAGCATCGCATCGTGGTGGACAGAAACGTCTGGCCAACCGAATTAATTACGTCGTCGACAAACAGCTGCCTCGCCTCCGGAGCCTTCACCATCGCCGGATCCCACGGACCCATGCGTAAAAAACTACTGGCGATCAAAAGTTCACTCTCAGTTTCGTTGTAATCCCCCTGTCGCCGCGCCCGCTGATAAGCCGCCTCACTGGCAAGTCGTTTGCGAAGTGACTGATCGGCCAGCTCATCTCCCGCGAGTTGCTCAACCACGAATTGGTCGTACGGCTTGTCCTCGTTAAAAGCGCGAATCACATAGTCTCGATAACGCCAGGCATTGGAACGCTCATAGTCATTGGAGAACCCCGCCGTGTCTGCGTAACGGGCCACATCGAGCCAATGCTGCGCCCATCTCTCACCGTACCGCTGGCTGTCAATCAAGCGATCAACAAGCTCTCTCCATGCCCGCTCGGAATCGACTTGGTAACTTTCTTGGAATGCTTGTACTTCTGCCGGAGTAGGGGGCAGTCCGGTTAAGTCCCAGCTTGCTCTGCGAATAAGCGTAAGGGCATCTGCCCTCGGTGCGGCCTCAACTTTTGCCGATCGTAATTTCTTGCCAATTAAAAAATCGACGGGGTGCTCGCCAGCTGGAATTTCCACCTCCCCTAACGGTCGAAACGCCCAGACTTCAGCTGGCTCATAACGACGGTAAGTCCATTCATCTCCCAGACCACCACTCGTCTTTATTATCATTCCCTCTTCGTTGGATTCGACCAACCGAGCCGCCGCGAGAATGGAATCCTGCTTCTCCTGACCGGGCCAGGGCGCTCCACCTTTAATCCAACGGCCAATCAGCTCGACTTCTGCATCAGTCAGACGATCATTTTCCTTCGGAGGCATCTCAAGCCCGTCCCAAGCAACCGCCTGATAAAACAGACTGGCCTCGTGATCTCCCGGAATGATTGAAGGTTCTTCAGACTCCCCACCTCGAATCAAGGCAGCCCGACTCCGAACATCAAAATCGCCTTTGATGTCATCTGAGTCATCTCCATGACAACCATAACACCTCGCCTTTAACAAAGGCAAAATCTTGAGCGTAAACTCCCTCTCCAAATCATCATCCGCTGAAGCCACAGGACTACTCAACAGACAGCAAACTAAACAGACAGTGAATGAATACAAATATTTGACAGGGTTTATCATGCTTTGACCAAAGGACATCAATTCGGTTCCAAGAGTCGTCATCTTTGTTTAACAAAAGCTTGACGCTTTCACACTAAACTTTATTGTACCAAACAAGAACCACAAATCCTGCTTGCCATCACAGGATTGGGAAATACGGCCTCGCTCGAAAGCCCTCTTTACCCCTTAGCGTCGAGCCTTCTGCTTAACAAGATAAATGAATGCTCAGCATGGCTACCATCTTCGAGCTTTTTTAAAACGATCACTTTTAAGAAATGAACCGTGACGACCTGCCCGTGAAGATGTCAGCAACCAAATACTGGCAGTTCCAATCACTGTATCAGCAAGGCTACCGGCTGCAGAGAACAGAGGTGCGGAGCGCCGAAATCTTGCGAACGAAAACAATACTCGGCTCGCGTCCCATGAACGCAATCACTCAGCGACAAACGGGGAGTTTGGCACGACGTCCCACGGGTTGGCTCAAGTTCAGGTCCAAGTCACAAGTACCGTGAGTCTTTTCAACCAAGTCGCAAGCCGACACTAAATCGGGGTGGCCAAAAATTGCAATTCGAAAAATCACGAGGGTCTGATCGCTGTTACTGCCACTGGAGTTGTAATAAGCATCCGAGCCGAACAAAACAAAGTCTACCTTTGCCCTCCAGTCGATCGCCAGAACGATATTCGCCTCGGACAGAATGCCTTGAGATTCAAGCTCAGAGAGTCCAAGTAAATCGTTTATGGGCATCGCGTTCATTGAATCTCCAGAGGCCCGTGATGATGAAGGAATTGGCTATCGACGAATTCAGGTGGGCCGAAGTATAACACCCCGCGACAAGCAAAATCAACAACTTCCATCAGATTTTAACCGCAATCATATTGTAAAACCCACGACCGCTTGTCCTCTGGGCAAGATGATCCAATTGTGATCATTATGTATTGGCAATTTAAACCTTGCCTCATCAAATCAATCCTCAAAACTTTGCTTGTTTTGATTGACCCGTTGTTTCGATTGGCTTACCGCTTAAGGAACTTGACAACATGATTTTTCATTTACCCTGAATGCCATCACGGCCCTCAGCCGCCGTTCCTAATAGATCAAATACAGCCCGCCTCAGTCTGAGGATCGTTGTCCCCCAAAACCCATCGCTAAGAATTGGATCCTTGCGGGCTCAAGTCATCACGGACTGCGTCTGAACCAGTGAAAGCGACGATGCCCTAATCGGTCGACTACAAGCGTTTGAATTAAAGTTTCATGTTCGCAAAGTTTGGACCCTGCGATTTCAAATCATGGCTTAATGATCAAACTTCAGAGATCAAACTTCTCTGAGTAAGGCCCAATGAGCATGTGGTGCCTCAGTCGAATCGCGAGCTAATTGGTGGCAGAAGGCAAACCTTCTGTCAGCCATTTCACCAATCTCGACCCAATCAGGCATGTGTTCGTTAAGAGATCAGCGATTTGAGAAATTGCACGCGTCAATCTAAACGTGTGCAGCGGAACCGCGTTCGAAAATCCAGATTGCTGTGGTACACTTTTTCCGACCTAATGTTTCCAAATCACTGAGAGATTTACGATGTTACGATTTTCAACATTGACGTTGGCTTTAACCTGCTCGATTTCCTACTGTCTCACGTCTGACGCCGACGACTGGCCACGATTTCGTGGGCCAGAAGGGTCAGGTGTTTCAAGTGACTCACTACCAGCAGCTTGGTCTGCCGATGCCAACCTTGCCTGGAAAACTGAAATGCCGGGGCCGGGTGCCTCAAGCCCAATTGTTGTTGATGGAAAAGTCTTTGTCACTTGCTACTCCGGTTATGGTTTGACTCAGACGAGTCCCGGTAACATTGAAGACCTTTATCGCCACCTTGTTTGTGTGGACATGAAAACAGGAAAGAAGCTTTGGCAAAAAGACGTCAAAGCGGCACTTCCTGAAGATCCGTATTCTGGCATTGGAGTCACCGCGCACGGCTACGCCTCGCACACACCTGTTTCGGATGGGAAAAATGTTTACGCATTTTTCGGCAAGAGCGGCGTTCACGCTTTTGATCTGGCGGGAAACAAGTTATGGGACGCACAGGTTGGCATGGAATCGGATCCAACCAAATGGGGGTCTTCCTCCAGTCCAATCGTTTACAAGGACACCGTGATTGTAACCGCGTCTGCGGAAAGCCAAGCCATCATTGGATTCGACAAAGAGTCAGGAAAAGAGTTGTGGCGACAGGAAGCAGAAGGTCTCGACGGAATGTGGGGCACTCCTTCTCTTGTCAAAGTTGATGACCAACGAACCGACCTGGTCATGTGTGTTGCAAAAGAGCTCTGGGGACTCGATCCAACCAACGGCAAACTTCGCTGGTTTGCCGACGCAACGGGTGCACAACAAGCTTATTCCAGCGTGATTCTCGACGGCAAAAGAGTATTTGCATTCACGGGACGCGGCGGAGGCAGCATTGCATTAGACGTCGGAGGCAAAGGCGATATCAGCAAAACAAACACCGTCTGGACTGGCAGCGACAATGCCAGCTTCGCTTCCCCCGTTCGTCATCAATCAAAACTTTATGTTGTCGCCAGTGGAATTGTAACGGTCGTCGATGCAAAAACAGGCGAGCAAGTACAGAAGTTACGTCTCAAAGGCGCTAAAAAAATGGAGGGCCGATTTGGATCTCTTGATTATCCATCGCCGATCGTGGTCGGGGATCGAATGTATTACCTCAACGGCACAGGACAGATGTTCGTGTTCGAGTTGGGCGACGAAATGAAACAGGTTGCCATTTACCGTGTCACCAAGGACAAAGAGACTTTTTGGGGCACCCCCGCCATTAGCAACAACCAGATGATTCTTCGTAGCTCCAAGCATCTGTACTGTGTCGCCGACAAAGGTGAAAAGGTCGAAGAGAGTGATAATGACGTAGCACAAGCCCGAGAGCCAGCAGCCCCCGCAACAGGCGGGAGACCTTCCGGCGGCAGTCGCTCGGGAAGCCGAGGTCGATTCGATCCGATGAGCATGTTCAACGGACTCGACACAGATAAAGATGGTCAGGTCACCGCCAAAGAACTCGAAGGGAATCGCATGGCCGATCGCCTGAAAACGCTTGATAAAGATGGCGACACCAAGATCTCGAAAGACGAATTCAGCAGCGGCATCTCAGGGCTGTTTAGTCGTGGTGGAGGAGGTGGTAGCCGAAGTGGCGGCGGAGGCGGAGGCAGCTATGGTCAACGTCAAGACTCAAGACCAGATCGACCGCAACGCCCAAAATCGGCTGAGAATTAATTCGGTCTAAAACTGGCACCCGATCCTTGGATTTTCGACTCCTTCTTCCTCAGGAAGAAGGAACTCGAAAACTGAGCCACACTTCATTCAATGAAAATTGAGCGGGCGTGCCGCTCGGGAAAACTGCGACCGCAAATTCATTTCTCCGTCGCTTCACTCGCCTCACCGACTGAACTTTTTTCCTCGAGCGATTTCTTTAACTCTCGCTCCTGTTGAGCTCGCTTCTTTCTTGCCGATTTCATTCGCTGCTGGATCGCTTTATTTGCTGCCTGCCGCTGCTCTTGAGTTGACGAAACAGGGAACTCACTGTTTACCAATCCACGATCAACAATCCACGCATTTCTAAACCTGACCGGATCGCCGTGATCTTGAAACCGGATAGGAAGCAAAATTGGCTCTTCGGGTTTACCCGCCCCGGTCTTGTTGGGTAAAGAAATATTGTCCTGAACTTTGGTACCGTTAATCCAAGACGTGACCGTCGCATTTCGAAGCTTCGTTCCATCTGAGGCCCACCTCGGGGCAGTGAACTGAACATCATAAGTCTGCCAAACTAAAGGCGGCAAGCACATATTTAGATCGGGGGCGCGAAAACGATAGAGAGCCCCGCAGCCATTGATAACGGGAGTCGTTGCGAATGAATCAAGGATTTGACATTCATATCGACTTTGAAGGTAAAGGCCACTGTTCCCCCGTTTCTGCTCATCTGCCTCCGGCATGTAGGGCAGCTTGAATTCAATGTGCAAGTTAAAATCCTGAAACATCGGTCTTAAATCAGCCCCCTGCATCAACAACCCCTCGTCTGTCATTTTCCCAACTGAAAACTGATCGGTGTTGGTCCCATCAAACAGAACCACGGCATCTTGGGGGGGAGTCGCATGAAGGGTTGGGCTAGTACGCCGGAGACGCCGCAACTGCCCGACTTGTTTCCCCTTCCGGTCGATCACACGACAAGTGTTCTTCTCAACGAAAATTGCCCAGGGCCCACCTGACAGAATCACAAACCCCTCCGAGCGTTTTCCTATCATCGGAAACGGCGTTGGTTGAAATTTTGGTTGCCCCGGCAATCCGCCCAAATACGCGTTTGCTTCAAATCGATCCTTGCCGATGACACGAATCTGCAAACCCAAAACCTGATTACTCCCGTCGGCCGATTTGATCCTGCCAAGAAACTCTCCCATGAGGGGGAAATTGAGATCCGTTTTCGGGGGCTCCGTATGGGCCGGCCCTTTTCCATTGATAATATAGAAAGTCTGACTGGCCTCCTGCCCCATGGAAAAGTCTGAGTGGAAGCCTGATGCACCAACCAAGAACATCACAATCACAAGTGACCGAAACAAACCCATAACACCGTTGCCATCTTAAAAATGTTTAATCAAATAGTATGCCTGACGCTCCTCCACTCTAATTAGCCCAGAGGTGAGGATCAATCAGCGATTGTGTGGATACTTTGATTCGCCCTGTTAGTTTCTAAAACAATTAGAATAGTGAGGTTATTTTGGTTTTACCGCCAACCTCTAGCACCCATGGAAGACAACATGATTCTCCGATCCATTTTCATCCTCATGTTCTTTACCTTGACGTTGCCCGCCATGGGACAGAACAAACAAAATAAAAACACCAAATCAAAATCCCCCTCGATTACTTGGATCAACCAACCCAAATCAACAACCACCCTGCCTGCCAACACAAAGCATCTAAAATTCTTCAGCAAACTTGTTAATCATGAGATCGGTTACTGTATTTACCTGCCACCGAGTTACGTGAAGGCACTCGAAGAGATAAAGCCTACGCTCGCTCGATATCCAGTGATTTACAATTTGCACGGCAACGGGGGAAACGAGTTTACCAGTCTCGACTCCATTGCCGTCCTTCATGAAGGCATTTTGGCAAAGCGTTGGCCCGAGGTAATCGTGGTGCTACCCAATGGCGGACACAACACGTTCTACAAAGACTCTGCCAATGGTAAATTCCCAATCGAATCAATATTTATCAAAGAGCTTATTCCTCACATCGATAAAACTTTTTCAACAGTCGCCAATCGAACCGGGCGCTGCATCGAGGGATTTTCAATGGGCGGAAGAGGTTCAACTCGACTGGCAATGAAGTATCCTGAGATGTTTTGCAGTTTGTTCTGCCAAGCCGGAAACGTACCCCATCTGATTGAGATCTTTGATAACGCCGAACCCTTATCACGAAAGAGCCTGCTCCTTGGGGAAGAACGATCCCATTGGGAAGCAAACGACGTTTACAAAGTCACAACAAAAAATGCGAGGCGGATTAAGAATAACGTGAGAATTCAAATTATCTGCGGCACACAAGACACGGCGCACATTAAGACAATTCGCAATTTCCACCAACACCTTCAAGAACTCAATATTGACCACACCTATATTGAAATCGAAGGACTCGGCCACAGAAGGTCCGAGATGATCAAGCGGCTCAAACCCATTTGGTTTGATTACCACATTGAGTCACTAAGACTCGCGAAGACGCTGTAGACCATGAACCATGCCGACCAAATTCGAAATCCAGCTTCCTTTCCTTGTTCTCTTGGGACATCAAATCAGGGATTAATTTGAAATGAAAGCCGCCACCCTTCATGAATTACGACAAAATCTCGTCAAGCTCGATCACGGAGAAATTCTTGACGCGTGTGTCCGCTTGGCCCGATTCAAAAAAGACAACAAGGAACTCCTGACTTACTTACTCTTTCAATCGCAAAACGAATCAGGCTATGTCAACTCTGTTTGCCAGGAGATGGACGCACTGTTCAAAACGATCAACTCAACTTCACTTTATCTCGCCAAAAAGACAATTCGAAAAATTGTTCGCTGGCTGGAAAAACGAATCAAATATTCGGGAATCAACGAAACAGAAATCGCCTTGAGACTGCATTTTTGCAATCGTCTCAATAGCAGCGGCATTCGGCTTGATCGCTCAAAGGTCATCTTTAATATGTTCCAATCCCAACTAAAAAAAGTCGACAAAACCGTTCACAAGTTTCATCCCGACATTCAAGCAGAATACCAGTCTGAGATAGAGCAACTCAAAAAAGGAGTTCAAAACGCGTAAGTCTCGCGAAAGCTATTTTCACCCCAGAAAAAAGCCCGCTGGACGTAGTAGCTAACGATCCTCACGGGGCAATTTATCCTGAAACAAATTTCAGTCGTTGGGTTTGAGTTAGAACCTTGATGGGTTTTATCCAAGTGTGACCAAGATAGCTCTTCATGTCACTGCTGGATTTCCCAAGGAACTTTCCCTGCTGCCTTAGTAATCTCAGACTTATTCAACAGCTGCAAGAACCGGTATTTTTTCTCTCTTCGAGACGACGACACCAGGTGGCTTTTCGACCGTAACCGCGAATTGGACCGCTTTCGAAATCGGCAAATTCGGTTTGATGGGAACAATCACCCGACCTGCCTCTAGCTCAGCGGCGCTGATGTCGAAAACACCACCGTCAATGGGTTCCTTTTGTGCCTTGTCGGTATCAAAAATCCAAAGCTGGTACTTTTCCAAGGCTGGATCGTTGGCTTTGATGTTTTCAAAAACCATATATCCCTCTTGTCTTGAGTCGCTCCAAACGACCTTGCCACTTGCATCGGCATCGTGAACCGGGGTCCACTCAAGATCAATTAAGTCGGCTGGATTCGCAGTCGTCAAGCTCGCCAAACGTTGAGCAGTTGTGAGTTGAGACGCCACATCTGAAGTTTCAGAAAATGGGTTAAACCCAGTTACTACGAGCAGTAAACTCGCCGCAGCAACCGCAATTGCAGTCATCTCCCGCCAGCGAAACCGCGATGCCTCCCGTGTGCTCGGGCCGTCACCGACTCGTGAGCGGTCGGCGAGTTCAACCTTAGGCTCTATCGGCGTTACAGATTCCGACTCGACGTCGCCGCCAAACATATCACCAGCCGAAAAAAGCAAGAGATCTTGGATTTCCCTCGGCATCTCCTCAAACTCATCAAACTGCAACGCTTGTTCAAAGGCGGCTGCTGTAAGATCAAACCGTTCGGCCTCTTTGAGGTACTCAGGATCGGTGGCCAACTGTTCGAATTCGAGTTGCTCTGATTCGGAAAGCCCAACCGTCGAACGGAGAATCAAGAGGTCAACGAACTCTTCGGAAAAGTCTTGGTTATTCATTGCACTTCTCCCTTCACCATCTGGGGATCAAATGCTTCCTCTTTCGTGAACAATGCATTTCTCAACTCGATCATCCCACGGCGGATGTAAGTCTTCACTGTTCCAAGGGGGAGTTTCATCGCATCAGCGATACTTGCATGGGAAAGGCCTTCAAAGACGCTCATCCGAATCGCATCACGTTGCTCCGACGGAAAGTCTGCGAGCATCGCAGACGCCTTCGCGGCTTCGTCATTCAACTCCGCTCGGTTAGCCACCCCCATATCAGGGTTAGAAACTTGGTCAAGTTCTGTAGCGCCCAGTGCAGTGTGACTTCGTTTACGACTCATGTCTATTAAACTCCGCCGCGCGATCATGGCCACAAATGTTGTTTCGCTGGCGATCTCCGCGTCGAACCGCCCCGCATTTTTCCATATTTTAAGAAAGATATCCTGTACGGCATCTTCGGCAGTCTGGAAGTCGGTGCAGTTACGCCTAACCAACGACCAAACCAGATTTTTGTAACGATCGAGACACTTCGCGACCGCTGAAGAATCGCCTTCGGCAACTCTTGGTAATAAAGGAGCTTCAGTTGTCACTCGGTTTCCTGTCCCTGATCCGGCTGGATCCACTCTGGTAGGCTACTGTTGTTTGAAAAAAATAGGCTCGCGTCTCAAAGCCATTATAGCTTCGGACGCCGAGCCCTTTCAAGATCTACACTAGCAACCGAGCCGACTACTTAGGCATGATTACTGAGTCGATGACGTGGATGACGCCATTTCCGCACTCGATGTCTGTCTTGATGACCTGAGCTCCATCAATCATTACTTTGCCGCCTTCTACTTTGACTGCAGCGGATTGACCGTTGACGGTCTTGGCGGATGTGATTTTCACAACATCAGCAGCCATTACTTTGCCGGCGACGACGTGGTAGGTCAAAATCGCTGCAAGCTTGCTTTTGTTCTCTGGCTTCAACAATTCGGCGATTGTTGCAGCTGGAATCTTGGCGAATGCCGCGTCTGTTGGAGCGAATACTGTGAATGGACCTTCACCTTTAAGCGTATCAACAAGCCCTGCAGCTTGTACTGCAGCGACGAGTGTCTTGAATTGCCCAGCAGCAACGGCTGTGTCGACGACATCTGGAGTGGCTGGGGGTAGAAGTACGCTGTCGATGACGTGGATAACGCCATTCTTGCACTTGATGTCAGTCACAACGACTTTTGCATTGTTAACCATCACACCAGCGTCGGAAACTTTGATAGCAACGTTCTTGCCCTGGACGGTCTTCGCACTGTCGAGCTTAACCACATCTGCCGCCATGACGTTTCCACCAACAACGTGGTAGGTGAGGATAGCCTGAAGCTGCTTCTTGTTTTCAGGCTTCAACAAAGATTCGACTGTGCCTTTTGGAAGCTTCTTAAATGCTTCGTCCGTTGGAGCGAAAACAGTGAAAGGGCCTTTGCCCTTTAGCGTATCAACCAAGCCACCGGCTTGAACTGCGGCAACGAGTGTCTTGAACTTTCCAGCACCGACGGCTGTGTCGACGATATCCTTCTCTTGCGTCATACGAGCAGGAGCGGAAACCATCACTGTGTTCATCTTCGATGGGCACTGCTGACCGGCTAGAGCAGCTTGTTGTGCTGGGCACTGATTTTGGGCAAAGACGGCTGAGTTACCGAACAAAACGACTGCCGCAATGACGAGCGACTCTTTGACTGGGAAAAACATATCGGGGACCTTTTGACTTGTGTTTCGAATGCACTTCAGTGCGTTGCTGAGAAGCCCCATGACTTCCCTTCTGCCTATGCTTTCGATTTAAAATTCAAATCAGATTCAGCTTTGAAATAATTTTTTCCAAGTTTTTTCAATGTAAATTCTTTCCGAAAAAACTGGTTAAGGATCGATGAGTTCGGCGGTTTGACCGCGCTTTGCGACTTTTGAACTCTCGTGGTCCAAGCGTATATTTTTAAACAAATTCAGCGATTCAACCGTCGCGATAAAAATTTTTAAAAATCTGTTTCTAAGACTTAAGCCGACCGCGTTCTCTCGCCGAAGCGGCGTCCCTGCAAAAATGCGATCGAGTAGTTTTTGATTCACGGCAAATCAAGAACGCGATCAACCACAAGCGTTTATCTGCTAAACAAAGCAGGGACTGGTAACGCCAATCCAAGGAAACAGCAACGGGCGAAAACATACCATCCGCCCCGATCTGTTCTCACTTCAGAGCAGCATGCAAGAGTTCTCAATGACGAATCGGCCGCTGTTAAGAAAGGCCGGATTCGGTGTGTTTACCCCAATCACTCAAGCAAATCGTCAGTCTAATTCGATGACCCGTTTCGTGGAAACTATCACCCAACACTCCACAACTAATCTTTCCTCGCTCAAAACCAATCGAAGTGGGAATTCACCAAAGAGGTTAACGATCAATCTTCCTGGATCAACCTTTGGTTTTAGTCTTGATGTAAAAGTTTCGATCGACAGAAATAGACTTGATTTCGGAGTTCCACTTTAGCGTCTGCGGATTTCCTGTCGGTTTGATCCAAACTTCCTCACCGTTGATGTTTACTTTGATTCGAATTGAAAAACCGTCAACAACTTCTGTAAAGTGGTAAGTGATTTGTTCGCCATCAATTTGATAATTCAGCACCGGAATTCGAGTGTCACGCAGGTATTGGTCAAAGTACTTGGAAAAGTCGATTCCGGATTTTTCGTTGATGAACGACTCAACCTCCTGAGTTGTCACTGTCTTGTGCCAAAAATTCTCATTCAAACCACGCAGTATTGAACGCCACTTTTCATCATCGTTAATCACATGTCGAATCGTGTGGATCATGTTGCCACCTTTGTAGTACATATCCCCCCCATTCCCCTTTTGGTTGACATCGTAGGCACCGATAATGGGACTTTTGTTGTTGATTAACTTGCGGCAGCCAATCACGTAATCCTGCGCTTCCTTCTCGGTAAAGTGGTACTCGACAAACAGATTCTCAGAGTAGTTAGTGAAGCTTTCATGAATCCACATGTCTGCAACATCCTTCATTGAGATATTGTTGCCAAACCACTCATGCCCTGACTCGTGGACGATAATGAAATCAAATTTCATTCCGACCCCCGTCTCGCTCAAGTCACGACCGCGGTAGCCATTTTTAAACCCATTTCCATAAGTCACTGAACTTTGATGTTCCATGCCGAGGTAGGGAACCACAACCAGTTTGTAACTATCTTCATAAAAGGGATACTTGCCGAACCAGTGCTCAAATGCCTTCAAAGTTCGCGGTGCTTCTTTGAAATGTTTTTTCGCTGTTTCACGTTGATGATCGAGAACCCAGTACTCGACATCGAGATCACCACCTTCGCCTTTGAACGTCTCGGAAAAACTGACGTAATTCCCAATGTTCATGTTGATGCAATAGTTATTGATCGGGTTGGTCACTTGCCAATGGAACGTGTGAGTCATATCGCGCTCTCCCGCCAGCGTCTCCACAAGTCGTCCATTAGCAACCGCAACCAGTGATTTTGGGACAGTAATCCGAAAATCCATTCCTCGATCGGGTTCGTCATAGCCATGGTCTTTGGTTGGCCACCAAATACTGGCACCAATTCCCTGGCACGATGTCGCGATGAAAGGATTACCTTTTTCATCATTTTGCCAACTGATCCCACCGCTCCAAGGCGGATTGGTGCTGACGACTGGCTTGCCTTCGTAGAAAACAGTCACCGAATCATCAGCGTTGGCGGCCAATTCGTTCTCAAAATAGATCCAGTAAACGCTTCCCTCTCGTTCGTACTTCAGTTCTGCTTCACCATGCAGGACCTTGGTGATCTTCAGCGGCGGCTGTAAGTCAATTTGCATTTTCTTACCGGGCCCGAGCGTCGTAAACGAAACGGTATTGGAGCCTTTTAACGATTTTGTTTTGGGGAAGACTTCGATCGCAAGATCGTAATGCTTCAAATCCCACCAGGCTCGCTCGGGAGTTACCGAGCCGCGGAGTCGGTCAGCACGAGAATATTTCGGATTGGAAGTGACCTCGCCCTCTTGGGCTGAAACACTCGCTGAATCCAGACACGGGTGAAAAACTCCTGTCGAAGCGGTCAACAGGGTGGCGATAAAAAAGCAGAAAATTACGTTCAGTTTCATTTTCATGACGATCTCTGGAGGCGACGGAACTTTGCAGCCAGCATTGTAGCCGGATTCTGTCGCGATCAACATCATCAAGATTCAGAGATTCAAAATCACGCGATGATGTCGTGAACGACTTCACCATGGACATCGGTCAATCGGTAATCACGACCCTGAAAACGATGCGTTAACCGCTCATGATCCATTCCGAGTAAATGCAACACAGTCGCTTGATAATCGTGAACATGGACGCCATCTGAAGCCACTTTGAACCCGAGCTCATCGGTTTCACCGTGCGTATACCCACCTTTGACACCACCACCGGCCATGAAGATCGAGTAGCAATCGGGGTAGTGATCACGACCGAGTACTTGGCTTTTTGCCGTTCGTCCCTCACGGAATGGAGTCCGCCCAAACTCCCCCCCCCAAATGACCAAAGTATCCTGCAGCATCCCTCGTTGTTTAAGATCCTTGATCAACGCAGTCACTGGTCGGTCCATACTGGCACACTTGCTTGAAAGCCCCCCTTTCAATCCACGCGACGCATTGGTCCCGTGAAAGTCCCATCCCCAATCAAAGAGTTGGACGAATCGCACGCCCTGCTCAACCAACCGACGTGCCAATAAACAGTTGTTTGCAAAGTTCGCTTCGCCCGGTTTTGCACCGTAAGACTCAATCGTCTCTTTACTTTCATCGTTGATATTCATGACTTGGGGGACCGAAACCTGCATCCGATAAGCCAATTCATATTGAGCAATTCGGGTGCGTGTTTCAGGACTCCCCAGCGATTCGGCTTGGAGCGAGTTGAGTTCATTGATCGCGTCCAACGTCTTGCGTCGCAACTGACGTGACATGCCGGCAGGGTTGTTAACATACAAAACGGGAGCGCCCTTGCTGCGACATTGCACGCCCTGAAAAACAGAAGGTAAAAAACCATTTCCCCAAGCATTTTTACCCGCACTCGGGTTGGTTCCGCCCGAGTTCAAAACGACGAAACCTGGCAAGTCCTCATTTTCACTACCTAGCCCGTACGTCACCCAAGATCCAAACGAAGGTCGGCCTTGCCGCGGCGAACCGGTCAACAAAAACAACTGGGCTGGTGCATGGTTAAATTGATCGGTGTTCATCGATCGAATCACACACATTTCATCGGCGACCTCTGGAAGAGTCGGCAGTGCGTCAGACATCCAAACGCCTCCCTCGCCATGCTGCTTGAATTGACGCGGCGTGCCGAGAAGCTTGGGCTTGCCTGAAGTGAACGCAAACCTGCGACCCGCTAGAAATTCATCGGGGCAATCTTCTCCCGTCCGCTTTACCAATTCTGGTTTGTAGTCGAACAAATCCAAAGTCGGAGGCGAACCAGCCAAGTGAATGTAAATCACATTCTTTGCTTTAGCAGCAAAATGGGGGTTTTTCTGGGCAATCGGATTCACAACATCATCGACATCCGATGCACTTGCCATTCCACCAACTCCGCTCATCTGCGAAGCAAGATAAATCCCCCCCAATCCGATCGGGCATTTTTTGAGAAAATGTCGCCGCGTGTCAAATAGTACTTTTTGATTTTCAAGGTTCATGGCCAAGTCTCGATTTTTGTAGCTTACTATCTCTAATTACCCACTCCACACAAACTGCTCGATTGAATCTGGGTTCAAACCGCCAAAGCAGCCTATCCCCTGATGACCGAACCGGACCAGCCTCCCGGATTGGGAAATAGCTGCCGTTTCGCTTTACCTCATATCCGAGGCTCAATTGCAAGTGGAAATCTCCGGGCTCTCTACGATTCAGGGTTTCATTAACATTTCATCCAAGTTCAACAGCACGTTGGCAACCGTTGTCCAAGCGGCTAACTCAACCAAATCAGATCCTGACTTGGGCGGATTTAGCGGATCGGTAGCAAGTGCGGCGGCCGCAGTTTTATCATTTTCAAAATGCCGCTTCGCCTCTTCAAACAATTGCCTAATACGGATTGACTCAGCTTCTGTTGGCTTGCGAATCAGACATAGCTGGAAACCAAACTTCGCTTTCTCCAATGCTGTCTTCGCATTCGTCTCGCCAACCATCCGCCGAGCTAATCCTTGAGCGGCCTCGACATAGACGGGATCATTCAATGTCACCAAGGCTTGCAGCGGCGTGTTCGTCGCAGTTCGTCTCAACTCGCAAACTTCGCGACTGTTCACATCGAACGTCGACATCGAAGGGTAGGGGGACGACCGTCGCCACTCCGTGTAGATACCTCGTCGGTAACGATTTTCCCCAACACTATCAGTCCAATTGGTCGTCTGGCCACTGAAGGCTGGCTTCAAGCCAACTTTGGGCTGCGGTGGCTGCACGGGTGGCCCGTACATTTTTGAACTCAGTAAACCACTGACGGCCAAAGCTTGATCACGAATCATTTCCGCAGTCAATCGAACACGCGGCCCTCGGGAAAGTAAACGGTTATTGGGGTCAACACTCAACGACTGCGAACTCGCACTGGAACTTTGGCGATACGTTTTCGACATCACTATTTGCTTAAGCAGGTGGTGAGTGTCCCAACGGTTTTCGACAAGGTCCGCTGATAGCCAGTCCAATAAATCAGGATGAGATGGCAGCTCGCCCTGAGCGCCGAACTCCTCGCTGGTCTCAACAATCCCAATCCCAAAGATCTGTTCCCAGTATCGGTTCACAACGACTCGCGCGGTCAACGGGTTATCTTGATCGACTAACCAATGAGCTAAACCCAGACGATTTTTTGCCGCATCAGCTTTGAGCGGGTGAAAAATCGCTGGAGTAGCTGCCGAGACCGTTTCACCCGTGTCGAGATAATTTCCACGAATCTGAACTTTGGACGTTCGCCGTTGCTTCTCAGGTAACGCCTGCATCACCGGAAGGGTCGTCATCGACTTAAGTGATGCGAGTTCCGCATTCAGTTTTGAAATCTGAATTTGAATTTTTCTTTTTTCAAGTTCCTGAAAGTAGTTTTCGAGCTGCGATCGGCCAGCATCGTCGAGCGGCTCAGCTTGATTGATCAGCTCGAGAATTACACTCGGTAAATCCTCAACCTCCGCGACTTGTTCCGCAGCAACTGCTTTAGCGAAATCACGCGACCAGACTTCTTTCTTGTTGACATCAAGAACTGACAAACGAAATCCATCGGATCGAGAATGAATTCCATTACCTAAACGATGCCAAATCGAAATAGATTCGATCGGCACAACTTCTCCAAGATCAACTTGCCACCATGGATTCTGTTCTGTGTTGGTGTGTGTCGTTGATTTCTTTTCAAAATCACCATCGGTATTTCCGTCGATGGCCAAACCAGCGGGGCCATCGTAGGCGACGCTCGACTGCGTCGCCGTTCCACGAGTGGCTACATTCACCCTTTCGCCATTGACACGGGAAAAGACATTCACTTCGGCAAGCGAAAGGATCTTCTCTTTGCCAGGCAAATCCACTCGGACAAATTGACCGCGCACTCGGCTCGATGCTTTTCCCCGATACTCGTTCTTCATCTCAGCGATCCAGGCATCAACTTCCGCTGCCGTCGGGATCTCCTTCGATTCAGCCTTGTTGGCCGCAAGTTCGGACTTGATCGCCTGACGTCTCTGCTGGACTTCCGTTGAATAAATTTTAAAGACGGGACTCTCATTAGGCCGATCGTAATCCGCGGACTGATTGAAGAAGTCGTAAAATTGAAAATACTCTTTTTGGGTAATTGGATCGTACTTGTGGGTATGACACTGAGCACAGGCCATCGTCGTTCCCATCCAAACCGCCATGGTTGTATTTACACGATCAACCACCGCTGCCGAGTGAAACTCCTCATCACTGGTGCCTCCTTCACTGTTGGTCAAGGTGTTTCGATGAAAGGCTGTTGCAACCATCTGCTGCTCTGTAGGAGCCTCCAACAAATCTCCAGCAAGTTGCTCCACCGTGAACAGGTCAAACGACTTATTTTCGTTGTAAGATCGAATCACGTAATCTCGATAGGCCCAGATGGTTCGCTTTCGATCATCCGCATACCCAGCTGAATCTGCGTAGCGTGCAAGATCCAACCACATGGCTGCCCAACGTTCACCGTAGCTCGGCCGTGAGAGATAATAATCGACAAGGGTTTCATAAGCGTTTTCCGACGAGTCGTTTATAAACCTCTTCACTTCTTCAGGGGTCGGAGGCAGTCCCGTTAAATCTAGCGCAAGTCGGCGAATCAAAACCCGTCGATCCGCTGGTTCCGCAGGACGAAGCCCTGACCCCACTAAACGGGCTTGGACAAATTGATCAATTTCATTTGCGTCGATTGAAGCTGCAACTTGTGGAACTTGAGGCTTGGTCGGTTTGAGGTACGACCAATGGCTGGTATACGTCGCACCGTCTGCAACCCATTTCTTCATCAACTCGCGATCCTTATCCGACAGCGGTTCACCGTGCTTGGGAGGAGGCATGATCATATCGGGATCGTCGCTGTTGATCCGAGCTAACAACTCGCTGTCGGTTGGTTCATCCAAATTGATGGCAGATTCCAAAGCCCCCTCGCGTGTGTCGAGCCGCAAATCAGCTTCACGCGAATTCTCATCAGGACCGTGGCAAGCAAAACACTTGTTAGAAAGAATCGAACGCACCTGCCGGTCAATGTTCTTGGCAGGGCCAGCCTCCTGCGATCGAGCCAAAGGCAAAATGGCACAACAACAAATTGAAAAAATAATCGGAGCGAGCGGTTGGATTTTTTTTGAAGGCATGGTTTTTCAACAAGATTAACAGGTCACCTGCGATTTTACATGAATCCCGACAGAGCCCCAATGCTCTTTCGAGCGACTCAACATTTTCGGCCTTTGACTCACTGACAATGCGAGAGAATTAACGAATCACGAACCATTGCATCCCCTCAGCCGCGACGTTGACTTCGAAATCAACAAAATAGTCCCGGCTGAGCCTAAGCGACTTGCTTGAGTCGTCATTTGAAAACATTGCAACGTCTTTGAGACCAGTATAGTAAAGGTTGAGACGTAGTGTTTTCCGGATGGCTGTCGGCAACGGGTTCCACACGCACAACATACCTTTGTCGCCCAACTTTGGATTGACATGCAGCACCCAATCCAGATCTCGTCCATCCGCTCGACGGCAATGAATCATGTCCGACTCGAGAATATTGCGGTATTCTTTAAACCAATCCACCAACTTTTTGACCTGGGCTTTAGTTTGGACAGTATCAAACAACCGTGGCCCACGATAATGTGCTTGTACCCCCATCCCAAAATTTGACATCATCATGCGTTCATAGTGGTCAAGATGCTGATGAAGCGGCTCAATCGTTGCCGCTGCACCTCCACCGTGATACTGTGCCAATGGAACGTGCATCCAACCCATGCTGGGAGTTTTGGTCCATGTCCCGTCGAAAATATTCTGCCGGGTGTGAATCACCTGCTGCTCGCGGGGGAGCGACCAATTGACTTCGCGATAGCCCATCCCGGTCTTGTTGCCCCCGTTCATAAAATAGTAATCCGGCTGGTTAATATAGACGCCAGTCGCTCTCAAATGACGGTAAAGCTCAACCACAATTTTCCACTGCGCCCAACGAGAATCTTGAATACCTTTTTGATAGGGAAGTCGCTGAGTCACATCGACGTCTCCCGGGTAAGGGCCGTCGTTCTCGAATTGATCAAAGCCCGTGTGATCAAAAAACCGCTTAAGCTTTTGATAGTATTCGATTCCCCAATCCGAAGTCGCTGACGGGGCCCGGCCGAACGTTGGCGATTCCCCCTCGGGACTTACTACATCGTTCCCATTCCCAACGCTTCTGGAAGAGAACAAAGAATAACCGCCGAGCTCCACGCCTTTGGCTTCGGCGTAACTGGCGACATCGGTCCAGTTTTTCAAATACTCATCGTCGGTGCTTTCCATGTTGAATCCACTCCCGAACGAAAGGATGACTGCCTCAAAACCGACGTCCGCCGCATGATCGATTGCCTTTCGGACATCAGCTGGTTTTGATTTGAGCAGATGGTGCGTGATCGGATTTTCCGTGACCCAGGGTGCCAGTGTCCGATACATTTTCCGGAGAGTTAAACCTTGACGCTCGCGTTCTGAACTGTCGTATGCAAGTTCATAAGTCCGAAAGCTCTCAAAAAACCCTCCCGGCTCAATCTCCTGAGAAGGTCCGTAGGTTGGTTCAACAACAAGCAAGCAAGGTGATTTCTTCAGGTAATTCACCTGAGTGATATAACTCGGATCACTCTGCCAACTCACCACATGCCGATTGGCGTTTTGAAAATTGAAGCCACCAAATGCGAAATCGGTTTCGACGTGTAGATAGTCGGGCTGAGGAAATTGGACATCACCACGAAGTTCAACCCAATTCGTGTGTTCCACCACGGCGAGTTCTTCACTGCGAAACCGGTCAACGGTAATCATCCGAGGCGATCCATTTTCGATCGTGATCCATTTACTCATTGCCGGCAGCCCATCGTACATTTCATAATGGACGATAACCCTGACCTCGCTCAACGCCTTGAGTTGATAAACCATTTGCACATACGCGCCCTTCGGCGGCCACGACAGATTTGGCCCATGATGACGACGCTGCTTCCACTCAATCCGCTCTTGAGGTTTACCTATTTCCACCCGGAGCAAGCGGAATGCAGCAGGGTCTGCTTTCATTTGCTCAAGCCACCTAGCCGTTAAAAACGCCTGATTGGGCTGCCCTTTTAGACCGCCGATTTCGTAAGCAACGCCATTTATGTTCACCCGCGCTTCGGGCCTGATGCTTCGCAGCATGGATTTGCCGCTGGAAAGATTGTCAAAAGCAACACAAGCGCCATTAGGCGTGAGCCGCCAGGTCCGCCGGATCAATCCGTTCTGCATCACCAATTCTGATGCTGTTTTTTGCACCTCGGCAACATATTTTGAATCATCGATCAAAAAATCTTGACGACCCGGAGAGACTGGGGAAGCCTGCCTAAAAGCCACCGCCCAATCGAGGCCCCCCAGCTGAAACCCGATGAAGAGACCCAAAAATAAGACAGTAGACCGATACAAGTGACTCATTGAATTTCCAACCAATTGACTTTGTGTGTGGTTAAGCATAAACCAGAACGTTCTTGAGGGTCGGCCCAAGGATGGGTCGGCCCAATTTTCGTTCACGATTAATTTAAATCAGGTTCAATTGGAGTGCATGTCGAGAATCAAATAAAAACACGGGTTGATTACAATACTCGTTCGGTACGAACCCGAGATGGTCTGCTTGAAAACCATTCCAAGATCCTCACTCGTAACCATTGCGAATAATATTGCCCTGATTTTGAGCCGCCGACACTGGATCTTGAATCCAAACCACGAGCAAAGACTCAAACAGGCAAAAACCGTTGTTTTATTTTGAGCCCAGATTTTATGGTTAAAAATTTGACAAGCGCGATTATTCGGCGTCATTCAAGGTAAATTTCGTTGAGGCTCAACTAAGGAATCAAAAAGCATGTCCACGCTAAATTTCGAAAATGCTGTTGCCGATCGGTACTCCAAAGCCGCTGAAGAAAGAGAACCTGCGCTGTGCTGCCCCGTTCAATACAACCAGAATTTACTCAAAGCCATTCCCGATGAAATCATTGAACGCGATTACGGCTGCGGGGATCCGTCCCCGTTCGTCAAACCGGGTGACACCGTTCTCGATCTCGGATCTGGCGGTGGCAAGCTCTGTTACATTGCTGCCCAAGTGGTTGGCGCCGAAGGAAAAGTGATTGGCATCGACTGTAACCAAGAGATGCTTGCTTTAGCACGAAAATACCAAGAGCAAGTGGGCGAGACGATTGGTTACGCCAATGTGGAATTCCGCTGCGGGATCATCCAAAACCTCGCACTTGATCTCGAGCTCTACCATCGAGAGATTCAAAGCATTGAGGCCACCGGGGTTAACAACATTCTTGACCGTCGTCGACTTGAACAGCGTCTGTCCCAAGAGCAGCCGATGATCGCGAATGACAGCGTTGATTGTGTTGTCTCAAATTGCGTTCTCAATCTAGTCCAACCGCAAGACCGGACACAGCTTTTCAGCGAGCTTTATCGAGTTGTTAAGCAGGGGGGGCGAGTTGCAATCAGCGACATTGTTTCCGATGAAGATGTACCGGAGCACATGAAAAATAATCCAGAGCTGTGGTCCGGTTGTATCTCCGGGGCGTGGCGAGAAGACGAATTCCTCGCAGAGTTCGAACGGGCCGGCTTCTATGGAATGCATTTCGCCAAGCGTGAATCCCGCCCGTGGCAAACGGTCGAGGGTATCGAATTTCGCTCAGTCACGGTATTAGCCTACAAAGGCAACGATGGTCCCTGCCTCGAACGCAACCAAGCTGTTATTTATCGTGGCCCTTTCCAAACGATCAAGGATGACGACGGACATCTTTACATTCGCGGTCAACCAACGGCAGTTTGTGACAAGACATTTCAACAGCTGCAAAAAGAACCGTACCGTGAATCATTCCTCCCGGTTGAGCCTTACGGGACGATTCCCGTTGCAGACGCTCAGGAATTCGACCGTAAACGCAGGACTCGACACCCCCGCGAATCCAAGGGGCTTGACTACGATTTGACGCAGTGTAAACCAGATAATGACGCTTGCTGTTAAACGCCAAGTCACCCAAACGGGGCACCTTCAAAACAGAGTTGATGTCTTCTCCCAGCACCCAACATGAACCGCAAAACTTCATTAAAACACCGCGGCGAATCCCTAGCTGACCCCAAAAAACAGCTTACGATTCTAACCCCCTCGGCCAATGCCGTCCCATTTGGCAATCAATTGTTGCGATCAGGGCACGAAAACCTTCGCTCAGATCGAATTGATATCCTGCAGGTTAATCTTGGCAAGCTCTGCAACATGACCTGCTCTCATTGCCACGTCGATGCCGGTCCCGACCGGCGAGAAATCATGCAACCCAAAGAGATTGACGCGTGTATCGAGGTGCTGAGGCAGCACCCCCAGATCACAACGCTGGACCTGACTGGTGGCGCACCAGAAATGAATCCGCACTTTTGCGAAATCGTGACGGAAGCTAAAAAATTGAATCGCCATGTTATTGACCGATGCAACTTAACCATTCTTTTGGCCCAAGGGTTCCAATACCTTCCGGAGTTTTTGGCAGACAACCAAGTTGAGATCGTCGCGTCACTCCCTTGTTATCTTGAAGAAAACACGGATGCTCAGAGAGGCGATGGCACGTATACAAAATCCGTTGAGGCGCTTCTGAAGCTTAACGAGCTAGGATACGGAAAACCGGACTCGGGCCTAATTTTAACGCTCGTCTACAACCCCGTTGGCCAGAGCCTGCCTCCTGACCAAACGGAACTCGAATCTGATTATCGCCGAGAACTAAAATCGCGTTTTGGAATTGTGTTCAACCGGCTTTTCACCATCACCAACATGCCGGTCAGTCGTTATCTCGACTACCTGATTCGAATTGGGGAGTACGAATCGTACATGCAAAAACTGGTTGATGCATTTAACCCTGGTGCCATCGAAGGCCTCATGTGCCGCAACACCGTTTCAATCAGCTGGGACGGACAGTTGTTTGACTGTGATTTCAATCAAATGCTGGAGTTAGAAGTAAGCGTTAAAGAGGCTCGTTCGATTCACCATTTCGACTATGAAAAGCTTGCAAAACGGCCAATCGTTATCGGACAACATTGCTTTGGATGCACCGCAGGATGTGGCTCCAGTTGCCAAGGCGCGATCGCGTAGTCTCGCCCACAACGCAAATCGAAACTCAATGAGCAACTGTACTTTCGCCGGATGCTATCTTCTAAAATCGGACACGAGCACAATGCCGGCTTGAACAGCAGTAGCCACGCAGGTCCTCCACGCAATTTGTCCGATCGCACCTCGGGCTTTAGTACCTATTAAATAAATTAATCATGAAACCATGCGACATCAATTATTAGATAATGGTAAAAGTTTGATATTTCGAAACCAGACTCGCTGAGCCTCGGCTTGGAGGGCGATATGTCCGTACGATAATCGGAGGTCAGCCCCTCGCGCGATAATTGGCTTGGCCTCTTTGCTCTCAGGATCCAGTTGAGGATGGGTGTATCGAAGAACTTCTTTACCCTCAACACGGTAAATAATCTCATCGTGCCCACGAACTTCCATTTCAACCGAAACCCACTGGTCCGCCGGGAGCGTCGGCCCGGAAGACTTCACAATATGCTTTTTAGTTAGTTTACCCTGGTAAACCACGTGAGTGCCGGGCGTACAAACGTTGCCGGTTTGACGCCGTCCTTTACCGAGATCCGCCAAGAATTGCATTTCGAGGCTTGCCGGAAACCCCTGATCGAGGCCGACGCTTTGAGGCGATTGTGAATGAAGCATGACCCCACTGTTTAGATCGACGTAACCGGGGGCGTCAGAAAGCTGACGGCCTTGGAAACGATACTCCATTCTTAATTTGTAATGCGAATAGGCAAGATCTGAATAAAGGTGCCCATACCGCTTGCCAAATTCCTGATAGTCATCGTATTCACACTTGAGAACGCCGTCTTCAACCCGAAACGTGTTGGCATAGTTTTCACCGAGTGGATGCCCTGCAATTTTGACCGTCCACCCCGTCAGGTCCTCTCCATTAAATAATTCGATCCACTTTTCAGACACATCAGATTCGCTTTCTTCTTCTGCCTGGCCTTCAGGCCGTTTTGACTCCTGACCAGCCGCCGGAAATCCAACAAACGAATGCAGCATCAACAGAACAGCGAAGATTGTTATTAATCTGCTGATACAAAATCGGTTCGTCATAAAAATACTCCTAGAATTGAGATGCCAGCGAGATGGGGATGGCTTTTAAATCAGACAATATAACCGCCCGTGTTAAACATCGTGCGCGTGTCTTTCGGTATTTCGCGGAGTGACAATTCCGCACAGTCAATCGTATCCCCCCGCCCCAAACGATTCGAGGAATACAGACGCTCCGATTCCTGATGCTGTCAGCCGCATGTCCCGGCACGTCGTTTGCGGTGTATTCTGGCGACCTCGACAGCCGATGTTCTTGGAAATCAAAAACGGAATTTAGTTGGAACAGGATAAACCATGTCTTTACGTCTCGCGATTGCGGTAGGTTTGTGTTTTATAAGCGTGTTATTGACAACCGCGTACGTGATTGCACGACCGCCTCTCCCCCTCCAAACCCAAGAACCCATTAAGCCAAAAATCCCAGAACGTGCTGACGACACACAATTATTCATGCGAGCCAAACTCGCGAGCTCTCAAAAATTACTCGAAGGACTTGTCACTGAAGATTTTGGCTTGATTCGCCGGGGAGCCGTTCAATTGAAACGAATTTCAGAGGCTTCTCATTGGCCAACGACAGTCGACGAAGTTTATCAGCACTATAGTGTTGCGTTTCGAAAGCAATGCGACAAACTTTCGGAACAAGCCAACCGCGAAGATCTTCAGGCGGCTCATTACACCTATTTACACATGTCCACGACCTGTATTGATTGCCATAATTATGTGAGACGTCGGTTCAAGGTTGAGAGAAAAAAGCAGGGAGCACCCGTTCAACTAATTCCCACTCAATGGAATGGCCCGCGTGGTAAGAGCAAGCCTAAACCGCAGCCTGACCATCCAGTGAAGAATAAAACAGGATAACAAAATCCGCCCAAAGAGACGCGGGTCGACTGTATCCCCGCAAAATGGACCTGCATTTCCACGCCCTACCGCTTGGACTCGATCTCCTGCACGGTTGATTCGATATCAGGATTTACACATTCAAAACTCAAGACTTTTAACAAAAGTGAGCGGATTCGACGTCAAACGCGCGAATAGGCGCGCTTTCGTTTTAAACCACGAGATTGCTCAACGACCTGACTGAACGTGGCAGGTGGCACGAATTTTGCGACCAGGCCAACGTCGAACTTAAGTTTGGTTGAACAACAAACCTCCTCCCTGCAGGAATACGAATGCTGTTACCGTGGAAAAAAAATCGAGATTGCAAGGATGAATCAGAAACCAAGCTGATGGAGGATCTGGACTATTCGAATTTTCAACCGCCCAACATTGAGTGCGCAGGACTGTCTCACAAAGGACAGAAACGTAAAATCAATGAGGACCAGTTCTTGATTGCTGATTTGCACAAGAACATGCACATTCAATCTTCAAGCACATCATTTTCAAACGATCAATTGTTTGGCAACAGACTCGGCAAACTGCTCTTTGTGGCTGATGGAGTGGGTGGGGCACAAGCAGGCGAGATTGCCAGTCAAATTGCCATTCAGTCAATGGCTCAATATCTATTGAACTCCATGCATTGGCTTTTCAATCCAAATCAGCCTGAGATCGAACGATTCATTGAAGACCTCAAAACAGGCGCAATGCAGTCTCACGAACTCGTCAGAACCAACGCGAAACACGACCCGAAACACCGAGGCATGGGAACCACTTTGACGGTTGCCTACCTGATCTGGCCCATGCTCTACGTTTTGCATATCGGAGACAGTCGCTGTTACATCTTAAGAGAAGCGGGCCTTCAACTTCTGACGAAAGACCAGACATTGGCCCAACACCTACACGATTGCGGGCACCTCAAACGTGATGAATTAGACCAGTCGCCGTATCACAACATTTTACTCAGTGCAATCGGTTCGCAGAACGGACCCAACGCCGTCGTTTATAAAACCCAATTACACACCGGTGATCGGATCATGCTATGTTCCGATGGCGTCAATAAACACCTAGAAGACGATGACATTGAGGCCATCTTATTATCTGACCGAACCGCTGATGAAATCTGTCAAGACATGGTCGACGTTGCGAATAACCGTGGTGGTACAGATAACATTACCGTGGTTGTGGCGAAGACGTTTGATTGACCCCAATGGCTCAAACCTGCCGACAACCAGTTGAGCTTGCTCGCGGTGCGGACTTCTGACATGGGCCTTTTCAAGTCGCCATTGACGGCCTGTTGAAATAATCAACACAAGCCAATCAAAATCGTTTAAACTTCCACCTCGATGCGATCTCCAACGACTCGCACCCGATAGGATTTTGCATCAAATTCTGGCCGGCATTCATCGAGATATTTTCCGTCGCGAATTGAAAATCGCCAGTGATGAATCCTGCATACGACGACGTCTTCCTCGACCTCTCCGTGCGCCAGCGAGGCTCCCGCATGGGGGCAGCAATTATCCAAGGCAAAAAATTCCCCCTCAATATTGAACAACCCAATCAGTGTTTCACCAAGCACAATCATCTTAGAAGCACCCGGAGGCACTTCCTCAACTTTACCGACTGCCTGAAATTGTTTTTGATTCATGATTGCTTTCGAAATATATCCTTGAGAATGACAACGCTCCAGCGAGCAGCGCCTCGTCACTCAGGTCCATTCAAAGTCTTAATCGTCAGCGAGAATTTGAAGAAGTAATTGTTATCGTTTATTCTAGTAGACCGTGCCACTTGATGATTACCACTGCAAAAGCCATCGTCGACGAAAGGCTTTGCAGAAAAAATTGTAATTTTTTGCTGGCCAAAACTCATTGGCCCTCTCTTTGAAACAACAATCATGTCGACCGAATCTGATGCGATGCTGAACATCGAAGCTGAGCTAGCTGACTGTATAAGTTATGCCTCATGGCAAAACTCGGTCCCACTTATTCAATCACTGCAGCTCAACAACAAATCAGGCGATATTTTTGAAAACATTCGCTTGGAAATTTCTTCCTCGCCGGCGTTCTTTCAACCGAAATCATGGGCGGTCGATCGCATTTTGCCCGGTGATCAAATCACCATCAACGATCGTCAGGTGGAATTTGACCCCGCTTATCTCAACGGCCTCAATGAAGCAGAACGTGGTTTGATCGTCATCGAGGCAAGCAACGAGAGAGGAGTGATTGCAAACCTTACATTTGACCTAAGGCTTCTGGCAAGAAATGAATGGGGTGGTTTGCAATCATCCGGCGAGCTAGTCGCGGCGTTCGTTATGCCTAATGATCCTTCCTTGGCAAAAATTCTGAAGGCGGCAGCCGAAACGCTTGCCCAAAATGGACATTCACCCAATCTCAATGGCTACCAAAGTGGTGACCGACAGCGAGTCTACCTGCTGGTTTCTGCGATTTGGACGTCAATCGCATCTAGGTCAATCACCTACTCAAACCCGCCGAAAAGTTTTGAAAAAGTCGGTCAAAAAATCAGGGCCCCACACACCATTGAAACACAAGGATTGGCAACCTGCTTAGACACGTCACTCCTGTTTGCATCCGCGATTGAGGCCATTGGACTACACCCGGTGCTCGTATTCACTCAAGAACATTGTTTCACCGGTTTCTGGTTAACGGAAAAAACACAAAACCAAATCATTGAGAGAGACCCGAGTGAAATCCGCAAGGCGATCGCAGCAAACGAATTGATCACATTTGAAACAACACTCGTCACCCACCGTCCCCCTAGAACTTTTGCCCGGGCAGTCCAGTTTGCCCAGAATTTTACGCAAGAATCCGAAGAAGACAACTTCGTTGCCTCCATTGGAATCGCTCGAGCAAGGATGGCCCAAATCCGACCACTCGCTTCTCACGTGACTGAATCCGACCACCAACCTGAATTACAAAACCCGACTGACACGACTACTCCGATTCCTCTGGGACTTGCTCCCGATTTTGGATCCCTGGGTGCAACGACTTCAGAAGAGAAGCCCACGACACCCAATGGCCGAATTGATCGTTGGCAAAGAAAGCTACTGGACCTTTCCCTCCGGAATAACTTACTTAATTTTCGGCAAAGGCTGTCGACGATTCCATTGCTGTGCCCGAGTTTATCGACACTCGAAGACAAACTGGCAAGTGGTCAACGAATCAAGCTGATTTCGCTGCGCGAACACAATCCCCTGGGCAATCGAGATATTGAACTGCATCAACAGAAAACCAATGTAGATCTTGACATTGCTTTCGCCAGCGAAGCACTTGAGCGCAACGAAATTTGCTGCCAACTTCAGACCGACGAATTAACCAGTCGACTGACCTACCTCTACCGCAGCGTGCGAAACGACATGGCAGAAGGTGGGACAAACACATTATTTCTTGCCGTCGGTTTCCTACGTTGGCGGCAAAGGCCCAACGATGAAAGGTCCTTCCGCGCTCCGTTACTGTTGGTCCCCGTTAAATTGGTTCGTCGCAGTGCCTCATCACCGTTTCGCTTAACGCTTCACGAAGACGAAACTCGATTTAATGCGACACTCATTCAAATGTTGAAAAAAGATTTCGACAAAGACATCTCGCATTTCGAAACTGACCTGCCGACCGATGAGCACGGAGTTAACGTCCCTTTAATTCTCCAACGAATTCGTCAAGAAGTTCGTGAAATTCAGGGATTCGAAGTCGTCGACGAGGTTGCTCTAAGTAAATTTTCATTCGCTAAGTACTTAATGTGGAAGGATATGGTCGACCGAATCGACCAACTAAAAAACAATCGTGTCGTCAAACATTTGATCGAAAATCCGGACCAGATTTTCGAATCTGCAGCGGGGTCAATTCCGAATTCTGCGGAAATAGACGTACGCTATGAGCCCGCTGAAATTTTCCATCCACTTCCAGCAGACTCTTCCCAGTTAGCGGCAGTCATGGCGGCAGCAGAGGGAAATGACTTCATTCTGATCGGACCGCCAGGCACCGGAAAGAGTCAGACCATTGCCAACATCATCTCTCAATGCCTCGGAACGGGAAAAACCATCTTGTTCGTCGCCGAAAAAACAGCCGCCCTCGAGGTAGTCCATCGGCGACTTCAACAAAATGGACTTGGCGAGTGTTGTGTCGAGCTTCACAGCAATAAAGCGGAGCGGAGGCATTTCCTCGAACAACTAAGCAATTCGTGGAACGCCAATCGCAATGCGAAACCATCTGATTGGATTCCGGTAAATCAACGGCTAAAACTCCGCCGCGATGAACTCAATGCGTATGTCTCCACAATTCACGAGGTTCACGAATGTGGGTGGTCCGCGTTTGATGCGTTTGGAGTCTCATCTCAAGGAGCTGATTTAACGGCGCCAAAATTCCAATGGGCCCCCTCCGTCAAGCATAACCAAGAAGCTTACGAAAACCTCGAAGTGGTTGTTCGTGAACTGGCAGTCAGCTTCGATGCCGTCGAGCCAGACAAGACACTTCCGATGGTTTTTAAAACTGAGTGGACTGTCGCTTGGGAAAACCGTTTGCTGGAAGGCTGCCGGCAAGTTGGCGATGCGAGCCGTTCATTGCAAACTAATCTCAAAAACTTCACCTCCGCACTGGGCATTCCGCAATTCATTGACGGCTCTTTAGTGGACCTGGAAAATCTTAATCAGCTCGCCGTGTCGATCGTCGAAAGCGAAGGAGAAAATGTTCAATTCCTGTTTAACAACAGGTTTTCAGAATTCCCCACCGCTTTCGCTGAGTTGAAAACCACCGTCAATCTTTACCATCAAGAAATAGCTTTACTGAACGCCGATTATGGTGACAACCTTAAGACACTCCCCCTCGAGGAACTTGAGACTCAATGGCGGCAGGCCAAGGCCTCTTTTTGGCCAATTTCGTGGTTTGCCAAAAGAAAGTTAGTTCGGCTCTTACAGACTTACACCACAAGTGGTACGGCCAATCCGGTCAGCGATTTTGATGCAATCAGGGGCATTCGAAAGCAACTGGCCGCGGTCCAAGCCAATCTTCTGACCACCGTGACACCGAATGGGAATTTGGTGGAGACCGATCTCGACGCCCTGCAGCAGCGGATTTCAAAAGCCAGCAAACTTCGCAACGCCATGCTTGCGTTTGGAAAACCGACCGGGCTGACCCAACAAATTTCAAAATCACTCCACCCCCACAGTTCCGGCAAACCAAGCGACGGTTCCCTGATTCAGTCTGCAGCCAATCTGATCCGTACATACCAATCTCGAACTACCGAAATTTCAAAATTCCAAACCGATTCCGGCCACCCCCTCACCCAACCCGACAACGTCACTGCCTGCCAATCTGCAATTGAAAATTGCCAATTTTTACTCAACAACCGAACCCAACTGCAACGTTGGACCTCGTGGTGTAAGTCAAAGACAGACGCTCAACGAGTTGGCTTGACGCCACTGACCGATGATTTGGAACTTGGGCATTACCCGGCAAACGAAGCTTCCACGCGTTTTCGTCTCGGCTATTCGCGATGGCTGATCCCCCAACTTGTGGATAACAACTCAATCCTGAAGTCTTTTCAAAAACATAAACACGAACACGCGATCAAAGATTTCATTCAGCTCGACGATTTGGCTCGAAGCCTCGCCTCAACTCAGGCTAAATCAGGCATCGTGCATGATCTGCCAGCAGTCGAGCAAGTCACGCGGAAGTCCGAACTGGGACTCTTACGCCATCAAATGCAACTGAAACGACCGAGCAAGTCGATTCGGCATGTAATCACGAACATGCCTGACAACTTTGAAAAACTGGCCCCCTGTTTATTGATGTCTCCCCTCTCGATTGCTCAATACTTGCCAACCCACCAGCAGCTTTTCGATGTCGTCATTTTTGACGAGGCCTCCCAGATCACCACCTGGGATGCCATTGGGGCAATTGCTCGCGGTCGTCAGACCATTATTGTGGGCGACCCCAAACAGCTGCCGCCGACCAACTTTTTTGGTCGCACGGACGACGATGAAAACGACGATGAAATCGAGGATCATGAAAAGGACCTTGAGAGTATTCTCGATGAAGCGAAAGCCTCTGGCCTGCCAACCCTTGAACTCAACTGGCACTATCGCAGTCGTCACGAGTCATTGATTGCATTTTCCAACCACCACTACTATCGAAACAAGCTAATTACTTTTCCGGCAGCTGACTCGACCCAAAGTGGTGTCTCATTTGTTCACTTGCCGGACACGATCTACGACCGCGGCAAAAGCAGAACCAACCGAAAAGAGGCCGAAGCAATCGTCACCGAAGCCGTCCATCGCATGCAAGACAACTTGTCGCTCAAAGAAAACGAGCGACTCACATTTGGTGTGATTACTTTTAACAGCCAGCAACAGTCCTTGATTCAAGACCTTTTTGACGAAGCCCAGCGAACGAATCCGGAATTGGACTGGTATTTCTCAGATTCCCGAATTGAGCCCACGATCGTCAAGAATCTTGAAAACGTCCAAGGCGATGAACGAGATGTGATGTTCTTTTCGATCACGTTTGGCAAAATCGAAAACCGACCTGCAGTTCCATTAACTTTTGGAGCACTCAATCGTGACGGCGGTGAACGTCGGCTCAACGTTGCCATCACTCGGACCCGGCGAGAATTACACGTTTACTCGAATTTTACCGCCGATCAACTGCCTGCTGAACGATCAAAATCTCGAGGTGTCAGAGATTTGAAAAAGTTTCTTGAGTATGCCGAAAAGGGACCCGACACTTTGCAGACTCGCGTCGAGGAAAGCGTGGGTGGGTTCGATTCCCCATTTGAAAAAGCCGTGTCTAAAGCCCTCGAAGCAAAAGGCTGGCAAGTGGTTTCGCAAATTGGCGTCTCTGGTTTCCGAATCGACTTGGGTATCGTTCACCCACACAAACCGGGAGCCTTTCTCGCAGGAATTGAATGTGACGGTGCTACCTACCATCGCTCGTCGGTTGCCCGGGATCGAGACAAAACAAGGCAACTCGTGCTTGAGAACCTCGGCTGGAATATTCTCCGCGTTTGGTCCCCCGATTGGTGGTACAACGCCAAGGGAGCGATCGAGGAAATTGACGAGAGTTTGAAACAATTACTCAAAGCTGATCAGCCCCCCTCAACAGATACCCCCGAGCCAACGGATACCCCCGAGCCAACAGATACCCCTGAGCCAACGGATACTCCTGAGCCAACGG
>JAQWLH010000214.1 GCA_029247405.1 Mariniblastus sp.
CATTGCCTACCAGGTGGGTCAATGCCTCGCCGACCGGCTTGAAGAGATTGCCAAAGACAACCCCACGTTTCGCGACTCAACTCAAGCTCGTAATGTTCTGGATTTAGCGATTTCAAAAGTTCTTCTCGCCTACCGAAAACACCATCGCGATTTACTATTCCATCAAAGCGAACCCCTTCTTTTCAATTCATTTTTCGTCGGCCGTTGCATCGAAACTGTCCTGCAACAGAAAAAGCCATGGGACGAAAAGACAATCGTTTCGACCGTGGTTGGTCACTTAAACGATTTTATTGGCCACCGTCCTATCGCGACTCTCGAATCACAAAAAATTGAGCCTTACGATCACGAGTGGATCCGTCCCATTCCAATTTACATGCACGATGTTGGTGCCGCAGTGGGACGCTACCAGGCGATCACCGAATCTACCATCAAGCTTCTCAATGAAACCGATCCTCACATTTTGCGGGCAGCGCATTTTGATGTAAGCAAACTCAATGAGCTCGCCCTCGATCCACGCGCCTTTGATTTTGACCACCCCATTAACCAAAGGCCGAACCATCATTTTGGTCAATGGGACGAGCACCTAATTGACGGATCAGGATGCTTCCGTCGATTTATCATTCACCAAGTCACCGTGGACGCCTTACTTGACCGAGCAGAGGCCTGCAAAACAGAACAAGACAATCCAATCGACTACGATGAGGCTTTGGTCGAAGCGAGCGCTGTCTTAGCGGGCACCATGCTGATGGCTTCTGGAATTTCTGGAGCGGGTCCCGGAACGTACGACTCCAATACAACCCTCTCGTCACTACTACCCGTCATTGCAGGCTATCGAGATCAGTTTTACCGCGACCTCCTTGCACGGCTTGCCCCCCAACACCGGCAACGGCTTGAACAAGAAGCTCAAGCCAAACACCAACCCTTCGGCGGAGTTCGCCAAGATCTCAATGCCCAGTTAGCTCAACGCCGAGCCTCCCAACTGGTCAATTGCCGTCTGGCCTCAATTTTCGCACGCATGGGCTATCCGGAAGCAGCCGAAGAACAATCCAAAGTCGTTCCCGTTGCCGCAGCACGCATCAATTGCCAAATTGATTGCCTCCTCAATGTTGCTGCCGAAGAAACGACCCAAGGCAACCTCGACAAAGCTTTCGAAACGATCCCCAAGATCATGTCTCGTCTGAAACGCGGTATTCATTGCGGTGCGATTGTCGATCCTTGGAACATTATTGGCTTTGATGCCAACTACAGTCTTTTTCCTGCCGTCGAAAATTCGGTTCGCGACCACCGTGTATTCGATCTCGTCGACACGATGGAACGAATCTTTGCTACCTGTTCGCGATTGTGGAGCGAAGCAGCCGCGAGCGACCGGGAGGAAATCTCTGATTCAATTCGGAAAGAATTCCTTGCAATCGTCAACTGGTGGCGCAAGTATGCGGCCCACGAAGTCGTTTCGGTCGATGCCGTCGATGCTGACGATATTTTCGAAGCTGCCGAGCTGGTCGCCGAAGCTCTCAACCTTTGGCACAAAGGGGGCGCTGCCGCCGGCGACATTGAATTTTGGGCTCAGCATGCTGAAATGTTTGATTCACCCAAAGCCTACGCTTTGGTGGTGGACGCCCTTATGCAAAGGTCCGATTACCAGACATCAACCGCCATCATGGTTCATTGGCTCAGCCAAGCTGAACACGTCTTGCTTCAGCAGGGAGACAGCTCGTTTCACAACCTGCTTTTTCGTTGGATCTCGGAACAGAAAAGCTTGCTTCGAACAACGAATCCTGAAGACGTCAATCCGGAGGAAATCTGGAATCGAATTCGCAAATTTCATGACTTTCTCGAAGCCAACGCCGACCAGTATTGGGACGTGCCAAAGTTTGAAGTTAATCGCAAGCCGCTCGACTCAAAACTTCCGCGAGAACTCTTCGATGAATTGGAGGAAGAAGGCGACCCATTCGGAGAATCATCAGAAGGGGAAGATGAAAGCAATGTTTATGGCGCCGCCTATGACGATGTTGTCTATCAGGACACGACCAACGATGGTATCGAAGGGGAGATATTCGACGACAGCCTCTCGACTGATGATGCCTTCGAGGCAGAAGTTGACCGCGTGCTCGATCGCTTGGAATTTCACAGCACGATCGCCGAATATTGGTCAGTCGCCGCAACAATCCCCTTGCCAGTCATTCGAAAAACTGAATTGACCGATTCGATCACCGCTCGACTGAAAAAAAGACGCAACATCATCATGGCCTGGGTTGCTCAGGCCACAAAGAACCGTGAAAAGCTGTTTCGCTTACTCAAGACCGTCAATCGTTATTCGCTGCCGACAACCGGTTCTGACCATGACGCAATGTTGCTCTACGACCAGTATCGTTTAAATAAGGATGCGTTGCAGGAACAGGCAATCAAAACTTGCATCGAAACAGAAAATGCAATCCGGATGCTCGCTGCAGTTGTCCAGTCAATCGACCACTTGGTTGACGATACGCCACTGGCAGTCCCAATGGAAACGGCCGATCCGGACGCTCCTTTAACTGACGAGAAAGACGAGACCGAATCAAAACCAGACAGCACCGAGGATGCTCCCGTCTCCTCCTACGTCAACGGCGGGGTCCCAGTCGTCAGGGTCTACGCATCACTGTTACTACAGAACCCCGACTTGGTTGTTGACAACTTCCCTTCGCTTACCGAATACCTCGACAACCAATCCATCCTTTACGTCCCTCTTTCCAAAGGCGGTAATCCGGCGGCTATCGTCCGCGCTCGAGTGGTGCAAACCGCAATACTCGATCTACTCGATCGAATGCCGATGCTTGGCTTGCTTGTGGAAACACACGACTTGACCAAGACCGCGTTGGCGATGGAGCGAAACAATCCAATCGGTCGTGGTGCCGTTACAGAATTTGATGAAGTGTTTGAAGTCGCATACACGTCAATGGTGCATGCCTTGGTCCAATCCACGGCCCAACTCAAAGTGCAGCGGCAAACCGAAGACAAACTGACGCGATCAGAAATCACAGATGAAGCACAATCTGTCCTGTTTGACTGCATCGAGATGCTCACCGAATCCATGTTGATTCTCTGGCTCGATCACAGCAAAACACTACGACTGAGCGTCATTGAAAAGGTCCTCGATCGGACTTCGTGGGAAAAACTGGTTGAGTTTATCCAGAACTATGGCAACGGCCTCTTTACGCAGCAGTTTTTGCACCTGGCCAACATTCGAGCGATCCTCCACCAAGGGGTTGATCATTGGCTCACCCAGGTCGAACAGTCCAACAAAGCTCCCGACCTACGCCTGTTTGACGAGCTGGGACATATCCTGCCTCGAAAAACTGCGGTTCGCTACCTGACACTCGTCCTCGAAAGCGTCATTGAAAATTACAATGAGTATCGCGACTACAACACCACGACCACCCAATCCGATCGCGGCGACTCGCTTTTCATGTTTCTTGACTTTTTAAGATTGCGAGCCAAATACGATCGCGTCTGCTGGAACCTGAAACCTGTCGTCTGGGCACATCGAATCCTCGTCAACGATCAAGAAAACATGGTTGCCCGAATGTGGCGCCGCTCATTGACCGAAAAAGTCGGTCCCGAAGCTGACAAATACCTTCTACAGTTAACCAATCTTCGCAACAAGTATTCGATTCGCATGGCCTCGGTCGCAAGGCGACTCGAAGGCCGTTTCGGACATCAAATGCAGATCGATCGCTTGAAAGCATTGGTCGCTCCGGCCATGAAGGATCCAACTTCGAAACCCTCAAAAAGATCCTTTGAATTATTGAAGAATGAAGCCCGTGCGTTTTCAAAATCCACAATGGGAGTTGGCATTGACTTGCCAGCGTGGCTGGCAACGCTTGAAAACGAAGTGCACCAACACCTGCTTCCCTTTCGACTAACGGACCACGACAATCCAAATCAAGCTGGCGAGCCAGTCCCGATCCCAATCGCAAAACTGCGTGAGAAGCTTGAGCAACTACCCCGCCGCGAAAATTGACTCGCATTCGTCCTTTTCATCGAGGTCCATGCGATTGGACGCAACATTTCGGCGACGCTTTAAACAAGCTTCAACCACGGAAAAAACGGCCTTATTAGGGGAGCCCCATCGCCCCCACCAAGAACCTCTCTTATTCGCATGATGTTTGATTAACAACTTGCAACCAATGAAGCGGCACACTGCCCCCCAGACCCCGCAAACGGCCGTCGTTTCATTCCGTCAAATTCAAAAGCCAGTGGCAGCTCTTTAGATTGAATCCTCCGCCTCACGCGGGCGAATCCGCACGCAAGATAATCACTGACGACTCTTCTCAAGTGTCCATTTGAAACCCGACCTTGCCAATTCAAGATTATATCGCTACATCCCTATATTTCTAGCAATCGAGCTGTATAATCGACTCAGAGACGAAGTGGATTTAAACCTATTGAGCGGGGTAAAACATGAAGTCGCACATTAAAATTCAGCTTGCCATGCTGTTACTGATCAGCCTGCCTCTCCTCGATGCATCGGCGCAACAAGGTTTCAATAGTAGGAAGCAATCCAACCAACCTCAACACCAGAGAGGCCCTCAACAAAGAGCCAATCAGCAAAACCACGTAGGTCATGGCAATCCGTCAAAGGGGGCATCCAAGCGAACCAACCACGGAAGGAGCAATCAAGGAAACTTATCCAAGGCGGAGTTGGAAGGTTTGGTGTTTCTTCAGGAGGAAGAAAAACTTGCCAGGGACGTTTATCTCGCGATGCAGCAGAAGTGGGGCGATCAAGTTTTCACGAAAATCGGTAACTCAGAAGTGCAACACATGCGTGTTGTCGGTAACTTATTATTCCGATATGCAGTCCCCAACCCGATCAAAAATAACACCCCAGGTGCTTTTACTTCCCCTGAGCTTCGAGGTCTCTATGTAAATCTGGTGAAGGCCGGATCGAATTCGCAAATTGACGCGTTAAAAGTCGGATTAAGAATCGAAGAAATGGACATTGCTGACCTTAGAGCTTCTATTTTAGTAACTCAGAATCAGGACATCCGGCAAGTTCTTGGACACCTCGAGGGAGCATCTCAAAATCATTTGCGTGCCTTTGCTTCGCGCCTTAAAGCGTTGGGCGGTACGTATGTAGCAACCCACCTTCCCCCCGAAGAATTCAATCAAATCGCTAACTCAGCGGCTCCCGGCAAGCGAAACCAAGGAGCCGGCCAAAACAGCGAAAAGGGACGTAGAAACTTGGGAGCACGGCGCCCCGAGGGGATCGAAGGAAATAACAAAGCAGGCAGACGATTCCAAAAAGGAAAAAAACGAATCCGTTGAAAGGCCCCGAATCACATGACTCGCTAGGGCAACGAATGGACGCAACTCGTTACATCAAACCAGAAAAGACAATGAATCAATTTCTTATATTATTAGGCTTCTTTGTATCCTGGCTCGTTCTTCAGGCATGGATTTTGCCGAGATTCGGATTCCAAACCTGAATGAGCGAATCATGTAAGCCGAGTTCGGCCCCCCGATCAAGTGATCCTCAAACCCAAGCGGGTCATCTCCAATCAAAACCCACCGTGATTGCCCCCAAAGACCGAGAAGATCAAAACCGAGCAGGGAACTAACCTCGTCATTAGCCCTCGAGCAACTTACGATAAATATAAACCCGAACCATTCCTAACCACTTGAACAAAGGCAATTCAAAATGAATTCTGTCCAACTGCAACTCAGCTTTTTTGCCGTCTGTGGCATCGTCACCCTATCCCTTGGTTGTGATCAATTCAGCGATGTAACACAAACGCCAACGGCTGGACTCCAAACGTCCGCCCAAAACAGCGAAACAGATTGTGCCGAATCAGAAGGATGCTGTGGAGGTTGTGCTACCGAACAAGTCTCTCTAGAGACGAAAGAGGGATGCTGTGGAAAATGTGAAGGCGAACAAAACGCAGTCGCCACCGCGGCTGAAGGGTGTGGAGACTGCACGGAGTGTATTGATGGCGATTCGGCCAATTGCAAGTGTGGTGAAGCACCTGTCAAAAGTGGAATGCTGAACGAGAACAAAGAATCTCACACTCTCGCCAAATCAATGCGAGAGGACCGCGACACCTTTCATTTTCTTTTGGAAAATCACGCAAGCTTGACTCGTCAAGTTACCGAATTAAATAACGGGGTTTCAACAGTTACTGAATCATCTGACCCCGCGCTTGTTGGAAAAATTCAGGAGCATGTCGTTTCAATGCATCAGCGCATTGAAGACGGCCGCCCAATAAGAATGTGGGACTCTCTGTATCAAGAGATCTTCAAGCATGCCGACAAAATTGAAATGCAAGTTGAAAATACCGACCGCGGAATAAAGGTGACTGAGACATCGACTGATCCCCACGTCGTCGAGTTAATCAAGTCGCACGCTAAAGTCGTCTCTGGCTTCGTCGAAAATGGATTTGAAGAAGCACGAAAAAATCATGAAGCCCCTAAATAACTGACATCCACTTGAATCCTCGCCAACAAGAAGGGAGTCTAGATGAAACTTTTCGATTTTGGGCTTGTCGTCGCCCTCTTGGGCTGTCTCCTTTGCCCTACCAGCGGTTGCAGCTCCAACTCCGGCGCTAATCGACCTCGCGATTCCGCCGCAAGTTGGACTCCGCTTTCAAAGTTATCTGAGCAACAGAGCCAACAAAAAGATCAAGCTTTAGCAGCTAAAGAAAAACTACTCAGTCTTTTGCTTGGCGAACTCATGACATCGCTGGGCGACAAAGGCCCTGCGATGTCGATCCGTGTGTGCAAGACACGAGCCCCTGAGATTGCGGCCCAAGTCAACGAGGAAACAGGAATTCAAATTGGCCGAACGTCCTTCAATCTTCGCAATACTGAAAATGCTGCCCCCGAGTGGGCAGTCAACTTTGTCAACGAAAAGGTCGAGACCCCAGTCGAAGTTGCACTTCCAGACGAAGAGCTTGGAGTGTTGCTCCCGATTCACCTCCAAGCAACCTGTACCCTGTGCCATGGCAATGACGATCAAATCATGCCTGAGGTAAGGGCGGCAATTTCCTCAAACTACCCCGACGATAAAGCAACTGGATTTGCTGAAGGTGACCTTCGAGGTTACTTCTGGATCCAAGTGCCATCCTTGGAAAAAACTAAAAAGTAGACTTCCTTCGTTTGTTAAACCTCGGCAGCAGTCAACCTACACAACGCTCCCAAAACCTAGGACATCTGGTCAACTCGCTACCAGTTTTTAACGCTAACATGAATCAATCCGCTGGCTCTATTCTCGTCGTTGATGACGACATTGATAACGTTGCCAATCTCTCTGACATTCTCGACGACCTCGGCTACCACCCCTACCGTGCTCATGATGGGACCAGTGCATTAGGATTGGTTGACAGTCAAAAATTCGACGTCGCGATCGTTGACTACATGATGCCCGAAATGAACGGGGCAGAGCTGGTTGCTGAAATCTACAAACGCCAGCCTGCAACGAAACCAATCATCGTTACGGGTTACGCAGATGAACAACAAATCGCAAATGAGAGCAACCGGAGCAACCTCGTGATCCTACGCAAACCAGTTGATATCAAAAAGCTCCTGAAGCAGATTGAAGATTCCATCAAGCGTTGAATCGCACTCCGACTCGGGTGTGCGCCGCAGGCACGTTTATTCAGCAACGATGACAAGTGAGCTCGCATTATTGCCTGGGTCGACCGGGGAGCGAGTTCACTTCATCGGATCGCCTTCAATTTGTTTGCCGTTGGTCGTCAAGATTTGGAAATGATGGGCGTGGTGGCCTCGATAAGACCAGACAACTTCTTTCTCGGGCGTGACCTCAAAAATTTTCACTGCCCCCTGAGCCCTCTGGCCATAACTGGTGACTACCGTGTTTCCATTGGGCAGGCGTTGAACTCCACAGGCGTCTTTAATAATTCCACCGACATCCTTATTGGTCAACTCCCACACGATTTTTCCTTCGGCATCAAATTCCACCACTCGGTTGCCGTAGGTGCAACCGACAACGGTCGACCCTGTCGATGTCCGAATTGCCGTAAACGGCCAATTTTTAGCCTCAGCCCCACCGAAATGCTCCGTATCCGTTTGGAAGTCTGCCACAATCTTCCCGCCGGGGGTGTACTCACGAACTGAGTAACCAAATAAATGTGGCGCCAGGTAGTTACCGTTGTTAAGCTTTCGCGCCATTCGGGTCTGCATGTGGTGATTCTGGATCTGCTCTGGATCAATCTTAATGGAACTCACCGTTTTCCCATCGGTGTCCACCTCAATGAGTCGCGGCTTCCCCCCCAACACCACAACTAAAGTTTTAGAATTCGGTAATCGCCACGCGCTGACTAACTCTGCATCTTCTTTGGATTTAGTGAATGACCAGATTTGTTTTTTATCTTTGTCGAACTCAACAACTTTATCTTTATAGGTGATCAAGATGTTGCCGTTAGCAAACTGGGTCGCGTCCTTTGCCCCGCCTTGAGTTTTCCAAACCTCTTGACCATTTTCGTCAAGTATCCCCGTAAATCCACCGGCAATCAGAACGGAGTGTTTGATAAGCGGGGTTGATGACGATTCAGCCTCTACTTTGTCACTCGAATCTTGAGCAACCGTTATCGCCGAAATCAACGCCACCGGAATCATCAGCAGTACGGAAAGATATTTGTTCACGGCAAATCCTTTTTGAAAAGTTAGTTATCCAAGCCTATACAAACTCAATCCGCATTGCCAGTGATTTAGCGACGTGGAACTCACCCGAAACCCCCGCATCTCGGAAAACAACGCTCAAGAGTTTAGCCGATTTAGTTTGACGCGACTTCTTCCAGTTCTTCCCATCGTGCATACGCACTGGAAAGTTTTTCCTCAATCGACCTTAAATCGGTCTGCGCCTGAGCAATCACCTCACGCGATTGTTGGTAAAACTCCGGCTCTGCCATTTGCTGATGCAGTTTTGCGACCGCAGATTCAAGTTCTTCAATACGGGCTGGAAGCTTTTCCAATTCCTGTTTTTCTTTGAACTTCAGCTTTCGCGGTTTATCGAGTTCACCCTGATTTCTAGCGTTTTTTGATTCGGGCAAGATGGGAACCTTACGAGTGCCCTTGGTATCCTTTTCTGAACCGGATTTGCTTGCCTCTCGCTGCTGGACCTGCCGTTGCCAATCGTCAAATCCCCCAACGTACTCCCTCAAACCTTGAGGTTCAAACACAATTGTGCTGGTCACCACATTATTGAGAAACGCTCGATCATGACTAACCATCAGGACGGTTCCCGAGTAATCAGCAAGCTTCTCCTCGAGTAATTCCAGCGTCTCGGCATCGAGGTCATTGGTCGGTTCGTCGAGAACAATCACATTGGCTGGCTTGGCGAACAATTTAGCTAAAAGAATCCTGTTTCGCTCGCCACCGGAAAGAAACTTAATTTGCGTCCGCGCTCGCTCGGGAGCAAACAGAAAATCCTGCAGGTAACCTAGCACATGCTTCTTGGCTCCATTGATCATAATCGAGTCAGAGCCATCTCCCACATTCTCTTGAACAGTCAGTTCCTCATCAAGTTGACCACGCAACTGGTCAAAGTAAGCAATCTGTAAGTTCGTTCCGAGTTTGACGCGTCCGTCAGTTGGCTTCAATTCACCCAACAACACTTTCAGCAAGGTTGTCTTACCGACACCATTACGACCAATGATGCCGACCTTGTCCTTCCGCATGATTTCGGTCGTGAAATTTTCGAATATCGGATGGCCTTCATAGGAAAATGAAACGTCGTCTAATTCGATGACAAGATTGCCGGACCGCTCGGCTTCTTGAATTCGCAGGTTTGCAGTTCCGACGTGACCACGCCGATCGCTTCTTTCACTTCGCATCGCTTTAAGTGCCCGCACACGACCTTCATTACGAGTCCGCCGAGCCTTGATCCCCTTGCGAATCCAAACTTCTTCTTCGGCCAGTCTTTTGTCAAAGAGGGCGTTTTGCTTTTCTTCAGCCGCGAGCGCCTGTTCTTTTCGCTTTAAGAAGGTGTCATAATCACAGGACCAATCAAAAATCCTGCCCCGATCAATCTCCCAAATACGTGTCGCAAGCTTGCGAAGAAACATGCGATCGTGAGTAACAAAAATTAGAGAAGCATTGAACTTGAGAAGAAAATTCTCCAGCCAATCGATCGCATCTATATCCAAATGGTTAGTCGGCTCGTCCAACAACAACAAATCAGGTTTGGAAACCAAAGCTTGAGCCAACAAAACACGCCGCTTCATACCCGACGAAAGCGTCTCAAACCGGGCTTCACCATCAAGCCCCATGCGCGACAAAATTTGTTCGACATCATTTTGCAGCTTCCATTGATCTTCTTCCGGCAGTTCAATCTCTCGCAACCCCTCAGCCACAACTTCTTTTATGGCAGCGGTCACGTTTTGTGGAACGTCCTGGGAAAGTTTCGCCACGTGTTTGCCTGCTGCAATCACGACAGCACCATGATCCGGTTGTATCACCCCCATCACCAAATTCATCAACGTGGTTTTTCCAGCGCCGTTTCGACCAAGAAGCCCAATTCGTTGGCCAGGCTCAATCTGGCAATCAACTGAATCAAGTAAAAGTGGACCGCGAAATCCAATTGACAAGTCGCGGATGGTAACAAGTGACATGGAGAATCAAAAGCTTCTGTAAAATGGGGGAACTCGAATTGAGCAGCGTAGCGGTAAAATGCCCCGCTACCCTGTAGATCATTGCACGATTCTACTTGGACGACCCGTTTGGATACAGTGGCGAGCGGCAGAGAGGTACTTTTTGACTCAGCACAACAATTTAAGCCGAAAAACAACAGCCCCATCCAATGAATGAGCGCGGTCAGGAATGGCGACTTGCCATGCGTCGTTTCTGTCGAATCGGCAAGAGAACTTTCTCACGCACGTTAAATGTGCGCAAGGGTTGAAGATTTCAGTTAAAGTTGATCGCTCGTCCCAAGCGACGTTTTGGCCCCGCGACGCCTCAGCTCAAACAATTAGTCTACCGAATTCAATTCATGCAAGACGCTATTCTCCAATTAATCACGCCCACGGGTCTTTTACTGGTGGTCTTTGGAACAGCATTGGGCGTGTTTGTGGGAGCGATTCCGGGACTGACTGGAACGATGCTGATCGCCTTGACTCTGCCTTTGACCTTTGGAGTCGACCCGCAGTATGCCATGACTCTGTTAATCAGTATCTACGTGGGAGCAATCAGCGGCGGGATGATCTCAGCTACGCTACTGCGCATGCCCGGCACCCCTGCGTCTATTGTCACGACGTTTGATGGCTACCCTCTTGCTCAAAAAGGCCAACCTGAACGCGCCCTCGGATTGGGCGTCATGTCCTCGGTCGTCGGTGGCCTGATTTCATGGTTCTTTTTGTTTTTGCTTGCCAAGCCGATTGCAAGCTACTCAAAAGAATTTGGGCCATTTGATTACTTCTCGCTCGTGATGATGGCGTTGGTGCTAATTGCGACGATCGGTGGCAAATCTCTCTCGCGTTCGCTGCTTTCCGGATTTCTCGGGATTCTGTTTGCAATGCCAGGTATCGCCCAAGCCACCGGGCAAACCCGACTCACGTTCGGAGTGACCGAACTTAACGATGGATTCCAATTACTCCCAGTGCTGATTGGCATGTTTGCTGTCAACCAAATTTTTCAGGACATCATTCTGTCGGACAAACCAGCTAAAGCAAAAGCAATTGAGACGCAGGGCATTGCAATCGGAATCAAAGATCTGGGAAAACACGGCTTCAATCTTGTTCGCTCGTCTTTGGTAGGAACATGGATTGGCTTGCTTCCAGGCATTGGTGCAAATATCGGGTCGGTCACCTCATACTCAGTCGCCCGCTCAACATCAAAAAACCCCGAAAAATTTGGAACCGGATGCGAAGAGGGAATCGTAGCAGCCGAAGCTGCCAACA
>JAQWLH010000228.1 GCA_029247405.1 Mariniblastus sp.
GGTGTTGCAATCATCACGGCATCGATGTCCTGCCGATCCAAGATCCGCCGGTAATCACTGTAAGCGTCCGGTTTTTTTCCTTGTCGCTTCTCGAGATTTTCAACATTGGATCCAAGAACTCGCGAGTCCACATCCGCCAACGCAGCAAAATCAGCAAATTTCGTCGACTTGTTGGTGATTGCGACGCCCTGATTACGTAACCCAATGGTAGCAAAAACCGGGCGATCAATTGAAGATTGAAAACCAAACACGCGTTGCGTCGTCAAAAATCCACCAGCCGCTAAACCAGTTGCGAGCGTACTTTGCACAAATTTACGACGGGTTAATTTAGATTTGTTTTGCATTAAGATATTTCTTGTTTGATGTTTTAACCGGCGACAAAAATAATGATCGGTACTTTCGGACCTGACCATTGCCAAATTTGTCTTCCTTCGACCGGATGCTTATAAAGTTGGAACAACAGAAACGAAATGGTGTTGATTTTCAAAGATAAGTGACGCTTGACGCGTCAACAACTTCGACGCAGGTAAATTAAAACCAACGCCTCGCCCGTTCGGTGTCACCCGGGAAGCTTCGACATGTCACGAAGCCCTCCGAATTTACTTTGTTGAATCTCCACCGAAACTTATTGTAGGTATCAAATTGCGTATGTGTATAGTTGCAAAAACGAATAACATCTGAGTAATGAAATTTCTACTGCACCTGCAGTCAACATCTGACCACTGCATGGTTCAACGACCGTCTCTCATTCGAGAACCGGTTCTGCTTCGACGTGAACGTTTTACCCCACTTTCAATCGAGTAGATACTGATGAAAAAAATGAAACTCCTGCTGACCTGGCTCCTCATCAGCTTCCCTGCAGCATTTGTTTTTAGCTCACAACCCAACATCGTCGTATTCCTCACAGATGATCAGGGCTGGGGCGACTTGAGTGCCAACGGCAACACCAATCTAGCAACGCCTAATCTCGACTCGCTTGCCCGAGACGGTGCCTCATTTGAGAATTTTTACGTGTGCCATGTTTGCGCTCCCACACGGGCCGAATTCCTAACGGGTCGATATTATCCTCGCACCGGCGTCAGCGGCGTAAGTCGTGGCGAAGGACGTTTAAATTTTGACGAGATTACCATTGCAGACCATTTGAAACGCAATGATTACGTTACAGGTTGCTTTGGTAAATGGCACAACGGAACTCAACCACCGTACCATCCCAACGACCGTGGCTTTGATGAATTTTACGGCTTTACTTCAGGCCACTGGGGCCACTATTTTAGCCCACCACTTGATCGCAACGGGGAACGAGTGCGCGGAAACGGATTTGTGATCGGTGACTTTACCGATCATGCTTTGGCCTTTATCGAGACCAATCAACACCGACCATTCTTTTGCTACCTGCCGTACAACACTCCCCACTCACCCATGATGGTTCCCGATCGATTTTACAAAAAATTCGACGGCAAGGATCTGGCCATGCGTCATCGTGATTTGAAACGTGAGGATATCATGATGACCCGCGCGGCACTGGCGATGTGCGAGAACATTGATTGGAACGTCGGGCGGATCTTGAAAAAACTTGATGAACTCGAACTTCGTCAAAACACCATCGTGATCTTTTTTTCAGACAATGGCCCCAACTCATTCCGTTGGAATGGAGGCCTGAAAGGGCGCAAAGGTTCGATTGACGAGGGTGGGTTGCGATCCCCGTGCTTCATTCGGTGGCCTGAAAAAATCCCCCCAAAGAAAAACATCCCCCAAATCAGCGGAGCCGTCGATCTTCTCCCAACGTTGCTAGAGCTCACGGGTGTTGCCAATCGTGACACCAAGCGAAAACCTCTGGATGGGCGAAGCCTACGTCCTCTTTTGTTTGGCGATTCGGTCGAGTGGATCCCGCGTTCACTGTTCTCTATCAAGCAAGAACAAGTCAGCGTACGAACACAGCAATATCGACTTGACGCAACCGGAAGGTTGTATGACATCGAATCTGATCCAGGACAAAAGATTGATGTTGCAGATGAGCATTCGGAATTGGTCGCAAAACTTGGCAGGCGTGCCAAGCAACATAACGATGAGATGCAGCTCTATTTCCGAGCCAATAGGGGTCGCCCATTTACCGTTGGCTATTCCCGGTCAACAACATTAACAGCACGTGACGGTGTCGGGCATGGCACCATACAACGCAGTTCCAAAGCGCCCAACAACTCGTTCTTCACCCATTGGACTCAAACGGACGACTTTATCACCTGGGATGTCGATGTCGGCAAAACCGGTTCGTACGAAGTCGTCGTGCATTACACCTGTGCCCCAGGAGACGAAGGGGCGACGTTACAACTATCCATGATGAATGGGGATTCAACTAAAGCAATCGTCAACGAAAATTTCAATCCACCGCTTTACGAAAAATCGAAGGAACGTGTCAAGAAATCACACTACTTTGTCAAAGATTTCAAGCCGCTCAGTTTAGGAACGCTCCAATTAAGCAAAGGCAACGGAACCCTTAAGCTCCAAGCGTTAAACCAAAAAGGTCGCCAAGTGATCGACGTGCATTCGATCGATTTGTTGCGAAAGACGCAATGACGATGATCAGTTCAATTCACTGATTTGTTCTCTGCTCAGGTTCCGTTTTTGCAACCAACACGCGGTGACCGTCGACTTCATAAAAGATTTGAACGCCAATATTCAGATTGGAAAACTCCTTTAAAACGCCAAGATAATTCGCAAAAACCCCCTTCCTCTTTTTAGCTTGGTCAATCGCAGCTTGCATCCTTAATTTTTGGTTCGCGTCCTTGATCGCCGCAACTCTTGGTGCGGTCTGGCTGATGAGACGATCGAGGATAGCAATGTTATTTTTTAGCAACTGAGGTGAAAAAGTTTGGGCACGAGGTATATCCCGACGGTCCGGAACCAAAAGCTTGAGCTCTGCTTCTAGCGACAATCTGTTTTGCCTCACAGTCCCGTCCAGCTCAAGCCATAAAAAAGCTTCCGAATCCAGTTCGTCAAATAACATGCGAGCTGGTTTACCTGAAACTAAATTAGGAGAGCAGTGCGTTTTAATCTTTCCGAGCTTCAGCGGCATCAATTCGATTTCCAGATCCTTTCCATTGGGTAACCACATCAGTTCAGTCCGATGTTTGGCAGTGTATTTGCCACCCGAAAACATCAGTGCGTCCAACGTGACCGGAGAACGCAAATTCACTCGGTGCACTTGGGAGGCCGAGGAGGAAAACTCCAGGACGCCGTTGCGGAGATAATTGGTACTCTCGTCAAGTTGGGCGGACGGTAACCATTTAAAAAAAACGACTTCTGACTCGACCCACAGGACCGCTACATCAACGCTACTATCTGTTGCCGTGGTCTGCCTTGAAATGAACCATCGCCGATCATCAGCTGTAACTTTGCGGATCTGAAACCCTGTTCTGGAAGTCGACCATGACGAATTGGTATAGAGCATGGCTTCAAGTGTTTGACTCGAACCGATTTTTAGACTGTCAATTTTGATTGCAATCTCGTCCTCTAAATCAGGTAGGTCAAAGTGTTTTTTGAACGTCGCGAAACCTGGCATTGCCAAACTAATGGTTTGGCCCATCACTCCGGAATACTCGATGACATCGATCTCCTGAATGCACTCTCGGGCAAAGTTCAAGTTTTCTCCGCTGGCCCCTTTTACATTTTTGGTTGACAACTTGATTGCACTGACGCCCGACATCAGTGGACCTCCGCTTGCGTTATACGTCCCCGTCATCAAGAGACCGCCAGTGGTGGAGGCAGTTTCGGGCTCAAACAACACATTTCCTAACTCGATAAACGTATTGTTTTCGTGACTTCCCGAATTGCCAGCTAGTTGGTATGAAAGATTAAACGATTGTGAAACCTGAGCAGACTCAAGCGGGTTGTCTTGACCCGCTGTAAAGACACGGATTTCTGCGATATCAAATCCGCCTGGCTTAGAAGCGGTATCGAAATGGATTTCAACTCCATTTTCACCATGCCCTCGATTCACCTCGTAGGACTTACCATTGTCGGAGATGCCGTTGTGCCATAACGGTTGTTTGAATTCCTCTCCACTGTCACGGGTGATCTCTGACAGGTGCGTTTCCAGCAGGTCTCCTTGAAGGGCTCGAAACTGGGATGGTCTTTGAATTTTTTCACCGGGATTCCAAAACGCCTCGCCCAGAACAATTTTGCGATCTCTTTTTGACTTACCTTTTTTGGACCTATCAGAGAGAGAGGTAACCGTTGAATTATCTGAGTTGCTATTTGGGTCTGGATTAACTTCCTTGCCAGGGGGCCCTTTGGCAACACTGTTTCCGATCAGGGCAGGGTTCAGCTTCGATTGATGGGAATTATTTAAGACGCTTCCGCCACTAGCCAAGTCTAAAATTCGCGCCTTGGAGAGGCGTTTATCCCAGATGGCAACATCGCTGATCAGCGCTGTAATGTCCTCCGTATATTGACTCGAACCCCCAATTTCGAGTTGGCCATTATAAGTTTTCGCTCCCGGCGACGCGTCCGTACCGATCAGAACACCATCGATAAAAAGACTTACCCCTTGGTTGGAATCACCCGCGTAGGCAAGGTGATGCCAGGTATCGTCGGCGATCTGGTAATTTTTAATTGTTACTAAACCACTTGCCCCACTGTTGCCAATTTTATGCCAAAGCCGCTTGGAACCAGCGCTTCGTCGAGTTCCTATCAGAACGTCAGCGCCGCGATCGGCAATATTTGAACTGGCGACCTTAGCCCATAGAGACCAGGTAAAACCTTTGTTGAGATCGATATCTTGTTGGCCGGCAGTGAGTCTGTTTTCCTCAGTCGTGCTTAAAACGATCCGGTTTCGTTCGGTGTCAAATACCCACCGATCTCCGTTTGCGTTTGCCACACCATCCGTCGCACCGTGCAGATCGTCATCGACAAGGTCGTCTGCTTCAGTCACAGTGCTGCCGGCAGGACCATCATTTAGCGGCCAGTAGGCGACTAAATTTTCATTGAACGCTTTGTCAACGCGGATAATGTCTGGCTTTTCCAATTTTTGTTTAGGAGACAACTTGCCAACTTTTTTCAGCGACTTTTCCGGTTTCAACTTCTTGTTTGACAAAATGGTATTCAGTTTGCTGCCTGCGATTTTCGGCTCGGGAGGACTTACGGCAAGTGACGAATCAAATTCGGCAGCGACCTTATCTAAATAACGTTCATCGCTACTGGATTTTTTGCCCGTCAATTGAATATTTTCTGGCGACGGATCTTGCGCACCGAGCATTAGATAAATACCGACGCCCAATCCAATGAGCGAGATGGAGAGGACAGTAGCAATGACCAACAAACGACCCCGAGTTAATTTGGCGGGATCGGATTTGTCCTCAATTTTCTGAGACGGCGCACGCCCGCTCTTGGCCTTTGCGCCTTCTATTAAAAATGACGTTGCGCGCGGTACCTGGCTGACCGAAGACCGTCTGTCAATCGGAGACGATTTAAACTCGCCTAATGGCTTGGGCTTACTGACGACGGGTTCCGTCGCCATTTTTGAATCTCCTAGCGATCTCAAATTGTCAGATTTTTTCTGCGTTCGACGATAAACTTGCTCTCGAAGCTTTTTGTCGTAATCTCGCTTCTTTACCGGATCGAGCAGGCAGATACGAGACATCGCAACTTCGTTTAGAATTCGCTGTGCATGGGCCACATGTTTGCCCATCGAGATGGCAGAAAGAAACTCAGCTCGGGCAGTCACAGCATCTTCAATTTTTGTATTCGAAGCCTCGTACAGCTCCAAACCAAGTAGTCGATAGTGGTTGGGCGGTTGATCAACCCTTGGAATGTCAAACCATACTTGATACGGATTAAACGAATCTGACATCAGGTTTCACTTTTGATTTTCCAGAAGAACCAGTTCAGGCTCGAAAAAAAGGCAAATAAAATGCTCGACGGCCAAACAATTACAATACGCACATCTTGTTCAAAATATTTCGGCAGGGCGCCATGAACTCGATTATCCACGATCGGTACAACATACCATGATTCGTCATCAAGTTGAAAACCCTTCAAGCAATCGACAATAATCGGTGCAAAGAACAGGGGTTCTTGCTGTCTATGTTCTTATTATAAACTGGCGAAACCGTAAAAGCCGGAGTGAGTGTTTAGCAAATGGCGGCGCGTGATCTAAGGCAATTTGCTGAAACGGAGCCGAATGGAACGCTATCTGTTTTAAACGATCGAGTAGTTTTTTGTCCGAAAGCGTTTTGTAATAAGCATCTAGCGGAAATCAGCCGCTGACGATTCAATTTCGTGGCGAGGTCGTACAGTCGCTATAGGT
>JAQWLH010000242.1 GCA_029247405.1 Mariniblastus sp.
CACTTGCCATCAATAAGCCGTTCGTTGGGGATGAACTTGGATTTGTATTGCATGTGTTTTGAGTTTGCAACGTAATAGCCGAGATAGAGATGTTTTAGCTTTTTGGTGCAACAGTATTCGATTTGCTTAAGAATCGAGTACGTCCCCAGGCTGTCAGCTTTCAAATCGGGGTCAAAGAATGTGTAGACCGCGGAAAGGCTTGTAGCCCCCTGATCACAAACGGCTAAACAGGCTAAGCGGCCATCTTTCCAATAGCTAATCTCAAACGACTGAAAGCAACTTTTTACGAATCCCCAAACATACTCTAAATTGTCAATGTCGGAATCACGTTTGGCTAAACCACGCATCCGACGATGTTTGTTAAATAGCGAGATGCGTTCCGGGTCGGCTTGAAGTGGACTGATGACTTGGGAGAACTTTTGATTTCCTCGCTTCAGAGTGCGTCGCTGACTTTGACTGAATGAAAATTCAAGACAGTTCAGGCGAATCGGTTCACAAGCGGAACAGTTTGGGCAATTGGTTTGGTAAATGAATTCGCCGGTGCGACGATTGCCCTCTGCCAGTCTTTCGTCTGCCTGCTGAAGGGTAATTTTCCCCAACGGCATGCGCAAAGGCATTCGCGCCGTCTGTCCCTCGAGATACGGGCAAGATTCGGTCTCGTCGATAATGACGATGTCAGTGGCGTTGTTGGCCTTCATTAATGGGCTGAATCAGTTTGGTCAAAAAATGGGAGTCGCTGGGCCTTCGTCGGGCTTACCTTCTATAATCGGCTTTGAAGAAATGATGTCAAGTAAATACGGCATTCGCAATAAAATCCGGGCGAATTCGTCGAAGGTAGGCTGCGGCAAAGTGACAGAATTTACCAGAATATCGACTGCGGTAAGCTCATTCACCGTTGTTTTGGCGAGGCCTTGGGCGATGCTTTTCCAGAAATTCAAGGGCGACGATTAGTTTTTGACTCGACCGCTCATCAAAAAATTAAAAATCCGCCTGAGGGAGTTCATCAAACTCCGAATAGCGATCAGGGGCGGGGTTTTCAAATCGCGTGCATTCTCTCTGCCAATGGAGTTCAACGTCGCCGGTGGGTCCGTTACGTTGCTTCTCGATAATAATTAATGCCTCGTTCTGAATGTCTTCGGCTTCAGGGTCACCTTTGCGGAAATAAGCCTCGCGGTGAACAAACATAACAACGTCAGCATCTTGCTCGATCGCGCCTGATTCTCGAAGGTGACTCAGTTTTGGGCGATGATCTCGGGAGTCCTCAGCTTGTCGGTTAAGTTGCGATAAGCACAGGATGGGAGTTTTCAATTCACGTGCAAGGCCCTTCAGTCGCCGGGCGATTTTAGCCACTTGCTCCTGCCGCGGGTCACTTGAATTATCTGGCTGAATCAACTGAAGGTAATCAATAACGATAAGTCCAAGAGATTTTTCACGCTGTTTGATTCGGCGGGCAGCACCGGCAATTTCCGACACGTTGCGAGTAGGCGAATCATCGATGAAGAGTGGGACGTTGGAGAGTTTGCCGGCGGCTTCTTTGACCCGCTGTTGGTCTTGTCTTCCCAAGGTGCCGCTTCGCAAACGATTGCCGTTGACCCGCGAAACTGAACAGAGCATTCGCTCGATCAGCTCGATGGATGCCATTTCCAAACTAACAAAGAGTGTTGGCTGACGAGATTTCATCACTACATTTTCAGCAATGTTCATCGCGAAAGCCGTTTTTCCCATACTGGGACGGGCGGCAAGAATGACCAGTTCCGAGCCATGGAGCCCACCGGTCATCTGGTCAAGTTTAGTGAATCCGGTTTCAACCGTCCCGGCCTGATATTCTCCAGAAATACGTGCATCCAGTCGGTCCATCGCATCGCCCAGGATTTCCTCGATCGCTGCAAGGTTGTTGGATTGGCGACTTTCTCGAATCCCAAAAACCTTTTGTTCGGCATCATTGAGAAGCGTCTCTGGATCGCCGTCGGGGCGGTAAGCTTCGTTGAGCAAATCAGAGCAAGTTGTGATCAGTTGGCGAGCCGTCGCTTTGCTTCTAACAATGTTTGCGTAAAAGACGACATGGGCGGCGTGTGGGACCGACGTCACAACTTCGGCCAGCCGGGCTGCTCCCCCGATCGTTTCAAACTCATTTTGGCTGATCAAACTTTCACGAAGTAACAGCGGGTCGATCTTTTTGCCTGCCCCGTGCATTTCCATGATATGCCGAAACAAAATCTGGTGGGCTTCTTCGTAAAAGTCCTGGGGGCGGATGATACTGACAATCTCGTCGCATGCATCAGGCATAAGCATGATGCTTCCGAGTACACCAACTTCAGCCTCGAGATTAAATGGAGGTTCTCGATCAAAAGCTTCGGTCGGTTTTTCACGCTTGGCCGAGTTTCGGCGATCCTTGCCGAAACCGTTGGATTCAAATTTTTTCGCCATTCCGTGGGTCCTTTGCAATCAGTCCGTCGGTTTGTCTCATCATAAGGTAGCAGTGAAGCCCCGCAAGTCTTCTTATCGCTTTGCTCGATATTCGAATTGAGAGGAAGGTTTGAGAGGCAAATGGTGGATTTTTGGGGGGATTCGAGCTCCGTTAGCGCAAAAAAAATGGGCTTTGCAATCTGCAAAGCCCACCTTGAATTTGAAAACTCGTCACTAAGTTAGCTGGCGTCCTGGTCGACCGTAGGAACGACCCAAACCTTCATTTCGGTCTCGATGTCCTGATGAAGGTGAACTTTGACGGTATAAAGGCCAAGCTCTTTCAGAACGCCTTCTAGGCGGATTTGGTCAGCGGTGAGTGTAATATCGTTTTGCTTCAGCGAGCTAACGATTTCAGGGGCACCGACACTACCGTACAGGTGACCTTCTTCGTTGGCGTTGGCCTCGATCGTAATGCTTTGCTTGGAGATTAGCTTGGCAAGATCTTTCAGGTCTTTCAGGCGAGATTGCTCGATTTCCTGCAATTTAGCTCGGTGTTTGTCGACCATTCGCTTGTGATGGTCGCTTGCAATGGTTGCCAATCCCTGCGGGAGAAGGAAATTGTTCGCAAAGCCAGGTTTTACTTCGACGACTTCTCCTTGTTTTCCAAGGTTGTCAACCGACTGAATCAAAAGCAGTTCAATACCACCGTTGGCACCTCGTGGAAGACGTGAAAAGTTGACTTTGTTTTTGCGTTGTTTTTTAAGTTTTGAAGGCATCGAAATCTCTCTTGTCTTTTAGTCAAAATCCGTTTGACGTTCTTTTTGTTTGTTTGGTTAAGTTTTAGAAGGGCACTTCGTCTTCGGGCGGGGCAGATTGAACTGGAGCTGATTGAACTGGGGCAGTTGGCGTTTGCGAATGACCTGCAGGCGGGGAATGTGGACGGCCTGGGCCACCCGTTCCGCTTTTGTTGCTAAGCATCTGCATTTTCTCGCCAACGACCTTGATTTTGCTACGTTTCTGTCCGTCCTGCTCCCAACGATCCTGTTTAAGGCGTCCCTCGATTAACACGGGCGAGCCTTTGCTTAAATATTCTCCAGCGACTTCCGCGGTCCGACCCCAGAGCGTCACATCAATAAAATGAACTTCGTCTACCCACTGATCGTTCTTTTTTACTCGTTCGTTAACCGCCAATGCGATATCGGTGACCGCCGTTCCGGCGGGTGTGTAACGTAACTCGACGTCACGAGTCAGGTTTCCGACTAAAACAACTCGATTGTAGCTCGCCATGGTACTCTCCAAAAAATTAAAACGATCACCAAGCGATTTCTTCAAATGGTCACTTGGAGGAGGTTCAGGCGGTTTTCAATCCATTGGTCTCCGCATCATCCGACAGGATCGAATGACAATATCCCGACGAACATGACTCGTTTGGTCATGGCGTCAGCATAATGACTTATTCGGCCGCTGAAACTGTTTTAGTCGCTTCTTCTTTAGGTGCTTCGGCTGCTTCATCTTCTTTGGCAACTTCTTCCACAACGGGAACTTCACCTTTGGCGACGGCAACCATGGGTTCAACCAACCTTGGGTCAAGTTTGATCGCCAAGTGCCGCAGAACCATGTCGTTCAGTTGGCATGAGCGGTTGAATTTTGCCATCTTGGTTGATTCCAGACGGAAATAAGTCAACCAATAAGCGCCTTTGCGGTGACCGTTAATGGGATAGGCAAGCTTTTGCTCATTCCAAAGCCGGCTGGCCAGCAGCTCACCACCAACCGATTTCACCATCTCCTCAACGGAGTTGGAGGCGCCGGTTGGGTTGCGAGCATAGGCGTTCGCATTAAAGATGAACATGCATTCGTAAACATTCTCAGCCACGTTCGAATTTCCTTATTGATCTTCGTTAGATTGGTTTGTGTTCGACACGGTTCGGTCAGAACTCAGAGCAATTTGTCAGTTTCGCCCGCATCATTCTTAGTCTGATGTGGATTTCTTTTGGACGCTCGATCTGATTCCGGTTTCGTAAGTTTTTTTTGTACGGCTCTTTTGGGGTCGGCATTAAATTGGTTCATTGCCGACTGGATTCCTTGATCAACCCAAGCTTCAACTGCGTTAGCCGCTCGGGTAACCCCTTCTTCCATCTCAGGACGATCCTCTGCCGGAAATTTCCCGAGCACAAAATCGGCCGAATCCCAATTGGGTGGTGGACGTCCGACTCCGACCCTCAAGCGACTGAATTCGGGTGAATTGAGCCGATTGATAATGTCCTTGAGACCGTTTTGTCCACCAGCAGATCCACTCGGTCGAAATCTCAATCGAGCAAGATCCAAGTTAATATCGTCACAAATGACCAAAATGTCAGTCAGAGGTAACTTGTAAAAATCGACTGCCGCCCGAACGCTTTGGCCACTGAGGTTCATGAACGTCAGCGGGCTGAGCAAAATCGTTTTTTCGTTTTTAATTCTTGTTTCGGCAACCTCGGCATTAAATTTTGCTTTCGGTCGACCCACGTCGTAACGCTTGGCCAAACAAGCGAGAACTTCAAAGCCAATGTTGTGACGTGTTTGAATGTATTTGTTTCCGGGATTTCCCAAGCCAACGACAAGTTTCATTGATCGTAACCTCGGGAATCAAAAGGGGGTGGTTCAAGTGCTTAAATACACTGGTCCCAACCTCTTAGGATGACTCCTCTTCGTCCTTTTTACCACCAATGACTTCTGGTTCGCTGGCTCCACTCTCTTCCGAGTCTGCAGCTGCTTTTTCAACAACCACCGAGCAAGAAACGATTGGCGTTTCTGGAGCTTCGGCAATCTTCGCTCCCGGAGGTAGTGGAATGTCGCCTGCAGTGATCGACTGGTCGACATCCAAATCCGAAACTTTCAAATCAATTTTATCCGGTAGAACATTCGCCGGGCAAAAAATGGTGATTTCGTGCTGGTGAAAATTAACAGTTCCACCGTGGTGGGTGCCAACTGGATCACCTTTAAGTTCGATCGGAATAGTCACTTCGACGGCCTCCGTCGCATCAACTCGAGTCAAGTCGACGTGGAGTACCTTGATGCCGAAAGCGTCCCATTGAACGTCTTTTATCAAAGCGCTTTCTTTGGTGTCGCCCACGAGGTCAACAATGTGACTTCCGGTATCGATCGCTTTGTTAAGATCCCGTTCGCATACCGAAAGCATTACACCACCTTCGCCATGTCCATAAAGGATGGCTGGGATTTGTCCCGTTTGGCGTAGACGCTTCATTCGAAGCGATCAGGTTTGTTCTCTGTTTGTTACGTTAAGTTCTGCCACTTCAATGACCTACTGTGCAAAATTACTCAATGCTATCCCGCTCGCCGGGGTAAGCTGCAGACAGAAAGGTAACGCCAATGTTGATTTGGAGATATCACCTGTCCGGCCCACGATCCGTCGGGGCCCATCATGGTGTGGACCTAGAAAAGCCCGACCGAAAATGTGCTGTCTTGGACGGAGCATTTTCGCAGAAATTAGGCCTTTTACAAGCCCAAGTTTATTTTTTGACAAGCTTTTTGGTTCAGGCATTTCAGCTTTGACGATTTCCTGTCCTCGGACGCGTTTGGGACCTCGACCTTTCAGAAAAACTAGCAATAATGCGGTTCATTACAGAATCTCAATCGGCAACGATTGATTGGAAATCTACTAAGGATTAAACGGATGGCAAAGAAAGAGCCAGGCAAGAAAGCACGAGCTCAGAAATTCGAATACGTCGAGCCGATCGGACTTAGGGTCTTGGTTCGCAAGGACGAGCCGAAAAAGAAGACCAAGGGAGGGATCGCTCTGCCCGATTCTGCAGAAATCCCCACGATTACCGGTCGTATCGTAACAATCTCAGCTGCGATTGAGCACGACGAAGATCTTCCGCTCAAACA
>JAQWLH010000246.1 GCA_029247405.1 Mariniblastus sp.
TTTTATAAAATGACCATATTGACGGACCGCGAAACTGAGCAACCTGAACCCCTGTCGCGTCTTTCACCATTTAATAGAATGGGGCATCGAAGAAATCCCGCCAGCCGTTGACCTGCGGATTGGCCTCACATTCAACATGGTTGATCACGTGACAAACAGCATAATTTCGGAAGAAAAGGACGCTTCCCCTGTGGCAAATAACACCGCTCTTTGGCAAATCGATATTTCCCCGGTCAAAGGCCAACCCAATCGCCTCGGCAGCGAAGTACTAGATAATGCCAAAGACCTCCAAATCAACTCTTCGCTTGCTGTCGATGCGGTGAGGGGATTTCTGATTCAGGGCGAGCTAACTCGCGATCAAATTGGCGAACTTACCAGCAAGCTGCTCGTCGAACCGGTCGTTGAACGGTGCGTATTCGACTTGGTGGGTGCCGATACTCTCTCTCAGGTCACGCCTGAGATGCCCAATCTTGTCTACGTCATGCCTTTGCCCGGAGTCACAGATCCACAGGCAGAGAGCGCGATGATGGCGATGAGACAGCTCGGCTATCCCGTCGAGGCAGTCAAAACATTCAACAAGTTTCTGATCTCTGACGTATCGGAATCGGATCAGCAACTACTTCACAACAAGATTCTCTGCAACGAGTCCATCGAGACCATCGTGGTCGGAAAACTGAATCTCAACGAGATACAGCTTGGACAAAAATATCAGTTTGAGAAACGAGACATCCCTCTAGAAGGAGTCTCGGACGACGAGTTAAACAAAATTAGTCAGGAATGGCAACTCAGCTTGAACCTAGTCGAGATGCATACCATTCGCGACCATTTTGTATCACTCGGCCGGGCCCCCTCTGATGTCGAGTTAGAAACCATCGCTCAAACCTGGAGCGAGCATTGCAGCCACAAGACCTTGGCCGGTCGGATCTCATACTGCGACGAAAACGGCAAGCGTTCGTACGAGAACATGCTCAAAGAGACGATTTTCTCGGCGACCATGCAGATTCGAGAAGACCTTGGAGACGATGACTGGTGCGTCAGCGTTTTCAAGGATAACGCGGGAATCGTAAGGTTCGATGATGAGTTCAACGTCGCATTTAAAGTAGAGACTCACAACCGGCCTTCGGCACTTGAGCCATACGGCGGAGCCAATACTGGCATTGGTGGCGTGATTCGCGACACACTTGGCACTGGCATGGGTGCCAAACCTATTTGCAATACGGATGTATTCTGTTTCGCCTCACCCGATACGGACTATGAGCAACTTCCACCCGGAGTCATGCATCCCCGCAGGATCATGAAAGGTGTCGTTTCGGGAGTTCGTGATTACGGAAATCGCATGGGAATCCCAACGATCAATGGAGCCGTTTTCTTCGATGAGCGGTACGTTGGCAATCCTCTCGTGTTTTGTGGCAATGTTGGCCTCCTCCCCAAGGAAATGTCTTTTAAAGAGCCAAAACCCAACGACTTGATTGTTTCCATTGGTGGAAAAACTGGCCGCGATGGAATTCACGGTGCGACCTTCAGTTCGGCTGAACTTACCGAGTCGAGTGATATTACCTCGGGCGGTGCCGTCCAAATTGGTAATGCGATCACCGAAAAAATGTTAATGGACGTGATGCTCGAAGCTCGGGATCAAAATCTATACACCGCAGTCACCGACTGTGGTGCAGGTGGCTATTCAAGTGCCGTTGGCGAAATGGGTGAGGAAATAGGAGCCGAAGTCTGGCTCGATCGGGTCCCCTTAAAATACGAGGGACTTTCTTACACTGAAATTTGGATCTCGGAGGCTCAAGAGCGAATGGTATTTTCAGTTCCTGAACAGAACTGGGAAGCCTTTAGAACCCTTTGTGAGTCTGAATCGGTTGAAGCGACCGTGATTGGAAAATTTGTTCCGACTGGGCAATTGGAATTAAAATATGGAGATCAGTCGGTTGGTAAGGTTTCCATGAGTTTTTTGCATGATGGCCGGCCCCCGGTGATCCGAGAGGCAAATTACTCGCCCGCCGCGCCTCGGATGCTCGATCCCATTCCGGAAAAATCAACCGAGCATTGGACCGAAGATCTGTGCAAAATCTTGGCTTCTCCCAATGTTGCAAGTAAACACTGGATCATTCGCCAATACGACCACGAGGTTCAAGGCGGGAGCGTCATCAAGCCGTTGGTGGGTGTTGAAAATGACGGGCCTAGTGACGCCGGTGTCGTCCGCCCTGTGCTTAATTCGCGACGAGGACTGGCGATCTCGTGTGGCATGAACCCTCTCTATGGTGATCTCGATACCTACCACATGGCTACTAGCGCTATCGACGAAGCCATTCGAAACTGTGTCGCGGTTGGAGCCGATCCCTCACGGATTGCCATCCTCGATAACTTTTGCTGGGGCTACACCGATCGGCCAGAAACCCTGGGATCCTTAGTCCGTGCCGCAATTGCTTGCCAGGACCTCTCGGTCATCATGCAAACCCCTTTCATCAGTGGAAAAGACAGTCTGCATAACGAATTTAGTTATACAGACGATGCGGGAGAGAGGCAGACCATCTCGATACCGTCCACCCTCTTGATCAGTGCCATGGGTCAGGTACCCGACGTTTCAACCTGCGTTACCATGGACCTCAAAAAATCCGGAAACCAGCTTTTTCAAATCGGAACCACGGGCGACCACTTAGGCGGATCACACTTTGCAATGGTCAACGAATTGTCGGGGGGGATGGTCCCAAAAGTTAACCCGGCTCTAGCGAAAAAGACTTTCGCACTGCTTCACGAAGCCATCAAAACAGGATTAGTTCGAAGCTGCCACGACCTGAGCGAAGGTGGGATGGCTGCAGCAATTGCTGAAATGGCTTTTGCTGGAGGACTCGGAGCCCAAATCAATTGCAATCGAATTGGCATCGACATGGAGACCTTTGGGGAGCATGACGAAGTCGAATTAAATTACGCCTTGGCGTCGATGTTGTTTGCCGAATCCAACACCCGGTTCATTGTTGAAATTGAACCGCAAAATGCTCAGGCCTTTGAGGCCGCGATGACAAACGAAATCGATTGCATTTTTATCGGCACCGTTACCGAAGAAGCAAAACTTGAAATTAAGTGTGCCCACAATCTTGTCATTGATTCGGATTTGGAAACCCTGAAATCGGCCTGGCAAGGCACGTTAGATTGGAAATAACCGAGATGTCAAAACCCAAAGTTTTAATTTTGCGTGCCCCCGGGACGAACTGCGATCAGGAAACTGCCTTTGCGTTCGACCTCGCGGGTGGACATTCAGAATTCACCCACATCAATCAGCTGATTGAAAACCCTTCAATCATCAACGATTATCAAATCCTTTGCCTCCCCGGCGGTTTTAGCTATGGCGATGATATAGCAGCTGGCAGAATCCTTGGAAGCCAAATGCAGTCCCGGCTGTTCGAGGTGCTATCTGACTTTCATGCCCAAGGAAAACTGATTCTCGGCATTTGTAACGGGTTTCAAATCTTGATCAAATCCGGTTTTCTTTTGCCGACTGATGATGATGGGCTACCCGCGACGCTCACTTGGAATGACAGTGGTCGATTTGTCGATTGTTGGGTTAACTTGAAATCCAACAATGAAAAGTGCGTCTTTCTCAAAGACGTCGAGGAAATGTATTTGCCAATTGCACACGCCGAAGGCAAATTTGTTCCTCGAAATGATTCGATCCTTAACCAGCTTACTTCAAATCACCAGTTGGCGCTTACCTACTGCCGGCCGGGTGGTTTAAATGGCCATGTCCCGTACCCGCACAATCCCAATGGATCGACGGCACACGTGGCCGGAGTCTGCGACGAGACCGGGCGGATTTTCGGATTGATGCCACATCCGGAGCGACATATTGACCCCACCCATCATCCCCGCTGGACCCGCGAAGGATTGGCAGAAAAAGGCGATGGGTTGATTGTCTTTGAAAACGCTATCAATTATTTTTCGTAGCCGGCCACATCTAACCAAGCCAAAATGAAATCAACCTAGCTTGATTCCCGCGTCAAGTAAAATCGGTCCGCAATTTCATTCAAGTGCCAAGCCAACCAGTCGGTTTGCGTATAAATCCAATGTCCGGCTACATCCGTCGCTGTCTCGTCGGCTATCGCATAATCGGCCAACAATGTCTTACCGCCATCATGCACTCGTCTGCCCTGCTTGAATCTCCAAATCCTCTTGTTTTTTAGTTCCGACCCTTCCAGCAGATTTCTTAATTTTCGGTTGGCACTCCACGCATCCCAACTCCAATAAGCAGGCGGAAAGTCAGTTCTTGCAATGAACGACTGTTGAACTAAATCCCCATATTCGCCGTTGGCTGCTGCCAGAGCCTGCCTCGGATCTTGCGGAACCCAGGCTCGAAATGGTTCGGTCCCTTTTACGGGATGATGATTCACAAAATGTAAAAGGTTCTCAAAGCCATCCGAGCTCCACCCATAACGAACGGGGGTGCCCATCGTGACGATATCGATTTTGGGTCGCTTCCAGTCGCTCTCTCTGAGCTTCGACTCCAACACCTTCCACTTCGCTATGTCGACGCGTCCATCAATGACCTTGAAATGACTAGCCGCCTCAAAAAATGCACCAATCCCAGCCGACTCCTGCTCCAACAGATTGGTCACTAGAGCAAAGACGTTACCTGCATGGCTGTGACCAAGCAAAAGTACTCGCTCCTCTCCGAGTTCAGCCAATTGAATCAGGTGTAAAGCTAAACGAACCGCAGCATCCGCTCGACCAAGGTGATGATTTTCTCCGGTCCAATGAAACCGTTCAACTTTGATGGCTGAGGTGTTTTTTGACTGGAGAGAATTTTGATTGAGCAACTCGGACAAAAGATTCGCGTACTCCATACTGAAATTACCACGATCCCCCGCCATGCGATCAACCACCGATTTATAAGCTGATTTAAGTTCAGCTGATAACCCGGGCGCTAATGTCTTCCAGTGTCCGAACCACCCGAGGGCATCACTCCCCATTAATGTGCCGTGGACAAGAATGATCCGTGAAACGCGCCGAGATTGGAAAATATCGCCAACCCGAGCCAAGTCCTCCCGAGTTTTAGTCTCCATCACACCGCCAACCAAATTGGTCGGAGTGATCAGCTCATAGGATTCCGGCATGGGAATCGATGAATAATCCTGATGTCGAAATCCGTTCGAGCCGGGCATTGAATTAATGGCTGGGTCAGTGAGTTAAACTGCTGTCGCCGACGGCAACGGCACAACCTACTGTACCAAAAAGACTAAGCATCAGTACACTACTAGCCTCAGGAACAACATTATCAAAATGTCAGATGCTAGTTCCATTTTGCTAACAATCAGGTGTAGAGCACTTAAGAGACTTGTCCAGACATCAATTAATGGCGAACCGCTCGGGCAGTCCCCCCACCTCGCAGACAATTTAAGCAGCTACATCATGTAGTTGGCTTGAACAACAAAACGTCATTCAAGGGTAAGATTTAACAGCCTCGAAATCCCGGGTTCTTCTTTTTGAACGTTTCTTGGATCCTCAGGCTCAAAAATCCCATTGCTTTTACGAACTGCAGACCGCAACACTCAAATGCTATCATCAGCGGGTCGCCTAAGAGCGAGACTCAATCGACTCAGCTCAGAATGAGTGGGCAACGGGTAGGCTAAGCTGCCGCTCTTCGTCGACGGCGACACGCAACAACTGCTCCCAAAAAGCCAATTGCGAGCAGGCTTCCTGGTTCTGGAACGGCAGCGACGCCCGACCAAGAAAGCCCATAAAACTCGCCCGTCTCCGGAGTGTCGAAATCATATTGCGCGAAGGAATAATCCACGCTGATTCCGTAAAACCCAGTCCCCGTGGTCTGAAAATGAAGGTGCTCAACGACATTGTACAGGCTGAATGATTGTGCCGTCGTGCCAATTATATTTCGGTCGGCCAACGTGTCGAATTCGAAAACAGTAAGATCTAAATTTGCAAGATGATTTGCTCCGGCGTTCGAAAAGTCTGCATCTGCCCCGGAAATCATATCTGCGAACCACGTCAACGTGACAGTGAAATCGGTACCGCCGAGCAGCTGTTGATCGATGAAATACAAGTTGGAATCGTCGACTCCAGTATCATTGCCAACAAACCCAAAATCCCAACCAACCACATCGACATTACCCTGGTCGCCAGTAAACAAGCCTGCCACATCGGTTGTGCCTGCCTGTCCTCCGGCCGCCTTGTTGACGTACTGGTCGAACGATGCGTCCAAATTCATCCCGCCGGCACCACTGGCCCAATCAAGTGATTGGGTTGTTTCAATCACCCCTGCATTAATCGCTTGGCCATTATCCCAGCCAGTTATCTTTGTGGCGCCATTGAGTAGAACCGCTTTAACCACTCTTCCATCAATGGCTTTTGAATTTCCGGCGTACAAATTTTTTCCTGCGCCAACAATCAACGATGCGCCGCCCGCAACGATGGGGGCCGAAAAACTCGTGCCTTGCAAATTTGTATTATATGAGCTGGAAGTTCCGTTTGCGGCCAATGTTAAGTTTTGACCAGGGGCCACTATGTCAACTGCGGCTCGAACCGACGAAACAGTCTGATCAGGATCAAGGTCTCGGAAATCATTGGGGCTTCTGCTGGAAAAACCACTCACCGCGTCGTAGGGCAAAGCCGCGGTATCAGATCCAAGCGATCCCACCGTAATTGAGTTGTACCCTGCTCCAATTCCTCCCACGGTATTCGAGCCCGAGCCGCTATTGCCTGCCGAGGCAACTCCAATCTTTCCGGTATCGTTTAAAAAACCATCCACTCCGATAGCGAAAACGTTAAATCCAGATGGGGAACTGTAACCCCAACTGCTGTTGAAGATGTCTACCGTTTGTCCGTTAACGCCAGTCTTTAGCATCGTGGAGTAGACGCTGGCGGTCGATGCGTTACTGACACTAAATGATCCGCCCGAGCCAAAACTTGTCGCGATCGCTCCAGACCAGGTCTCAGCCCCCTTCCCAATTCCGAAGCCATAGTAATTTGACGCATCATAGGCGTCAGCAGCAATCTTCCCAGACATTGAATGGGTCACCCACGTTGCATGATCGTCCAGTGTGCCCGCAGCACCAGTTCCCGTGACTTTTGTCGTCACATGGCCGAGAACGTCGTGGTTGGAATCAACATGACCAGCTTCGATATTGCCGACGATAGCACCCGTACCATCAAACCCAGCGTCGTAGAATCTTTCGGCCCCCACAAAGCTGTTGATGTTAATTCCCTCGAAAGGGTTCGCCCCAGTATTTGAACTTGAAACGTGCAATTGACCGCTCGAGATCGTACGCGTCACGGGCAACGAACTCAATTGCCCATACGCGCGGTTGGCGGTCAACAACAAGCCAATTAGACAAAAGAAACCAAAACGAGTTTTAATGCGATCAAGGATGGTCGGGTTCATTGTGTTTCCAGCAAACAATTCATGTCGTCGCCTCAGAGCGAAGATCACATATTACTTAGAAACCTTTTCCCGGCAATTAGCTTGATGGATTAATCGCACAAATGAAGCTAGAAGCACGTCGCGATCAAGTCTAAAAAATCGCCCAAAACACAGAAAAAACGGGCACTGGAAAGAGAATTAAAAATTCAACATTAAGTGTGGAGATGGACCGTTAGATGCATCGAAATGTATATTTTTTCATATTGAACAAATCAAAGCACGACGGGAAATAAACTCTTCAACTTCAAAACATCCGTCGTTGACAGATCAAAATCAACGCAGCATTCAAGCGTTCCTTTTGAAAATCACCACGCCCATTGGGGGAATCGAGATCTGAATCGAGTGGGGGCGTTCTTGTGCTTCAATCTCTTCTGATTGAGCCCCCAACCCGTTCCCGACATTGGACCCACCATAGTATTCGGAATCACTATTAAACATCTCGCGATAACTCCCCGATTCTGGCACCCCCAAACGATATTCGTGGTGCGGAGTTGGCGTAAAATTGCAGCAGACAACGACAAAATCATTGGGATCTTTAGCTTTTCGAATATACGAAATCAAGCTTAGCTCTCGACTCAGGCAATCGACCCACTCAAAACCGCTTTCTTCAAAGTCGAGTTGATGCAGTGCCGGCTCATTTTTGTAGAAGAGATTCAGGTCGCTGACCATTTTTTGCACACCTTTGTGCGAATCCAACTGAAGCAGTTCCCATTGCAAATCTGAATTACAATTCCATTCGTTCCACTGTCCCCATTCGCATCCCATGAAAATCAGCTTTTTGCCGGGATGCGTCCACATATAGGCAAACAGAAGTCGCAGGTTAGCAAATTTTTTCCAAAGATCACCCGGCATTTGATCAATCAGGGCGCGTTTCCCGTGCACCACTTCATCGTGTGAAAAGGGAAGTAAAAAGTTCTCAGTGAACGCGTAAATCAAACTGAATGTTAGTTCATCGTGGTGGTACTTGCGGTGGACGGATTCTTTCTGGAAGTACCGAAGGGTGTCATTCATCCAACCCATATTCCACTTCATGGTGAATCCTAAACCACCGGCATAAGTCGGTCGGGATACCCCACCCCACGACGTTGATTCTTCGGCTAACGTCATCGCCCCTGGAAACTTATCATGAACACGCTCATTCATTGCCTTCAAAAAATCAATTGCACCCAGGTTTTCGCGACCTCCAAACTTGTTCGGAATCCACTCGCCCTCTTTGCGACTGTAATCGAGATACAGCATCGAAGCGACTGCATCCACGCGAAGTCCATCGATGTGATATTTTTCCAGCCAAAACATTGCATTGGAAACTAAAAAATTTCGAACTTCGTTACGATCGTAGTTAAAAATTAATGTGTTCCAATCAGGGTGCTCCCCCTGCCGTGGGTCGGAATGTTCGTAGAGCGCCGTTCCGTCGAACTTCGCCAGTCCGTGAGCATCTTTGGGGAAATGAGCGGGTACCCAATCAATGATGACGCCCAAGTCGTTTTGGTGACAGTAATCCACAAAATACATAAAATCTTCGGGGGTCCCATATCGGCTCGTGCAGGCAAAATAGCCTACCGTCTGGTATCCCCAACTTCCCGTGTAAGGATGTTCCGTGACAGGCATCAATTCGATATGAGTGAAATTCATCTCCCGACAGTAATCGACAATTTGATGAGCAATCTCGCGATAGTTCATCCATCCGTTTTCTCGATTTTGATCTTGCCGCCAACTGCCGAGGTGCAGTTCATAAACTGAAATTGGAATCTCAGACGGACACTGCTCGGCCCGCTTTTCCATCCACTCATGATCATTCCATGCAAAGTCATCCAATTCAGTGACAACCGAAGCGGTCCGTGGTGGCAATTCACTGAAAAATCCAAACGGATCGGATTTTTCAATTTGTTGGCCATAAAAATCGGTTACGCGAAACTTGTAAATCTCTCCCACAGCAAGATCTGGCACGAACAATTCCCAAACACCACTTGGAACCCTTTTCCGCATCGGATGACGACGACTGTCCCAAGCGTTGAAATCTCCGACCAACGCGATACTCTCCGCGTTTGGTGCCCAGACGGCAAAGTTGACTCCATCGACTCCGTTAATTTGCCGCCGATGCGCACCAAGGCGTTTGTAGATCTCGTCATGATTACCCTCGTTAAAAAGATGCAGGTCCAAATCACTTAGAAATGGTTCAAACGCGTAGGGGTCATGAACAGACATTATTTTTTCGCCTTCGGCATATCGAAACTGATAAAGTCCGAGAGTAGTTTGAAAAATTTGTGGGTTGCAAATGACCTCAAACAGGCCATGACAATCAACTCGATCCATCGGTTGAACGAAGCTTTGCTCCTCGTTAACAATCCAAGACTCGGTAGCCGTTGGCAAAAACGCCCGAACAACTACCCGCCCCGTGTTGTCATCGAGATGGTGTGGCCCAAGCATATCATGCGGCTGACTCGTTCGCCCTACCCGTAACTCTTGAACTGAATCCAGCTGGTCGACAGATGTCAAAATATTACGTGCAATCATGGTATCTTTTGGACGACGTGTAGATTAGATCGAATTGGCGGTGCCGTCCACCAAGCGGAGTCTTTAGAAACGCAGCAAGAAAGCAATTTCGTCCAAGCAAAACTGGCCAAAACGCCACTTTGCGTCAGTTAACAGCATACCCGTAGGCTCTACCCTGGCCGATGGGTTTAACTTTCTCGTCGAGGAGATTTGGAATGCGTGCGGATTGGTTTTGAGCTTGTTGAGTCACTCGGCGACTTTTTCGCAAAGTCAATTTTTCCGAGTGAATGGGAGCCGAAACGGGCTCCTCGAATTCGGCACAAGAATTTATAGGGGAAACAAACGGCGAGGAAGGCTCCAGCAATCGCGCCTGATCTGCTTCTTGTGGAGCTTGGGTTCGCACGTGGGGCGGATCAAACTGCCAAACTCGGCAGTTGATTTGGTGAATCTCCATTGCCATGTCAATTCGCTTCCATAAGTCATGGTCCTTAATCAACGCCATGACACCAAAACGCTCCCACTGCCAGTCGTTTTCCTTCCATAATGTTAGGCTACGGCGAATCCCGCGACCCACATGCTTGCTGGATGTAATCAGAGTGACGCGTGAAGGCTGCTCAATCGCTTCGAGCCCCCTCACCGCGGCAAAGAGCTGCAACCGCTCCCCATATACGCCCGGTTCTTCATCTGCCTCTTCAAACCGGTTCGAAGTGCCAATCTCCTCAAGCACAAATCGCCAACGGTTTCCGATTCCGTGGGAGTGCGAGGTACTTTTGGCTTCTGTAAATAACAAATAGTGGGGAGCGGTATTTTTCATTGGACAACACCTGATGAATGGAGTTCAGGTAACTATTAAGCGAACTATGCCTGTCGCTCTCTAGTTAAAAGGTTACGCACGACCTTCCGTTGTCGTCTTTGCCATCCCATGGCAATTCGAATTGATGATCGACCGACCTAATTCTGATCATCAATCCTTACAATTCAGACTCTTCGGCGAAAAGGATTTTCAATTTCATTGTTCCTTCTCGTTACCCAAGGTATCGGCAAGGATTGACTAAATAGGAAAGTCTATTTGGTGGAAAATGTTGACTCGACAGGAAAGGTCCATCGCATCACCTGAATGATCCATACAACAGGAAATCAATCTAGGCTGGTAGACCAAGAGCCCAATCAGAAACAGAGAATCCAAGCAGCGGATCTTTCACCGATCACTTTTTGAACAGCGATCAAAACATTGCGTTGACCCAAGGCAGGCCCGACTTTCGAACACTGGCTTAAAGAAAAGAACGACCGCCAGCATTCACTTCACCTCGCAATCCGCACGCAGTTTATCAAGCCTCAACTACGAGGCACAACTCCCTTGCGCTTTGTGCATCCTTCCATTCGGGTGGACGCCGGGCAAATCCTCACCATAAAACTTTTCCAATGCCGCTTCCCATTCACGACGATTTTTGATTCGCACAAATCCAGCGCGGACTTCGGCGTGTTGAGGATGCAAAATGGAATATTTGATTCCAAATTTTCGCATTAACTGCCCCACGCGTTGCTCCCCATAAAGCGACTCAGCTAAAACGTAATGCTCTCGCATGATTTCACGCTGCTCGAACAAACTGGGAGGATCAGGGAGCGGTTGACCATCGGCTAAAGCCCGCGCTTGATTAAAAATCCATGGATTGCCAATCGCTCCACGAGCAACCGTCACACCATCGACACCCGTTTCCTGAATCATATCAAGACAATCTTGAGCCGTGAATAAATCCCCACTGCCAAGAATCACCTTGTCCCCCACATGACGTTTCAGTTCAGTTAGAAACTCCCACTTGCTCGGGCCAACATAACGCTGCTTCACCGTCCGCCCGTGTACCGTGATTGCATCAACGCCGATCGCAAAAGCTCCGTCGAGTATTTCAAAAAAATGGTCGCGACTTTCGTCAGTATCATCAATGCCCCGTCGCATTTTCACCGTTACCGGAATTTCATCCGGAACACTCTCCCGCGTCCGACGAATGATCTCCAGAGCAACTTCGGGTTGGCTCAGATGAAAACCGCCACGACAACGTCCGAGAACTTTCTTTACCGGACAGCCAAAATTGATATCAATTACATCGAATCCAGCCGCAACCAGCTTCATCGCCCCCAAGGCAAACTGCTCGGGTTCAGCTCCCATCAACTGCCCACCGACGGGATGCTCCTCATCTGAAATGTGCAAGAAATGACTGGTACGTTTTCGCTCTTTTAAATTTACGAGAAACTCATCCAGCATGACTTCGCAGATCGTATAGGGCGCCCCCAGTCGACGCGCGATCACGCGCATTGGCCAATCGCTATAGCCCGACAAAGCGGCTTGAACGATAGGAAATCCGATCTCGACATTTCCAATTTTTAGCGGTTTTAATGGGACTGATGGCATAGACGAGTTAAAAAAATCTACAGGGTTAAAATTTTGGACGAAACTGCCGGGCCTAATCTGGTTTTGACCGTGATTTTTAACGTACGTTAAAGCCGGATTAAGAAATCGGGCGAAATCAGTTAATATCATCCCAGGTCGAACATACGGTTATCTTACGCGTAGGCTCGCGATTGAGGTAGAGAAGCTTCTATGGATTTCATATTTAACATACTGATCGGATGGTGGCATATCTGGATCGGTTTGGCGGTTTTTTTCGCCCTCGTCTTGCTCATGCGAATCTGGGCTTCGCCAGGCCGATTGCCCTACGTAGCACGAGGTCAACTGGTAACCAAAACCGAGCTTCGTTTTTACAAGTCTTTATCCAAAGCGGTCCAAGACGATTGGGAAATTTTTGCGATGGTCCGAATTGCTGATTTACTTCGTGTTGAAAAAGGCGAAAAACACCGTCGAAAGTGGCTGAATAAAATTCTTGCCAAACACATTGATTTTGTGCTCTGCGACCCCGGTTCCCTTGAGCCGATTGTGTGCATCGAACTTGACGACCCTTCTCATAATCGGAAGGAACGCATCGAACGAGACATTTTTGTCAATGATGCTTTCAAATCTGCTGATCTGCCCCTGTTAAGAATTCCAACTCAGCCGAAGTATCTCTCTCGCGAGATTCGTGAGTTGATCGATGATGTAACTTGAACTCTAAGTTCACCTACGAATGTGACTCTGGTTTTCAAACAGCCTCGTCACCCATCGAGTACGACGGTTTCAAATCGAATTCCGCAAGCAGCGAACGAGATGCTTGAGACGAGCTAAAAAACCAATAATGTTCAACCCTCAATGCAATCGGTTGAAAACACAAATCCTCTCATAAGCCCGACCAACCTTATTTCGACGATGGTTTACGCAACAGGACTTTTGTGCAGCAACGTAAGGCACCTCCGTACATGGCACTGGTTGAAAATCCGGAAATAGTTTTCACCTTAAACCCCATTTCCGCCCACCGTTCTGCGGCAGCATTATCAAGTGTTGGACAGTCAAATTGCGGCAAATAAACCACCGAGGTTCCATTTCGCTCTTCCAACAAAACGTTGTTGTATGTCAGAAACGGGTAGTTGGTTTTTTCCTTACCCGATTGCTTTCTCTGGAGTGTCAGGTCGGGAACTAAAGCAGGAACTCGTTCAACTTCATACCCAGCCTCAGACATCTGTTGAGCGATTGCATCCAACTGGTCTCCTGCGGCAATGCTCGCCTTTATATTTTCTTGTGCTTTCCCAACCACTGCAGGTCGAACAATGGAATTACCAAGTTGGTCGGCAAGTTCTGTTATGTCTGCTCGACCAAAAAAGTTATTTTCTGCTTGCTGCTCAAACGAAGCCATCTCTTCCGGATTGTTATCAAGCAAGTTCTGCATCAAGCTTGCCCCTAACCGACTGTCAGCGATGGCAATTCGGTTACCGGGAAGCGGAGTAAAAACCAAATCAATGTGCGTTACTTCTTGTTGCTCCTCGCCCACCACAATGACTCGGCGACCGAAAAGCTTCTGGAATTTTGACCTAATGACAGCAGCATCTACCTCCAGCAATTTTGAATTAATCGCGATTGTGTTGAACCCGATAAAAACGGCTTCCTCACCGCTTACAATGTTCCCTCCCTCAAAATGGAGTTCCGATCGTATCACGGGGATATCCAACATCTCGCCCAAACCTATCGGCATGATGTGGTCATCCTCCCGATCGAACACACAGGGAGTGATCAACTTTTTATGATCCGGAGTACCGACGACAATGAAGGGATCTTGAGGCCAAATCGATATGTCAGTTTTCTTGGGCAGCTCGATAAATTTAACTCGATTGTTTCCCGAGTTGGTCTCGAACGACGCACGATCGCTAACGAGCAACAACACCTGAACGCTGTCTGGAAGCCCATTGACAATATTGGCTACCAATTCAGAGTTACGCAGCGAAGAAGTCCGCGCACTGGTCGCGCTGCAAATCACGACTTCAATTTCGGCTCCGACATCAGCGAGAATCTGTGATTCAGGTTCCGCGGTGCGGTTAAGTCGAAACAGAACAAACGCTACCACGAGGACCAATGCCACCGTAAAAAATTGGATTTTCATCGTGACACTTCTGGAATCAAGTAGGAAGACCACGCGATTAGAGCAAGGTTGACTGGTCCGCGGCAGCAGTTCCAACACGCACTCTCCCGAACGCAAACGAGAAAGCGCGGTACAAAATCAACGTCCTAATCGCCACTCTTAAGGCCTCTAATGTCCGCTTTGATCTTTTCGAGGTCGGCAAAAATCAATCGATGGTCCGACCTGTTCGATGCCCGAAGTGATGACAATCGCTTGCCAAGGTCGTTGATACTTGAGCCACGAGCCCCAGCTCGTTTCTCCAAATCAAGGACACGCATATCCAAATCACTCAAACCAGTGTCGATGATAAAAAACTCTTTTTCGTTTCCTTCTTGTTTTTCCTCCAAATCAAGCACGCGCTGCTTGAGGCTATTTCCGTTTTGACCATTCGCAGGAGTCGCAGTTGCGAATTCCCCCAAAACGGTTTGTGTTAACAAAATGGCAATGCAAATCATGCAGATGGCTGCCGCAGTGGTAAGAGCTTGTTTCACGATCATTGTTTTCTTTCAAAATACTTCGGAGGGAGTGTGTCGGAGGGGAGTAAGGTGAGACCGGGTTCAAATTGAGCCCGTCGGGTATTCTGTACGCAATTGGCGTGCCAGATCAAAAACGTCTTATTCGGCAAGTTCTGACGTCAACGTTTGTCTTGTTTTGAGACCGCGGCACCAAAATGAGAGCTTTGACTCAAAACGGCTAAAAAGCTTATTTTGATCTCATTTCTGCCGTGCTCATCCTACCGAAACCCAATCCCCACACCTAGCTTGATAACCATTTGAATAAGAAGGGGAAGTTATGAAGACATGCTGATCTGGTTGCCCAGAGGTCGCTGGTCGTCAGCAAACCGTTGTCACCTGACCTTTGAACTTCCGCTCGTCCTTTTTCTATTTAATTACACCCCCCCCCGAAATCAACTAACTTGACTGCCGGAACCTTCATTCAACCGCGCTTCGACAGAAACAAAAGAATTGAGTTTTAATTCGTAAAATTACCGGGGGGAGTCAAAACTCTTCAGCGCGGCAATGGCTCGTGACCGGACTCACTATATTTTTTACATGCCGCCCAGATTACAATCAAAATTTGACCTTTCGAGCGTCAACTCAATCGGCAGTCCCACGCCCCTTTGATGGACAAGCAACCAACATGGCAATGAGGCCCCTCCTGCTCGCGATATTTATCGCCAACTTATTTTTAAGTTGCGTCGTCGCACAAGACACATTGATTCCGGATTTACCCAAAAAGGTTCAACAGATTCTGGAAACACGTTGCCTCGAATGCCATAGCGAGAACGCATCGGAGGGAAGTGTCAACCTGGAAACGCTTGGAACTCACGCCCCCCCCGAGCCACTTGAGCTATTAAACCAGCTTCAGGAACAAG
>JAQWLH010000251.1 GCA_029247405.1 Mariniblastus sp.
CGACTGAGTTGGCAAAGCCGGAGACGGGTAATACGCTTTATATCCTTGACGAACCGACAACTGGTTTGCATTTTGAGGATATTCGAGAGTTGATTGGCGTCTTGGGCCGGTTGGTTGAAAAAGGAAATTCTCTGATCGTGATTGAACACAATCTCGATGTGATTCGTTGTGCCGATTGGATAATTGATCTAGGCCCTGAGGGGGGCAGTGCAGGGGGGACGTTAATGGGAGCAGGAACCCCCGAGGAATTGGCAAGCATCAAGGAGTCACACACCGGTAATTATTTGGCCCAATGGATGTAGCTCTGTTGGTTTAGGTGTTTTTGGCGGGCCAGTGATTGCAACTGGTGTGTTGCTGAGTTTGGTTCTTTAGGCCTGCCTCGTGACTGCCAATTTATACCTGTACTTCTGGATTTCATTTCGTCGAATTGGGGTTCAGACGACTTGACGTTCAGACGACTTGGCTACCTGCTATCTCGGCTCATGATTTTCGGCTAGCTTTGCCTGAGATACTGCCACGGCGATGCTCACTATCGGGATGGCTTACCCAGCTTACAGCTAGAACAGCTGCGAATTATAATCGGGCTCCGATCCCACTCATCAATAGGCAAGCCCCGTGTCAGAAACGAACTCCAATTCATCAGTATTTTCGATTCGCGATGCGAAAAAAGAGGATGCCCGTTCAATCGCCCAGTTTCAGGTTGCAATGGCGTTGGAAACTGAAGGAAAGACTCTTGATTTGGAATTGGTATTGAATGCAGCCAATGCGGTGTTCGATGATGCTTCAAAAGGATTTTACCTCGTGGCAGAAGTAGGGACCGAAGTGGTCGCTAGTTTACTGATCACGTTTGAGTGGTCGGACTGGCGAAATCACATGATTTGGTATTTTCAATCGGTGTTTGTCACCCAAGAGCATCGAGGGCAGGGCATTTTTGGCGCGATGTATGCCAAGGTCATGCAGTTGGCCCAATCCGCCGACGTCAAAGTTGTGCGGTTGTACGTCGAAACCGATAACGAGCAGGCTCAGCGGGTCTACGAACAACTCGGGATGAAACGATTGCCGTACTACATGTATGAAACGAAGGTTTAAATTTCTTGGATTGCTTGATCCGGGCGTTGCCAGATTGAGAGCGGTTGGAGGAAACTGGAGGTCCTTAGTTTTTCAAAAAAGCGGGAGCTTTTGTTTAGCTCAGGGGATCCGTTCATTTCTGTTCTGACTACGAATCATCTACTTCCAAAATACCGTCAGCAATCATCGCCTTAGCTCGCTCAATCAGGTTGCGAACGAAGTCTTGTTGTTGGCTCGTCAGATCTTTCCAGTTCAGTTGTTTGAGTCTTTTTAAGCCGAGGCGTGGGCGATCCTGGACGAGGATATGCGTTCTTGCCAACATTAAAGTAAATGGGATCTTGTGCGAATCATAATGTTCGAGGTAGGTCTGGATGACTGGAACCGACTTGAGCTTTGTTTCCGGATTCTTGTCGTACGCTTTGATGATCGTCACAAGTTGAGATTCGGTCATTTTCAAAGATCGTTTCTTCTTTCGAAGCATTTCGAATCGTTTTAGTGCCATGTCGTAATGGCCATGGTTGATATAACCGTCGATTTTTTCCAGCCCGTCGTTGAGGAGACGCTGTCGGTCCAGACGTTCTCGGTTTGCCTGATCCTTGAGTTCATTTTCCTGTTCAACCGTCAATGTTCTCTCTCCGCGTTTCCCCGTCCAAAGCGAGATCATGTCGTAACCGTCACAGTCAACTCGACGTAGTTTGAGCATCAAGACTGCAATGGCAAATCCAGGAATGGCCCCCATCAAGTGTAAAACCGCTGATGACATGTGAAACATCGTAAATGCGGCAGTCACAAACTCGATGGCGATCATCAAGAATCCGAGATTGAGTACGGTGACTTCGAATGAGCCCCAAATTGGGCGCCAAAAAACGACGATCAAATAACCAATTGTTATTTCGTTTTCTGGAGCCCAGATCATGGCAATTGCAATCAGGCCAAAAACGACTCCACTGGCACCTAGTGAACTCCCGTTCGGGGCCATTAGCATGATGGTTTGTTCAAAAGCGGAGGAGCTCACTCCAATCACCAAGTAAATTGCAATCAACCTCCACCAACCAATTTTGCCTTCGATTATCCAGCCAAACAATGCGATGCCAATGATATTGCTGACGAGATGGACGACGTCGGCATGCATAAAGATAGACGTCAACCAACTTAGAGGATTGAAGGAGCCGTATTGAAGCAGCAATCCCTGAGCGGTTTCGGGGAATGTGTATTGAAGAATCAAGACCGCGATGTTGATCAGGATCAAGCCGCCCGTGGCAAACGGCCAATGGTAAATTGGCGCATCGGTTCCAGTTGGATAGAAAAATAGCATTCGGCTCGGTCGCTCATTGGGAGGGGCAAGGCAGGGGGCTGATCCGACGCTCGTCCTAAAGATGATAACAAAAATTCCGGGCCAATTCTTCGGCGTTTGAGTTCGGCGGCTTGCGGGCCAATTATTTAATCACGAGTTGACGTCGCCAATTTCGAAGAAGGTTATTGCGCCTCTAGGGGCAATGACCTTGTGTCGACGAGGATTTTTCCTGGTTTAATTCCAGTTTGGCTCGGGTGACGCGATAATGAAAGCGGAGGGAGAGGAGTACAGCCGCTGTTGCCAACCCACAAGTCATGCCCCACCAAAGTCCACGCCCTCCCTGCCCAAGATTAAAACACAACAATACACCTGCAACCGAGCCAGCTCCCCAATAGGAGATCAAGGTTAAGATCATGGCTGCTTTTGTGTCTTTGAGGCCTCGTAATGAACCATTGGCAGTCACTTGAAGTCCGTCAACGACTTGAAAAACCGCGGCGATTGACAGGAACGAAATCGCAAAAGAAATCACCTCATGATTAATGGGGTTGTTGGTATCGATGTACAAGCTGACGATGAATTTCGGGAAGATGAAAAGGATCACGCCCGCGACGCACATCACCGCCATGCTCGCCAGCATACCTACTCTCCCCGCCACCTCCGCTTTGATTGGACTTCCTGATCCAATTGCTTGACCAACGCGAACTGAGGTCGCGATCGCTAAGCCGAGTGGGATCATGAACGTGATTGACGCAGTTTGCAAAGCAATTTGATGGGCTGCCAACTGGTCCTTGCCGAGCGTTCCCATGGCCAAAGCCGCTGCGCTAAACATACTCCCCTCAAACGCCAGCGTCGCCGAAATGGGCGCTCCGACGCGAAATAGTTCTTTTAACATCGAAAAGTCTGGCGATCGAAGTCTCGCGAATACCTGCGTGGATTTGTACTTGGCAGCGATGTAGCCGAGTAGCATGACGAAGACACTAAAATAAACCAGCGAACTGGCGTACCCGGTCCCCACAAGTCCAAGCTCGGGTAGCCCAAATCGCCCAAACATCAAAAAGTCATTGGCAATGATATTAATCCCGACACCGACAAAACAAATCAACATGATGGGGTGAGTGTTTGATTTGCCTTCGAGATATCCCCGCAGAGCCATTATCCATAACGCGGGAAGAAGGCCCCACGAAATAGCACGGAGATAACTGCTGCTCGCCTGAGCCGTTGCCTCGGTCTGTTGCAGCCAGATTAATATTGGATAGGCATTCCAAAACAAAATGAACGCGGGAAGAAACATCAGTGCGCCCAGCCAGAGCCCCTGTCGAACAGCTCGGCTGGAGGTCTCTTCGTCGTTCGCACCACTGGCTTGCGAGACAATTGGGCTTACGCCGAGGATTACACCCGAGAGAATGATGGCAACGAAATGAAAGACGGTGCTGCCGACGGCAATTCCAGCTAATTCATCTTTACCCAATCGACCCACCATTAGTGAATCAACAAACGAGGTGGTGTTTTGAGCAAGTTGAGCCAGCACCAAGGGAATTGCCAACGTCGCAAGCTGCTTGAGTTCAGTGCGATACAATGGTCTTCTCAAGCAAAAATCAGTTAGCGGGTGTCAGGATACGACCGTCAAGGATACTCGCTGAAGATCGTAATTCATACGACGGACACCGCAAAGTTCGATAGGTTCGATGTTCTTCCGTGGAGGTTTCCATGCAAGGCACACGAAATCGTCACTGGAGACCGCCGCTATCGAACTTCGATTTGATTCGAGACCGAACGGACGCCTGGGATTTTAACGGCGACCGATTGGGCGACCTGCTTGAGATAAAAAGAGTTCAAAACACCGCTCAAAAGCATCTGATCACCATCAGCCGAGCACTTGATTGCGTTGAGTTGTGGGTAACCCAGCTGCTCGAAAGAAATGCGAACACGATCTTCCAAGGAAAGTGTGGTTGAGTCAGATTGGAGGAGTCGATCAGTCATGTCTAGATTAGTTCGCAAAAGCGCCGCTGGAAAATTACAGCACGAGTTGATACACAATGCAGTGTGGAATTGTCAAGTCATAATGGCAAGATTCGTTTTGAGCGAGTCAATCCGGGTCCAGGCGTCTTTCGGGGCTCGCATCGAAACGATTAGGTTTGATAATCATTCGGAATAATTGTTCGCGCAGGGTTTGTGTGAAAGTTTTGGCTCAAGAAAAAAGTTGGCAGTTCTGATGCAGGGTCTTTTCGAATTTACCAAATCCAATCTGCGCTGGCTGGTTGGGGGGATGTTGCTGACCGTATTTTCGAGCTTCGGTCAGACCTTTTTTATTGCGCAATTTAATCGACCCATCCGCGAGACTTTCGAATTGACCGATGGTGAGTTTGGTCTGCTTTATATGGCAGCTACTCTGGCTAGTGCAATTACGTTGGTGTTTCTTGGACGCGTGCTCGATCAATATCCCGTTTCCAGCATTGCTGCGTGGGTAATTGTATGCTTGGCAATAGCATGCTTGGGGATGGCATTTGTATCCTCCGTCCTGATGCTAGGTGTTGTGTTGTACGCATTGCGTTTGTTCGGTCAAGGCATGATGACTCACACGTCGCAGACGGCGATGGGAAAATGGTATCGAGCGCAACGTGGACGGGCAATTTCACTGACTTCGCCGGGTCACCAGGTTGGCGAGGCCCTCCTGCCGGCGATGGTCATTCTGCTGGTTGTTGCGGTGGGTTGGCGGATGACTTGGCTGTTGGCCGCCGCCTCTTTGATTCTGGTTGCGTTGCCAGCGATCTTCTTGTTAATGCGAGTCGAGCGAACTCCTCAGCATCCAAACTTCGTCGAACCAAAGTTGGATGAGTCAAAAGAAGTTCAAGATTGGACTCGTGGTGAGGTTCTCAAAGACAATGCCTTCTGGGCTTTACTGCTGGGAGTTTTGGCGCCAGCGTTCATTGGGACATCCGTTTTTTTTCAACAAAGCCATATTCTCAAAATCAAAAATTGGGAGCCCGAATTGTTCGCGGCATCTTATGTAGTGTTAGCAGTTGCGACTGTTTCGTTTACGCTTTGGGGAGGCTGGCTTGTTGACCGGTTTCGAGCTGTGGTTTTACTGCCGGTGTTTTTAATCCCAATGGCTCTGGGGTGTTTTGCCCTTGGCAGCAGTATGGGGGCTTGGTCTATTTTCGCTTTTATGGCTTTGCTGGGCTGGTCTTATGGTTTTTCAAGTGCCCTGTTTGGTACGCTTTGGCCAGAGGTTTATGGGGTGAAACACTTGGGGTCCATTCGAGCCGTTGCGAGCGCAGCGATGGTTTTTGCATCGGCACTTGGGCCTGGATTGACGGGACTGGGAATTGATAACGAATTTGATTTTCAATTGCAGTTGATCATCATGGGTTCTTATTGCCTACTGACTTCCGGTATCATGGTCGCGGTCGTGGCAAGATTGAAAAATCGCCAAACTGATCAACCGACCACATAAAGGTCCTGGGATGCTTCTTCTTTAGCGTAAGCGAGTCCCTTGATCCCAACGGTGGTTCCCGCACATCGCGGTTTGAGACCGTAAAATCTGGATTTGCCAACGTGTGTGATTCTTAGCGGATCCTATTGGCGTATCAGCTTTGAAGCGAATGAGAGAACTGCTGAGTGAACTACCGGCTGTGCCCCTCTTCAATGATTTCCTTAAGCTTAGATTTTAGTCTCGAGACGACTGCAGGATGTTCTTGGTAAAGATTGTTTGTTTCTCCAAGGTCTGCGTCGAGATTGTAAAGTTGAGCTAGTGGATCTCCAGCCACAGGTTTAACGTTTTTGGGTTTTGAAAATCCACCGGAGCCAAGCCCCGCGATATACTTCCATTTCCCTTCACGAATCGTGAACATTTTGCTTCCAGCAGCAATTACCAAGTGCTCACGCATTGGTTGCTCAGTCGGTTTGCCTGTCAATTTTGGTAAGAAACTAAAGCTGTCGGGACCCCCGTCTGGTGGAAGTTGTTTGCCGACGATGTCGGCAAACGTTGCCAGCAAGTCTGTAAAACAAACAAGATGGTCAGATGTTGCTCCCTCTGCGACGTTGCCGGGCCAGCGAATCAAAAAGGGCATTCGGTGGCCGCATTCCCACGCGTCGGCTTTCATGCCACGTAAGCCGCCGGAGGAATCATGATCGTATTTATCGACGTCAGCGTCATACCAGACAGGCCCATTGTCTGATGTAAAAATGACCATCGTGTCTTCTCGCATTTGGTTGCGGTCGAGGGCTTTGAGGACTTGTCCGATGTTCGCATCAACCATGCATGTAAAATCACCGTACATTGAAGCTTGGCTTTTTCCATCAAATTCCGGAGCAGGAAGCCAGGGCGTGTGCGGTGCGGGGTAAGCAAGGTAGAGCATCAATGGCTTTTCTGTCTTTGATTTAGCATGGTTATCAATGACTTCAATCGCCTCTTGTGTGAACCGGGGAAGGACGTCCCGGAGTTCGAGATCGGGTGCGATGAGACCCTCGCGAGAAAAAGCTCCTTGGATCGGCGACCAGCCCGGTGACTGAACCGCCTCGACAGGTTGGGTGGGGGCCTGAACTGCTCTGTCTCCGCGAATGTAAAAATAAGGCGGAATGTCGGTGGAAGCTCGAATGCCAAAGTATGAATCAAAGCCCACGTCAACTGGACCGCCCTTTAAGGGTTGGTCGTATCCGTTTTCATAAAACCCTAAATGCCACTTGCCGACCATTGCCGTCTGATAGCCGCTCGCATTTAGGAGTGACGCAATGGTGATTTGATCGCTGGCAATGCTGGGTTGTTGCCTCCATTTTCCTGTTGTCGCGCGAAAGGGATACTCTCCCGTCATTAAGCCATACCGTGAAAGATGGCAAAGTGGGCCCGGTGCATGTGCATCGGTAAATCGCATTCCATCGCGGGCCAGACTGTCGATGTTGGGTGTAGGGATCTTGGAATTCGAGTTGTAGCAACTCGCATCTCCATATCCCATGTCGTCGACCAAAATGATGACGATGTTCGGAGATTCATCCGACACCGCGCTCAGGGACGGAGCATCAATTGACTGTGCAATTAATACTAACGCGAGCGCGAACAGTAATTTGGCTCTAAATCCAAATCGGAGGGACGCAAATTCCACGCACGCAGAGTTCGTCGGAAATTCCGTTAAGGTCTTGTCGAAATTGAACTTGGCCATCATGAATTCCATTCTGGGGTCACCGTTTGCTTGATTGGAGGTTCTTCCTTCAGCTCTCAACGTGAAATGAAAATTCCATCATGGCGTTGAGGTATTACCAGACAACAGGCTGGAGTGAGTTGGTCATTGACGATTAAAGACTCATTGAGGCACGAATTCTACTATTTGTCCAGCTGGTATTTTCCCTTGGCAAAAACCTGATGACATTTGTTGCACTGGTCAATCATCAAACCGTAATGTTGTTTGGCTTGAGCGTAATTACCGGATGACTTGTAAAGTGCTTTTCCATGTTTATGGACGTTAAGCGAGATTTGCTTCCATTGTTTTGATTTTTCGGGCGCCTCAGGTCCGCGTGCTGCGACGAGGGCACTGGTTTCGGCCAAGACGAGTGCATGGTTCTTGAACGCTTTCCAGCTGCGACGGTCTTTGGGTTCTTCGGCCAAACCAGCTTTAAGACCTTTGTAGCTGGGCTCGCAAATGTATTCCATGAAATGGTGCATGTTATCGACTGGTTCAAATTGCTCATCCATTGAAACATCATCTTGAATTATTGCAGAGCGAGCGGGGGCATCTGACATTGGGCTTTTCTTCGAAGCTGGTTCGATGTTGCCGTACGATAAGCAAAAGACATAGGTCAAGGCGATCGGGAGGAAAAGAAGTCTCATGATTGTGTTCTCAAATAAAGTCCGGTATGGCAGCACACGCCGCGTGCTGGTTTAAAATGCCGCTGTAAAGCAATCCCTGAAACCCGCGTCGACGGGTAGGCAGAGTTATAAGGTTAGTCGCAAATGTACCTTAGTCTTTTAGTTTTTGTAATGACTTCGTGGTGATTGTCGGTAAGTCGGTCACCTTAAACGCCGACTGTTGCGGTAGCCTTTTGCATGGCATTAGCCGTTGCTCTGGCTGCTGGTGCGTCGTCAAGCTCATTCAACGAACTGCTAAAAGGCTCGGCTCTGATCGGACCATCGTATTTGATGTCGACCAGGGCCTGCAGAAAGCTTTGAGTGTCAAGCACTCCGGTTGCCATGGGGAGTTCGCGTTGATGGTCAATCTGAGAATCCAATTCTATTCCCTTGGGAGCATCGTTGAGATCGCAGGCGACCACCTGCTCATTGGTCAGACTGAGAATGTCCTCAGCTTTTTCGCCGGCCATCGTCCAGTGCCAGCTGTCGAGTACAAATCCAACGTTCGATTGGCCGACCACTGCAATTAGTTCTTTGGTCTCTTGCATCGTGTGCAAAAAAGGGAAACGCTTTTGGTTCCGAAGTGATTTCGTACCAACATATTCCAAGCCCAATCGCAGTTCGTATTGTTCCAGTACAAGGGCAATCTCTTTGAGGCGGGTTGCGTGCAAACGAAAATTAGCACGATAGGTAAGAAAGTCATGGCACGGCATAATCCACGTCCCAATGCGAGTGACCCCAAGTGTTTGGAGTGATTTTGCCACTGGGCCCAGTAATCGTAGGTCTTTTCTAAACGTGGTCTCATCTCGACGAAACTCAACGGGTAAGTCAGCCGCGCTCCAAGCCAAATTAGCTTTGATCCGCTTTCTATTGAGCGAATCAAGTTCTGCTCTTCCGGCTGTCTTGATTGACCCCAGTAGCGGTTCTACCGCTCCAAATCCGTTCGCGCAAGCTAGTTCAATAAGTTGCTCTTGATTGGCATTTATGCCTACTCGACGGCCACTAAGATCCGTTTTGAATTTCGGTTTATCTGGTTTTGCCAATATGGACAAAGCCGGAGTAGCTTTCAGCCGTGAAAGGACTAATGCACAAGTTGCTAAGGAGCGTTTCAGAAGCTTGCGTCGATTCATCGTTCAACAAAAATGATGGTGTGTGTTCTCGGAACACCTATTGTAGCAGGAAAACAATCAGAATTTGCGACGATTGCCCACCACAATTGATGCAGCAAAGGTTAATTGGAAAACGTTCTGATCCTCTCAATGCCCCAGGGGTTACTTGGAAATGAGAGTATCAGGAGTTTTGCCGTCCTATTTGGCGGAAAATTGAGGCTGGATTTGAGGGTTAGCCCAATCCGGCGACGGGTGTTTTTAATTTCATCTTTGTGTCTCTTGACTGTCAACAGTTCTTTGGCTTTTTTGTCTGGGAGTAAAGGGAACGGATTCCGATGGTTCTCTTTTTAAAATTTTCTTTGCCGTTGGTCATCAGAAAAGCCGGTTGGAACCAATGGAGAATTCGATAGACTGAACGGCAGACTCGGTAGTGGGCTTGTTGATTAAATTCTAATTTTATCTCACCCACCGCACCACAGAGACCTGGAGTCGCCATCTTGCTGCATAACCACCCGTTGCGTATTCGGT
>JAQWLH010000270.1 GCA_029247405.1 Mariniblastus sp.
TGACTCGGTTCTCCTGCTTGAAATAACATGAATCGTATAAAAGCGTTATATGCCACCACGATTGGCAAGAAATTCATCGCTGCCGTTACCGGACTGGTCCTCTTTGGATTTTTGTTAGGCCACGTTGCAGGGAACCTTAAGGTCTTTACCGGCTCCACGCCCGATGGCATTCCGCACATCGACGAGTATGGCCAGTTTCTCAAGGTTGCTGGGGCCCCGTTGGTTCCCGAGCAGTTCGTTCTGTGGAGCGCCCGCGGTGTTTTGCTGCTTTCGCTGATTCTTCACGTGCTGGTCGTCAGCCAACTTGCCATGCTCAGCCAAGAAGCCCGTCCGGTTAACTACGTCAAAAGTAAAAAGAAAGCCGCTTCGCTTCCGGCGTTGTACATGATGTTTACCGGAATCTTGATCCTCGGTTTCGTCATCTTTCACATCCTACATTTCACCACCGGTACGATTCAGATCGGTGGATTCGAGCACGGATACATCTACCAGAACCTCTTCAACTCGTTTGGTAATCCATTCGTGGCTTTAGGTTACATATTCGTAATGGTCGTCATCGGCTTTCACTTGAATCACGGCGTTTGGAGTTTGTTTCAGACGCTTGGTTTGGATAATCCTGACCGAAATAAAACGCTCCGGTTGATTTCTACCGGTCTCACGATCGCAGTGATCATTGGATTCATTTCAATTCCGCTTTCCTTCATGTCGGGATTGATGCCGGATCCAGTTGCTTATCCCCACGATCTTCTGACGGGGCACAAATAGTTTTGGCGCCAATTCGAAAGCGTCACACAGGTACACACAGTTCTTACTTAAAAGCAGTTCCATGCTCACGTTAGACTCGAAAATTCCCAGCGGTCCGATCAAAGACGCTTGGACAAAACACAAAAACGACCTTCGACTGGTCGGCCCAAAAAATCGCCCCAAGTACAAGGTCATTGTGATTGGATCTGGACTGGCGGGGGCGTCCGCGACTGCCTCGATGGCTGCCATGGGCTACCAGGTTGAATGTTTTTGCTTTCAAGATTCACCCCGGCGGGCACATAGCATCGCTGCTCAGGGGGGGATCAATGCGTCGAAGAATTACCGCAACGACGGCGATTCAACTTGGCGGCTCTTTTACGACACCCAAAAAGGTGGTGACTATCGAGCACGCGAGCAAAATGTCTATCGCCTCGCCGAGCTAAGTACGTCCATCATCGATCAAGCAGTCGCTCAGGGCGTTCCCTTCGCGCGTGAGTACGGCGGAAAACTTGCCAATCGATCTTTCGGCGGAGTGTTGGTAGAGCGGACGTTCTACTGCCGAGGTGAAACCGGTCAACAATTATTGCTGGGTGCCTACTCTGCATTAGAAGAACAAATCGCTGCCAAGCAGGCCAAGATGCACACCCGAACGGAGATGCTCGATCTCGTTGTGGTCGATGGCAAGGCTCAGGGCGTTGTCGTTCGCAATCTTGAAACCGGCGAGATCAGCTCACATGCTGCCGACGCAGTCGTTTTGGCGAGTGGTGGTTACGGCAACGTATTTTATCTTTCGACCAACGCCAAAGGCTGTAACGTCACAGCCAACTTTCGCGCCTACCGACGCGGTGCTGGTTTCGCTAACCCTTGCTTTACCCAGATTCATCCGACCTCCATCCCGGCCTCGGGCGATTACCAGTCTAAATTGACTTTGATGAGCGAATCGCTCCGAAATGACGGACGAATTTGGGTCCCACGCGACCCCGATGAAAAACGGACCCCATCTGATATTCCCGAAGCCGAGCGGTACTACTATCTGGAAGAACGGTATCCACGCTTTGGTAATCTTGTTCCTCGCGACGTGGCGGCTCGAAATGCCAAAGACGTGTGTGACAACGGCTTAGGTGTTGGCCCAACCGGGTATGGTGTTTATCTCGATTTTGCCGCTGCCATCGCCGACAAGGGCGTTGATGCCGTGAAATCAAAATACGCCAACCTCTTCGAAATGTACGAGCGGATTACTGACGACGACCCAACGAAAACACCGATGCGAATCTACCCCGCGGTGCATTACACCATGGGTGGGTTGTGGGTCGACTACAACCTGATGACCAACATTCCAGGGCTGTATTCGATTGGCGAATCAAATTTTGCGGATCACGGTGCAAATCGTTTGGGAGCAAGCTCGTTGATGCAATGCTTGGCCGACGGTTACTTCATTATCCCGGTCACCATCGGCGATTTCCTTAGCCGCCACGAACCCGGACAGTACAGCACCGAGAACGAAGAGTTAAAACAAGCCGAAGCAGCCGCGAAAGATCAAATCAATCGCTTGCTTTCGGTGAATGGTTCGCGGACAACGCAATCATTTCACCAAGAGCTGGGAAAGATTATGTGGGAACATTGCGGCATTTCCCGCAGCGAAGAATCTCTTAAAGAGGGATTGAGAAAGATTCCAGCACTTCGGGAGGAGTTCTGGAACAACCTGAAACTGCCTGGGGCGGCGAATGAATTAAATCAATCGCTGGAGAAGGCTGGACGCATGGTCGACTTTTTTGACTTTGGCGAATTGATGTGTCGTGATGCACTTTTGCGAGATGAATCTTGCGGTTGCCATTTGCGCGAAGAGCATCAGACGCCCGAAGGCGAAGCAAAACGAGATGACAACAACTTCTCCTTTGTCTCAGTATTTGAGTACAAGGGCGAGGGTAAAGAACCAGAATTAAACAAAGAAAAGCTGTCTTTTGAAGCGCTTCCGCTGGCGGACAGGAATTATAAAACATGAAAATTAAGCTACACGTTTGGCGACAAAAATCACGGACCGACAAAGGCAGTATGGAGAGTTACGACCTCGACAATGTCCTGCCGGATATGTCCTTTCTTGAGATGATGGACTGCCTGAATGAAAAATTAACCGCGGATGGTGAGATACCTGTCGCCTTTGACCACGATTGCCGCGAAGGCGTGTGTGGAATGTGTTCGATGGTCATTAACGGCGAGGCTCACGGGCCCAAAGCCGAGACCACGACTTGCCAACTGTACATGAGACACTTTGCTGACGGCGCCGAAATCTACATCGAACCGTGGCGTGCTAGTGCGTTTCCCGTGATGAAGGATTTGGTGGTTGATCGTTCCGCGTTTGACCGAATTATCCAAGCGGGTGGCTTCATCAGCAACCACTCCGGTCCCAAGCCGGAGCCAAACTCGATTCCGATCGACCCTCAAGTCGCTGAGACCTCGCTCGACGCTGCCACCTGCATCGGCTGTGGCGCCTGTGTAGCGGCCTGTCCCAATGGTTCAGCCATGCTTTTTACAGCGGCGAAGGCTTCTCACCTCGGCTTATTACCGCAGGGTCAAACGGAACGGTATTCGCGTTCTCAAACCATGGTCAACCAAATGGAGGCTGAGGGTTTTGGTTCGTGCCGCAACTATGCTGAATGCGAAGCTCAATGCCCCAAAGGGATCTCGATCGCGTTTATTGGCCAACTGAATTCGGACTTCTTGAAAGCATCATTGGTTGAACCAGTCGACCGGCGAGGCAAGATGGAGTCGCAATAATTTGCATCTTAGCTGTTGGCATTTGTCCAATAGCAAAATTAACTCAAACATAAAATCGCGGTGGCTTGTGAAGTTTGCAAGCCACCGCGTTTTATTGCGGGTCGGCACCTACTGAACAGTGCGGTGCGTGTTTAGGCCAAGTTACTCTTCAAAGCTGGCCTTCCATTGGTCAGTACGAAAAATCGAAGCAGGCAAGCCCTCTGAGTTCACTAAATTTGCCCCGGTCGGATTGGATGCCCAAGCGTAACGAACCGCAACCGGTCGGGGGACGTCTTTGCAAGTGACTACGACTTGGTTGTTGGCAATTTCAGCTTGAGCCCAGTGCCATTTCCTGTCCTCACCGGCGATCTCGAATCGCTTGAGTGCTTCACCATCCCGACTTTTCAGCCCATCAGCGATGTGTTTGAACTCAACGACCGCTTTTTGATTGTCAAAGGTTACCGCTTCGTACAGGGGACCACTGACGACCACATCTTTGCCGTATTCATTTTTCAGTGCCCACCTCGCCAGACGCTCACCCACGTCTTTTTTATTCTTGGGGTGAATGTCTGATTCTTCGCCAATGTCGTTGATCGTTGCCATGCCTGTATAAGGAAAATCAAGCGTCAGTCGCTGCTGGTTCTGAATAGTCGGCCATTCATTGTCGACCCCTGGTTCTGTCGTCGCCTTGCGGAAGTTGGCCAACTGCACGAAGTAAAATGGAAAATCCTGATTCCAACGAGTCCGCCAATCCTGAATCATCAGGGTAAACATCTCTTGGTAAATGGGGGCGAGATTCGCTCTTGCATTCGATTCGCCTTGGTACCAAATCGCCCCCCGCATGTTGTAGCCAATAAACGGATGGATCATCCCGTTATATAACACGGTTGGATTCCCCGGATTCATCATTGGGGGTTGCTGTTTCTGAGGCTTGCGAGGCATTCTTTTACGTTTTTCCTTAGGCAGCTCTCGATTTGCATTCTGAAGCTTTTCCGTTTTAGCCTGCCAAGCCTTCAGGGATTTTTCATACTTTTGCTGAGCCGCCTCTGGATCATAGGCGCTCGACTGAGCATCCAACTGGGCTATCATTTCCTTGCCATTTTCATTGCTCATCATGGCTTCACGACTGCAATAGCATTCACATCGCTTACCACCGATTACTGATTTAATCACGCCCACAGGGACTCCGGTTTCCTGATGGATTTTTTTGGCGAAGTAATACGCGGTCGCCGAAAATAGCGGCACGTTTTCAGGAGTGCAGACATTCCAAGCACCCTGAATATCCGTTTGAGGTTCTTTGGCTGGGGTCGGGGCCGCTAGAAACATTCGCAGTCCTGGCATATCCGCCGACGCAATCTCAGTCGCGCTATCAGTTGTATTCCTTAGATTCCATGCCATGTTGGATTGGCCACTAGCAAACCAGACTTCGCCAACCAAGACATCCTCAATGACAACTTCTTCACCGCCACAAGAAATATTCAGCTTTGACGGAACTGCATTGGCCGCCAGTTTCGGAAGCAACGCGCTCCAGTATCCCTTATCGTCAGCAACGGCGTTTATTGAATGTCCGCTGAATCCAACATTGACGATCTTGCCGGCTTCTGCCCAACCCCAAATCTTCGCATGCTGTTGTTGCTGAAGGACCATGTGATCGCTAAAGCAAGATGGAAGTTTCAACGTTTGCTGCGCTTGAACCGTTTGCCCGGTCGCTGCTAAAACCATTGCAACAAACATTAGTAATCGAATAAACATTTTGAACTGACTCCTGGGATCGCGAAAATTGAAGGATGGCAATTAGGATTACCGGGGAATTTCAGCCCTATCATCATCTCCCTGAGTTCGAATTTCAAGCGAAACCTGAGCTAGATCATTCCGGTCCCGTACTTAGTCAAAAGATTGCCGCAGCCCCAAGGAGAAACCCAAGACGCCCATGTCGCGATTGAACCGCTCCATCGAATATTGGTTCGCGAATACCGTCTAACCACACCGGAATAAGTCGCCAAGCTATCCAGAAACTCGCCGGTCTTGACCTGAGCATGCATCAGTTCGACTGAACGTTGAGATGAGCGAATACTGACCCGAGCAGAGGCTCAATCGAGATGTTGGATCATTTGAGCAGAGCCATTTGCCCCTCACGTTGGTTAGCGTTGGCCTCTAAGACCAATCTGACCGCTTCCCCAAGGAACCTGATTCTGGTGAAACAGGCCCCCTAATCCCCGGCGAAGTGAATCGCGAATCTACTTTCCGCCTGTGAGTCTGCGCAAAAAAACAGCTGGCCCCAAAAGCCAGCTGTTTGATTCAAAGTGGTCTGGACGCAAACTCTTTATTCGTTTGCGTTTTCAACCGAAGTTCTGTATCTCTGCTCCGAAGGAGATTGATTTTCTTGAAGTCGTTTAAGCCACTCGGCTCGAGCCTGAGCACGTTGTGCTGAGGCGGTAACAACTTTCTGAGCAATTCGGAGATGGTTTGGATGGAAGTATCGTTCGTACGATCCGTCCATACGCTCAATTCGATTCTTAACCAGCAACTCTTGCCAAGAAAGATGATTGGCGGTGTTCCATGCTGCGGCCTGAGCCACGGGTTGAGCAATCTCACCATTTGCCATCATACGAACCATTTCAAAGATCCTTGGATCTGAGTTCAAATCTGACAGAGGTTGAATTCTGTAAGTCATCTGTGACTTGGGATCTGGCTTACCTTCTTCTAGGCAGACAGTGTTAACCGAAACTTTTCCGACGCGTCCTGGGGGAATGTTAAATACACCGCCACCGCCGCCGCCGCCGAACTGACCGCCACCTTGGCCGCCACCGAACTGACCGCCGCCTTGGCCGCCACCGAATCCGCCACCAACGCCTTGGCCGCCACCTTGGCCACCACCAAAACCGCCACCGCCAAATCCGCCGCCGCCTTGGTTTCCACCACCAAATCCACCACCACCGCCGCCAAGTCCGACGCCGCCTTGACGCATGACTGGCACAGCAGAAAATGCTGCCGGCATTTGGATAGCAAGTGGTTTGTCTGAAGTATTTTTCACAATCAAGTTCGCTTGAGCAGCACTCTTGGTTCGAATAATCACTTCAATTTCGCCCACACCCATCGCGTCGAACATTTCGACGGACTTGAAACCCTCTACTGGCGTTTGGGTTTTCGCGATCGTGTTCATACGTCGCTCTTTGACCAATCTGGCCCGTGGTGATTCTTTCTCTTCTTTGGATTTTTCGTCGGCATCAGCCAGCCCCGAAAAGGCAACGACAGCCACCAAAGCAACAGAAAACTTCATCCAGTCTCTTAATAACGTTCTCATCAAAAGAACTCCTCGTTATTGGAACCAAATTGCTTGCCCGCAAATGGTTAGAACTACATAGAGGTATATCGGCAAACGGTCCTGAAAATCAATCCCGCGACACTCTTTCAAGGATAGTCGCTAATAACGGGATTCAAAGGAATTTTTGGTGTTTTAGGCCGTTTCAACGCAAGAAAACCGACAATTTTTCGGCGGCGAGCCCGATAATATCGCCTGTTCGAATTGACCCAATTTTTGAAAACTTGGCTCAAGAAAATCTTTTTTAAGAAATCTAGAGTCCGAAGGTTCTCTTCGCGCCTGCGATATTGGAGCAAACGACATAATCGGTCGTTCATCGCCCCCGCGGGCTTAGAATCGCCAACTTGGACCCTTTATTAATAGGATGCCGCCTTCGAGGCTTTGCTGCCTCTGGAACTGCCGAGCTTACAACTGCCGAGCTTACAACTGCCGCTCGTTCATTGTCAGAGACCAACGGATAGATCATCTAGTTCGGTAATTTACCTCAATCGCAATCCAATTTAAGAATGCGAATTGCACTGCTGGGCGTCATCAAAAAAAATTGCCTGCCTACCGGGTTCGGCAAGCAGGCAGTAGATGGCGGTTCGACTTTCGCCGCCCATGTTTTCATCAAACAACGTTAAATCAAAGTCGCGATCACCAAAGCCACCACGCTCATTAATTTGAGCAGAATGTTCAAAGAAGGACCCGAAGTATCTTTGAACGGATCACCAACGGTATCACCAACGACAGCCGCTTTGTGTGCTTCAGTTCCCTTGCCAAGCTTCACGCCGTCGACCTCGGCACCTTCTTCGATCATCTTTTTCGCGTTATCCCAAGCACCGCCTGCATTGGACTGGAACAGAGCCATCAGGACGCCACACACGGTCACGCCGGCGAGTAACCCACCGAGCATCATCGCATTGGTGTTGCCACCCATACCGTTGAACAACTGGTAAAGCATCGAACTTTCGTCATCGCCAGCCAATTTGGCCAGGTACTTTGGACCGAAACCAAAAGCGACCGGCACCAAAACCGCAACCAGACCGGGCAGGATCATTTCGCGAATCGAAGCCCGTGTTGAGATGGCAACACACTTACCATACTCAGCTTTTCCGTCGGCTTCATCAAAAGTCTGTTGATCTTCTTTTGACCACTCCTCGTATTCCTTGTCGCCATTCTTGTTCATCACGTTAAGTGCTTTTTTCAATTCAGGAATATCCTTGAACTGTCTTCGCACTTCTTGAATCATCGCCATCGCTGCACGCCCGACCGCATTCATCGACATCGCCGAGAACAGGAACGGCAGCATTGCTCCGATAAACAAAGAAGCCATCACGTAAGGGTTAATGATGTCAATCGAATCCAACCTAAGGTGAGCAAGCTCCATTCCCTCTTGCTTGTTCGAGTTGTACGAGGTCATGAAAGCGGCAAACAAAGCCAACGCAGTCAAAGCCGCTGAGCCGATCGCAAAGCCTTTGCCGATTGCTGCCGTCGTATTTCCAACCGCGTCCAGTTTGTCGGTTCGTTCACGAACTTCAGGTGGCAATTCAGCCATTTCCGCGATTCCACCTGCGTTGTCTGAAATTGGGCCGTACGCATCAACGGCAAGCTGAATTCCGGTATTGGAAAGCATTCCAACGGCCGCGATTGCAATCCCATAAAGCCCCGCGAACGAAAACGCGCAGATAATCGTGATCGCGATGATAATGATTGGAATCGCTGTCGACATCATTCCGACACCCAATCCAGCAATAATATTGGTCGCCGAACCAGTAACGGATTGATTAACAATCGACTGAACTGGCTTAGTTCCAGTTCCCGTGTAATATTCAGTGACCTTGCCGATGGCTAAACCGGCAAAGAGGCCAAACACAATCGCGAGGAAAACGCCAAAGCTGGTGTATGCCTTACCCCCAAACAGCCATGTTTCAGGAAGCATCCAATCAATAATGAAATAGGTCAGGACCAAGAGAATCAAAGCGGATCCAAATTCTCCAAAGTTCAAAGCGTGGTGCGGATTCCCGCCATCTTTGACTTTAACAAAGAACGTCCCGACGATCGAAGTCACAATTCCGACAGCGGCCAAAACGAGAGGCAACATGACAGCGGACAATCCTCCGAAGCCATCGCTACTGAATTCTCCCAAACTGTAAAACGCGCCACCTAAAACCATCGTACCGATAATTGAACCAACATATGATTCAAAAAGGTCAGCTCCCATGCCTGCAACATCGCCGACATTGTCACCCACGTTGTCAGCAATGGTCGCCGGGTTGAGCGGATGATCTTCAGGAATACCGGCTTCGACCTTACCAACCAGATCCGCACCCACGTCAGCCGCTTTGGTGTAAATTCCACCGCCGACTCGAGCGAACAAAGCAATCGAGGAAGCTCCAAATGAAAACCCAGTGAGAACCGTAATGACACGCATCACGTCAGCCTGAGAATCCAAGCCAAACATTTTTGAATAAACCAGGAACAAAACGCTAAGCCCAAGAACTCCCAATCCAACGACGCCCATCCCCATTACGCTTCCGCCGGCGAAAGCAACTTCAAGAGCTCCCCCCAAACTGTTTCGAGCCGCGTTTGTCGTACGAACATTAGCTTTTGTCGCGACACGCATTCCGATGAATCCGGCCAAGGCTGAACAAAATGCCCCCAAGACAAATGACAGGGCGATGTAGGCAGACGAGCTCTCTCCTTGACTATTTCCCGCGTATCCCAGAATCGCCGCCACGCCAGCAACAAAGAAAATCAGCACGCTGTACTCAGCCTTGAGAAACGACATCGCACCATCGGTGATGTTCTTCGCGATCCTTGCCATCTTTTCGGTACCAACTTCTTGAGCTGATACCCATGTTGACCTCCAATAAGTAAAGGCAAGCCCCAAAACCCCGAACAAGGGAATGGCGTACATGAAAATGCTAAGCATCGAATCGCCGTTGGCTTTGGAATCTGTAGCGACAGCGGGCGATTCAGTATCAAGTGGTGCAGCTGCATCCGACGGGGCACCGGTTTCTTGCTGAAAAGCAAGAACATCATTTTGGCATGCTAACATCGTCAGCAGGAAAACGATCAGAACCACAGGAGCGACGGTACGACGACCGAGCGAATTCGACATTCTAAAGTGCCTTTAACGTTGATTTTGGGGTAAGATATGGGTCTTATTTGGAAGGGACTATTAAACTTAGTTTAACCATTTCTTAAAAGTCCTATCGGCCAATTAATTCGAATCAAAGGAACAAGTTTTCACCTGACCCCCGCTCAACGCCTTGTCAGGCCAAATTGCGCTCGAATTGTGAACTTGGGTGAGACAAAACATCGCAGGTTTGATTCGTTTTGGATCCCTTAATCCTCTATCAATGACACCCGCAAACGTCTCCTCCACCAGCTTAATCTAGGATTCAGGGCAAGGCCCGGGCCAAACCCCCGCCCCATCCACGGTCAGTCAATCCTCAACCACCCCATCCAAACCTGAGAGATGGGTTTTCCGAGGCTGAATTTCAAACTGATATCGGCCGCTAAACATCGAATTTCGCCCCACAAGCCAAGTCGGGTTCACACGTTTCGCAAGAAATCACACGTAAACCCACTTCGAATGCCCGGAAGTCGACTTTTGCTTGTTCTCCGATTGCGTCAAATCAAATAGAATTGGGGGATAGTTTTACAGGCTTTGATATTACAGGAGTTGACGATGCAATCCAAAAGTTGGATTCCCAATTTGACCGCTTTATTTACCACCTTTTTGATGCTTGGCGTTGGTGCTTCGGCTTGGGGACAGGAAGACGGCAAAACAGATCTGGACAAAGCGAGTGAAGCAAAACTCAGCGCAAAAACGACTAAGGACCTTGATGCCGTCGTCAAACTCTGCGAATCGGCGATTGAGAAGGGACTGAGCAAAGAAGACGAAGTTGACGCCAAACAACTTGCAGCCTTTACCCTTTTTGAACATGCAGACCAACTTGGTAAAAGAATTTTTGCTGGTAACGGACAAGATACACGGTGGAGAATTTATCGCTCCCAAGCACTCTCCCGCCTGCGGAAGGCCATCGAGATGCAACCCGACATGGCAGAAGCCCATTTAATGATTGCCAAACTCAACGGTTTGCCGGGTGGCGATCAGGACGAAGCTCTCGAAGCAATCGAGAAAGCCGTCGAGCTTACCGGAGACGACGAAGCTCAACTTAGTGATGCACTTTTCCTCAGAGCCAAACTTACCGATGACGAAGAGACGCGAATCGCTGACTTGAACCAAGCCATTAAGATCAACCCCGACAATATCGAAGCAGTTCGTCGCAGGGCTAATTATTATTTAGCCAAACGAGAGCCCAAAGCGGCTCTTCCCGATTTGAAGAAGTGGCTCGACTCCGATTCAAAAAATGTCGAAAACCACATCGTTGTGGTCACCAACTTGCTGCGAATGGGTTCGAAATTTGACGAAGAAATCCAAGGAGAAGCCCTCGACATTATCGATACGGCCATTGAGCTTGAGCCTGACAATACACTCACGCATACCCTGCGAGCTCAACTTAGTTTGATCGGAGAAAAACCTGACGATGCGATCGCTGACGCCAGTCGAGCCATCAAATTGGATCGGAAAAATGTCGGAGCTCTCATGATTCGAGCTTCTGTCCTCTCCGAAAAAGCTGGTAAAGAGGATCTCGCCGCCGCCCTCGATGATGTTAAGGAAGTCCTGGAAATCGTCCCCTACCATATCGAAGGGATTCAACTTCGTGGAATCATCTATTCGCAACAGAGAAATCTGAAAAATGCAATTGAAGATTTTAAATTACTCGCCGAAAACGATCGCAGTAACCAGTTTTACCAACGTCAACTGGCAATGCTCTATAACGCAGACGAGCAACCCTCTCGAGCCGTCCGCATTTACACGAAACTGATTGACCAAAACTCGCTCGACAATCTGGACAAGCGAACTGCTGCCAATCAAATCCTCTTGCTCCGACGCAGATTTGCGGCCCTTCGAGGTGCTGGCGATGCCCGCCTCTCAACGGGTGATCACGCCAAAGCAATCAACAACTATAACGAAGCACTCGATTTGGCTAAACGAATCAATGAACTCGAAGAGCAAGAAGAAGTTGAAGAACTGACACCGCTCGATGACGGCGTACTCAACAATCTTGCCTGGGTCCTCGCGACAACCCCCAAGGATGATCTCCGTGATGGCAAGAGAGCTATCCAACTAGCGACGCAAGCGGCCGAAATAACCAAATTCAAAGAAGCGCACATCATGAGCACGCTTGCTTCCGGTTACGCTGAATCAGGGGACTTTGATAAAGCGATCGAGTGGATTGAGAAAGCAATCGAACTCAATCAGAAGAACGGAAAAGACGGAACGGTTGACCAAGAGCGAACCAAGGAGCAAAGAGCAAGCTTGCAAAAAGAATTTGACAGCTACAAAAAGAAAGAACCTTGGCGAGAACTCCAGGACGTAGAAAAAGAAAAAGCGGAGAAAGCTGCCAAAGAAAAGGCAACGGAAGAGAAATCCGACCAAGAGGAAAACGACAAATAACACGTTGTTTGGGCGACCGGGAATGTCTTGCTTCCGACTCGACGGCCCGGCACCGGCCTTAACCGCAGGACTCTCTTCACTGACCTGACCCTTTTCTTTTCACCTTAAATTCCAGATGAGTATGCCAACGCGATCCGAAGCCTTTGAACTGATGTGCGAGTTTACTCAGAACGAGGCTCTGCGACGTCACATGCTGAGTGTGGAAATTGCGATGCGGGCGTACGCACAAAAGAATTCGGAAGACATCGAAAAATGGGGGATTGTTGGATTACTTCACGATTTCGATTACGAACAAAACCCAACCGCCCCTGAGCATCCACTTGTGGGGTCAAAAATCCTTGCAGAGCGAGGCTATTCTGACGACATCATTTATGCGATCAAATCTCACGTTGATGAGGTGCCTGATTGTCCCCGGGTTTCCCAGTTAGACAAAACACTTTTCGCTTGTGATGAGCTGAGCGGTTTTATTACGGCCGTAGCTTTGGTTCGTCCAACCGGGATTGAGGGAATGAAATCCAAAAGTGTTCGCAAAAAAATGAAGCACAAGAGTTTTGCGGAAAAAGTGAAACGTGAAGACATCGTTTCAGGCGCCGAGGCACTTGAGCTGGATCTTAACGAGCACATTCAATTTGTCATTGATGCTTTAACTCCACATGCCCAAATGCTGAAATTGTCATCATAGCAGCAACGCGGGTTGCTCTCCGGCGGGATGGTTTGGCACGAACTCTCAACCCTGAGGCCGAACGGCGAAACGGTTGGAGGGAAACTTGGGACATTCAAGGTATTGTCCAGTGACCCCTCAAACGTGCGGCAACAACCTAGACGACCCCTCAATCTAATCACGTTATTCAAAATCAATCATTAAGAACCACAAAGCAAAAGGTCAAGTTTGATGGAAATTCAAAACGCAGCAGAGCTCACCACCAAGAAATGCGTCCCCTGCGAAGGAGGTGTTGACCCATGCCCACTTCCTTTTGTGACCGAACAACTTGAAAAGCTTCCTGGCTGGTACTTAACCCACGAGAACCAGAGAATTCGCAAAGATTGGGAAGTCAAAACATTTGTTCAAGGCCTCGACTTTTTCAATCGAGTTGGTGTGGTGGCTGAAGCCGAAGCTCACCACCCCGATCTGCACCTCGTCGGATACAAAAACGTTTCAATCGAAATCTGGACCCACGCGATCGGCGGGCTGAGTGAAAACGATTTCATTCTGGCCGCAAAAATTGACGAACTGTCAGTCGAATAACGCACCGCGCATCTCAAAAATTGATTGGGCTCACACACTCAAGGCAGTTGAAATTCTTCCACGGCCCAAGGTGCCGCTGCTCGTTAATGTTGGCTTGATAATCAACAGAGGGCCCAGACCGTTTTCACTGAACTATCTCACACGGTTGGATTGGATATCCAGAAGTGCATGCAGATTTCAACTTGGTTATCACCGAAACCGGGAAATGTGGCAGCAAACTTTCCGACGCTTACCTAACCCGAACGTATTCGTTACGCCTGTGCCGGTTGTGCTTTAATCGCTGGTCGTAGGTTTCTTGGCTGTCGCATCAATTGCCAAAAGTCTTCCTCCCAATACAGAAAAATCGGCCGTTTCGAATGCGCCGGTCGATGTTTTCATGAAGGAACATCGTACTATGCCGGTTACCACAACCAATGCGGATTGGTGAGGTCATCGGTTGTGGTTCAATTAAAGAGACTCAAATGAGATCCCTCAAATTAATTCTGATCGTGCCTCTCGTGGCCCTTTCCGGTTGTACATCCCAAGATCGACAACGTCTGTCCGTCTTTTCAAAAGCAAAGCCAGTCGAAGAGTCTGAGTCAACTGGCTCGGCGATCCAATCGGGCTTTCGATTCGGGACGGTTCTCAAGAACCGAGTTGCAGAAAAACTCCAATCGACTGCGATTGTGGCCGACGCTGACAATTGTGAAACGAAAAAGGCCGTTGTCGTCAGTCATCTCCAAGAGGGCAAACCGGGTCACTCAAAGAACGACGAGGACAAATCATTAACGGATCGCTTTTTACTCTTTAAATCTCCTATCGAGAAAACAACGCCAATCACAACCTCGTCATTATTAACGAACTCCGGCGACGCTCATCACGAAGCGCCAACCAAGTTTTTGGGAGACCTGACTGCGGTTATCAAAGAGCATTCAGTCATCGCTTGGTCAAAACAACAAGCGTCGGCGAGGCAGGCCCCCGCTTCCACTGAAGCACCCCTTGTCGATCCCCGCGGATTTGCCGACTCGCCGATCTCACAGCCCGTTTCTCAATCAGTGGATCTGGAACCAAAATTTAATTTGGCCCAAGACAACAAACAGCCTGATCAGATTAGCACCCCTGATTCGCCGGATTCTCCAGCGGCGCTTCTCGTTGAAGAACCTGAATCAGATCCGGCCGGTGAAGATCTAGTTTTTTCCGAGCAACAGCAGGTTACTCCGGCAAAAATCTCCACCATCACATTGGAAAACAACTTCGATACAGAGCCCGTTTCGCTCCACAACGCTGCACCAGAACCGCCCGAGGTGATCGAGGACAGAACCCTCGAAAGGCCCGAGCAGACCGAGGCCGAAACGATCAATTTCCCCTTAGAAACCAAGCCCCAACGCACCGAGATCCCAGCGGCCGCCGAACCCCAGCAACCTGAACTCATTGTTCTTAGGGCCATACCCGACGAACGTAAAGTCAAACCAGTTGCCACCCCTAATCGACAACCGACCGCCGAACCGGTTGATGATGCTCTACGAGTCGATAGATACGGCTTGCCGACCCATGCAAACATCCCGTTCCAAAGTCTGCCACAAGTGGGACACTCAAAAGCCCGCACTTCAAATGTTCTGCGGTCATTCAAAGACGGCATTCAAGATCATGACATTTCGGCGCAGGGCACAAATGGCCAAGCCCAGAACTCCCGTTCCAAGGATCCTCAAAGCGAACTCATCGCTGGAGCCTCGGAACCGATGCTTCGCATGAGAGCGATCCCAAACAAAAGCAATGACGACAAGCAAGCGACAATCGCAAGATTTAAATTTGATGACGTCGGGTATGTGGAAAGCGACATCAACAAGCTTGACTACCACGATCTTCAACAGGCGACCCGCAAAGCGATCGCCCCGAGAGATGTCACCAACACCCTTGATCGCTAAACTCGATAACCATTTGCTCATTTGAGTTCAACGTCACGAACGATGAAAACTTCTATTTAGTGAATCAAGCGGTCGTGACGTTTTCTTCTCGACCCATCGAGGACCGCTAAGCCCGATCGACTGGAAAAGCGATCACCTCAGCCAGCGAACTGGCACCTGTTGCCAACATCACCAGTCGATCCACCCCCAAGGCGACCCCGGCACAAGGCGGTAGCCCATGTCGCATCGCGTTCAGTAAACGACTGGACTCAGGCAGCAGACACTCGCCATCTTTGACACGATGTTGATTATTGATTGAATTGCGATGTAAGAGTTCATCCGGATCAAGCAACTCATGATATCCGTTTGCCAACTCAACTCCCTCGACATAAATTTCGAATCGCTCCGCCAACGGCGGGTCACCATCTCGCAAAACCGCCAAGGCCGCTTGATTGGCCGGCCAATCATAAACCATCGTTGGAGC
>JAQWLH010000007.1 GCA_029247405.1 Mariniblastus sp.
GATTGATTAGCTGACCAATAGGACTGACAGCCGCGCGGCTAAACATTTCTTCTGTCACACGTTGATGTAAAACGGAGCGGTAGGTGCCAAAATACATTGTTCGATACGGGCTGATGCGGAGTCTCGGGGTGATGGGCTCCCGAAACGAAAAGTCGTATCGTCGTGGTATGGAAGTGGTGGTTCGTTCCGATCGCGGTTTAGAAATTGGTCAAGTGCTTTGCGAAGCCTCTGACGATGCGTTGTCGCACCTAGATCAACCACCAACAGGTCAAATTGTGCGGCAGGTCATGGACGAAGATTTGGTCGCAATTGATGGATTGGATGCGGCCCGATTGAAAAAGTTGGCTGTTTGTGAGAAACACATTGAGTCGCTTGGTCTACAGATGAAGCTAGTCGATGTTGAATCCCTATTCGGTGGGGAACGAATGGTCGTGTTTTATCTATCCGAGGAGCGTGTCGATTTTCGAGAGCTCGTTAAGGTTCTTGCCGGCGAATTTCAAACGCGAATTGAAATGAAACAAATTGGTGTTCGTGATGAAGCGAAACTACTGGCAGATTATGGTGATTGCGGGCAACCGGTGTGTTGCAACAACCACTTGGTCAAAATGCCGCCGGTATCGATGAAGATGGCAAAGCTTCAAAAAGCGACGCTCGATCCCACGAAGATTTCCGGTCGGTGTGGCCGTCTCAAATGTTGTTTGCGTTATGAATTTGATACGTACGAAGAAATTCAAAAGCAGCTGCCTCGCATTGGGTCTCAAATCGTAACGCGAAACGGTAAAGCCAAAGTCCTTAATCATCAAATCCTCGCCGAACAGTTGTTGATCGAGACCGAAGACCATCGGCGAATGATGATTGACGCAAGCGAAGTCCTTTCAGTCGTCAAAAAGTCTACCTCGGGTGGGAAAGAAAAAGGGGGACGTCCCCAGGCAGCCAAAACGGAAAAACGTGAAGCTCGGGAATCTCCAAAAAAGCCACTGGGGCAAGCAAAAACAGATGAAACAAGAGGGGCGACCGATAAGGCCAAGGGGGGACGGAAGCGACGTTCCCGAAAAGGTCGAAAGAAGTAGAAAGATTGGCGATTGGATTTGTGGGGCGGATAGATAAAATGTAACTGGTCTTAGACCACTTATGAAAAAATTTGTTGTTTTGACTTCCGGCTCTTTCATGGCGGCTGCCTTGACCCGCTCGGTACGGCCCAAGGGTTAGATGATTTTTGAATTTTTGCGGCACTTCCAACCTCAAATCTCACGCAACTATTAGTTTGGATTAATGATGACGGACGAATCCCACGCGATTTACCAACTGGTAAATCAGGACCCACGTTACCCGCTCGAAGCTTACGATTTTGTTCGCGATGCGTTAGCCTACGCTGCAGACTCAATCGAACTGGTTTCGCACGATTATTCGGATCCAGATTTTGATATCGATACGGCAAACCACCTTGCTCGTCGCGAGAGACATCTGACGGGCCAGCAACTTTGTGAGTCGATTCGACAGTATGCTCTGAATCAATATGGCTACATGTCCAAGGTTGTTTTAAAGAGCTGGAACATTCGAACAACCAGCTGTTTTGGGGATATCGTCTACAATATGATATCCGCAGGTATCATGAAAAAATCCAGTGAGGATAAGCGCTCTCATTTTGATGATGTTTATGCGTTTGAAGAAGTCTTCGAGCAAAACTTCGAGATCTGTGACGCAATGTTACCACGCCGCTCTTAGACCAGCAGCAATGTGTGGTTTGTCTACGCATTGGGGAAGACGCAACAAAGCACTCGCAGAACGGAATCTGACTTAACGTGTCCAAATCCAAATCCAATCGTCCTGAATCACGCCGACCTCGTGACGCTTCTGCTGGCCCAAAGTCGTCGTCGAATGTGCCGTTATCGGCTGATTCCGACAACGGAGGGTCCGAGTCGTCGAATTCCGATATCGAGATTAATTTGCCTTCGATTACGCCCAGGCCAATTTTATTCAAAGTGGGGCTGGTCCTTTTTGTTGGTTGGCTGTCATATCTAGCCTACGTTGCTTACGTTGTTTTGCGGTAGTAACCCGAGTTCACCTCCTGCATCTTGGTTTGAATGATCTGCGCTGACAGCTTCAAGCCTCAGACTTTACTCGCCAACAAATATCGGACGTTGCTTAGTTATGAATATTGTTGCCCTTGATGGATACTTGATTGACCCGAGTGCGGAGCTTTGGTCATTGGTTCGGCCGCTCGGAAACTTTACCCTTTACGATCGAACCGATTCGACTGAAACGCTTGAGCGTTGCGCAACGGCTGAAATTGTACTTACCAACAAAGTGATGATGGACCAAGCTGTCATCGCTCAATTGCCGCAACTGAAGATGATTGGTGTAACGGCAACCGGATACAATGTGGTTGATGTTGAATTTGCACGTTCGCAGGGGATTGTTGTTACGAACGTTCCGGAATATAGCACCGATTCCGTCGCCCAGCATGTGTTTGCGAGTTTGCTCGGATTTTTGCATCGCCCTGAGTCGCACCACGCGGCCGTCGCTAATGGCGATTGGATTCGTTCTTCTGATTTTGCGTTTTGGCTTTCACCGCTGACTGAACTTTCTGGAAAAACATTTGGCGTCGTTGGTTTGGGGAAAATTGGGCGGGCCACAGCGAAACTGGCCGCCGCTTTTGGGATGAAAGTCATTGCCAATAGTCGACGCGAATCTGATCCTCTTGACCTTCCTGGTTTCGCGTGGAAATCGACCGAAGAGATCTTTTCTGAATCAGACGTTGTCAGTTTGCATTGTCCCCAAACTCCGGAGACCGAGGGTTTTGTCAACAGTGAATTAATCGCCAAAATGCGTTCCGACTCGATTTTGATTAATACGGCCCGAGGCGGGCTCGTGAATGAGTTTGATCTGACAAAAGCTCTTAACGCGGATCAGATTCGGGGTGCGATTCTTGATGTCGTCTCTGTCGAGCCAATGCGAGCTGATAATCCTCTTCTCAGGGCCAAGAACTGCTTAATCACACCACATATCGCTTGGACAACGATTGAGGCTAGGGCACGTCTGACTCAGACGGTGGCCGACAATATCGCCGCTTTTCAGGGTGGAAAACCGATCAATGTCGTCAATTGAATGGCATTTGGATTGGGTGGAAATGAGAAAGTTCCCAGCCAAGGAAACACTCGGAACAATATTAAACGATCTTTTTTGATGATCGAGGGTGGTTCTGATTTGAAATTTCAAAAGTGACCTCGTCTCGCACTAAATGCAACTATTCCAATTCCACTCCGAGCGATACATCGGGTCCCGAGTGATTTCTGCGCTCAAGGAACTTTGACGGACTGACACGCTGGCGACATCCGTAAAACAATGCAATGAGATGTTTAAGGCTCAGCGTCTGAGGCCAAGGTTGTTCTTGCTGACAGGAACAGCACCAATGCTGCGATTGAAATTTGCCAAGAACATGGGTTCATCTCGCTGAAAAGTGAACCTTTCGAAGAGGCGTCCGAGGTGCATTCTGACTTACGCCGTTCTGAGGCAGTTGTAACAAGCTTGGGCACTGATGCAAAAGTCAGACGACTGGTATCGGGGACCGCTTGGCAATCGTGTCGGTTGCGGTGACTTCAGGCTCGCGAGTCAGTGAGCGCCTCGATGGCCAGAGACGGATTTTTAATGATCGCCGTCTTGGTTCGGCGTGACACGTAAATTCCGGTCGACTATTTCGAAAGCACGGAAATTTTTAGGGAAGGCAATGGCGTTGATATCGTATTGATGGTGGAGTTAAGTGGGGGCCAGTTGCCAAGACTCGCTCTAGCAGATCCATCTATCTGAGGAATCATTTCTCTGGAGGACGTTCAAATGGGGGCGGAAATGAGTTCATTAAACCAAGTGATCTCTTTCGCGATGCCTTCTGCTAAGGAGTCTTGCTTTAGGTGGTCGGGAAGCACGTTCCAGGCGTAGGTTTCAATTTCAAAATGTGGCATTGGCTCATTCGATTGCAAAATCGCTTCAACGCAATGCTTAATATCCGCCTGAGTTGTTCCGATTAGGTCAAATTCATTCGAGAAGATAGGGACGTGAAAATGGACGTGCCATAGGCCAGTCGGATTTGGGTTGGCATCAAGAGCAATCGAGAGGTCTTCGTAGAACTCAATGTCATCACCCGTTCGAATCGAAGTTTGGTGCAGATATTTTGGTTCGGCAAAACCGCGAAGTTGTTCAATTTTGTGGTTGCAGTTCAGTTCGTCACCTGACTCAAAATCAACGGCGACCGCAGATGAAACCTGAACTTTTCCAATTTTGATTCCGGCCTTTTTGTATTCGTTTACCGCCGTCGACTGTTTTTCAAACATTACCGCCGAATGGCACACATCGTGGCAAACGCCAATGTGTTTGCGAATGAGATCTGCCGATTTTGAATCAGCGAGTAAATGTTGATCGAAGAAACCAACTACATCGTCCCAAGTGTCAAGCATGCACCCAGGTTCAGGTTCGATGCAAACAAAAATGTTTCGACCGCTCGTTTGCTGAATTCGGTCAAGTCTTTCAGCGCAGTTTTTGAGGTGTTTTGCGCAGGAACTCCAAAATTGTTGGTCTTCTGCGTATGAGTGATTTCCTTCAACCGGCCAAGCAAGAGGCAGCGTAGAGATCGTGCCATCGACTCCCTCAGGGAGAAGGGTGTCAAGAATCTCAGCCAAGCGAATGGTGTACTCCATCCGCGACGGATCCCCCCACGTTGGTCGATAGACATCATGCTTGACAATCTCTTGATGAAAATCACCGTAGGGAAAGCCGTTGAGCGTGTAGGGCAAGAGTCCATGTTCTGCCAGCCAGTCTTTAAAACCCAGCAGGCATTCAGGCTCGTCAAGTTCCTTTGCGGCAGTCGCGCTGAGCCAAAGTCCAATTGGCATTAGACGGTTCGGGTAAACCTGTGCTTTGACCTTGAGGGTGTACTTGGTCAGGTTGTGTTTGACCTCTTCGAGGGTTTGTCCTGGATGAACATTGCCGCAATATCCGACTTGCATTTTAATCTCAAAAATTGTGGGGATCTTGGAGCGGTGAAGGCAACTGATTTTACATTTATTTGATCTGAACCAAACGGTCCGACAAACAGCATCCGCCGGTTGCCAAAGCGATCCAGCCAAGAATGAAGCTGACTCCTCCCAGAGGCGTGATCGCACCGAGCACTTTGATTTCGGTTAAAACCAAAGCATAAAGTGAGCCAGAGAAAAAGAGGATTCCGGCGAAGAAGCACCAGCCAGCGACATTGAGCCATTTGCTTGGTCGAGACAGGGCAATCAGGCCTACGGCGATTAATCCGAGTGCATGATGCATCTGATAGAGTGCCGCTGTTCCCCAGTTATCCATGCGGCGTAAAAAAAGTTCTGGGGCCTCGGCGTGACGATCTTTCAGAAAGTCTTCCAGCCCGTGGGCACCGAAGGCCCCCAAGCCAACCGCGAGTCCGGCAAAAATTGCCCCAAGAAATATCCAATGACGTTGCATTTTGGGCCTCGTTCGGTGAATTTGAAAACAATTCGCACCAGCTTGCGATTTTGATTGTGGTGACTTCCAATAAATTGTGTTCGAACTGAATTCGAAATCAACAGGAACGTAATCGAATCATGAAAATCGCTAACTTGAAAATCACGCTTCTAGAAAACTCCCTGCGCTTGATGTGGGTTTTAACACTTATGAATATCTCTGCAACCGCGTCATGTGGACAAGACGGCAACGCACCTCAGAATCAACTCCCGCAAACGGTTGCCGAGGCAAGTGATTTTAAATCGACCAGTCGCTCAGCCGAGGTAGTTGAGTTCGTCACGACGTGCGCTGAAAAGGCGGATCACGTAAGACGCTTTAATTTTGGCAAAACCGTTGAAGGCCGCGAGATGGTTGGGGCAGTGGTGTCTCAAGTTCCTTATGAGTTGGGGGATCAGTTCGAAGACAGAAATATCGTCTTGTTATTGGGTAATATTCACAGTGGTGAGTGCGCGGGCAAGGAAGCCTTGCTAATGATGCTTCGCGAGTTGACGTATGAGGGCGATCATCCTTGGTTGGAGAAGAACGTCATTATTTTTGCACCCAATTATAACGCTGATGGAAATGATCGGGTCGGCAAGAACAATCGCCCCGGTCAGGTGGGGCCGGTCAATGGCATGGGGCGACGTGAGAATGCCCAGCAGCTTGATCTCAATCGTGACTTTTCAAAAATCGAATCACCCGAGGCACGCGCCTTGATTGGCTTGATTGACAAAGTCAATCCGCACCTTTTTGTCGATTGCCACACAACCAATGGTTCAAAACACCAATACTGTTTGACTTACGACGTGCCACATAATCCTGCCACAGCAGAACCCATCCGCACGTTTCTACGGGAAAAAATGATGCCAACGGTTACCCGAAACCTGGAAGAGGAAAAGGGGCAGCTAACGTTTTACTACGGCAATTTAAATGCACCCAATAACACTCGTTGGACGACGTATGGGCACGAGCCACGTTACAGCACGGAGTATGTTGGTTTGCGGGGGCGATTGGCAATTCTGTCGGAGGCTTACAGTTACCTTGACTACAAAGGCCGGATTATTGCAACCAAGGATTTTGTGTCTGAGTTGTTGGATTTTATGACCGACAACAGCAGCGCGGTTCATCAGCTTTTGGATTCAGTGGAGCGGGAGTTTGTTAAAGCAGCTGCAAAAGAGCCGAATCGTGTGGCGATTTCATTGGGCGCAACTTCGGTTCCTTTCGAGGAACGGTGCGTTATCAAAGGTTTTAAGGATGGCAAGCCTTTTGATTACCAATGTGAGTTTATCGGTCGGTATAAATCTACCAAATCGACGCCATTGCCCTACGCCTATCTCATTCCTGCCGGTTTCACCCGTGTGGTTGATCGGCTTTTGATGCATGGTGTTTCGGTCGAAAGATTGCTTGACGAGCAGGAACTTGAGGTACAAGTTGATCAAGTGGTGACGCTCGATCGTGCCCAAAGGTCTTTTCAGCGGCACAAGATGGTGCGATTGGAAACGGAACGGTCCACAGAGACACAAAGATTGAAAGCTGGAACTTACGTGGTTCGAACGGCTCAGCCGTTGGGACGCTGGGTCAGCTATATGTTGGAATCGGAGTCTGATGATGGATTTGCATTCTGGAATTTTTTCGACCCATCACTTCAAGTGGGCCAGCCGTTTCCTGTCTTAAGAGTCAACCAGCCTGCTGAATTGAATACCGCCCGAGCGACAAAAATTGAAAAGCTGGGCCTAATTACATTGGACATGATTGATGGGCCAAGTCGTCTTTTGGCGAATGAAATGCCGGCTCCGAGGTGGTTCGGTAAAACCAATTGGATCAAGACATCTTCTTGGGGCCGCGAGCGGCTGATCGACGCGGTGACGGCTTCGTTTGTTGAACAGCCTGCCAATCCCTATCAAGCCGAATCGGTGAAGTTGGCTTTACTTGATGCAGGGATTGAGGAAGCGGTGGCAAGTGAGTTGTCAGAAGCAAAACCCATTGTCTCGACCAACAACCGTTTGGCAATTTTTAACGCAATGGATTACTCGATTGCCTATTTTCTTTCAGACAGCAAGACGACCAAGGAGGCGGTTGTTATTCTCGGAACGCCAGATGCAAAAGCAGAGCTGTTTAACTTCAATGGTGACGAATCGAGACTTGCGTATTGCACCGATCAGGGGCTTCATTTTTTCGATCTTGAGACGCGAAAAAGTCAATCAGTCAAAGCAGAGAATCGCAAGCACTTGATTGGAAAACTGGACTGGGTTTATCAGGAAGAGCTTTATGGGCGTGGTAATTTTAAAGGATATTGGTGGCAGACCGGTGGAGATCAGGTCGCCTTCTTGAAGCTTGACGAAACTCCTTTGTTTCCATTTACGGTGATGGATCACATGCCGGTCCGCGGCGAATCAGAAAAGACGAACTATCCCAAGGCCGGAGATCCAAATCCGATCGTTCAAGTTGGAGTTGTCAGCAGCGTTGACCCTTCCAGTGTTTTCTGGGTAGATCTGGACCAATACGAGGACGAGGAGATTTTGATTTCCGGAGTAACTTGGTCGAGCAACGGTCGGCAATTACTGATTCAGGTTCAAAATCGTGAGCAAACATGGTTGGACTTGGTTGCCACCGATGAACAGGGGGGGGAGCCGAGGGTTTTGTTTCGGGATCAGACTCCGGCGTGGATCGAGTCACCAGGAGATCCTATTTTTCTTGATAGCGGAGAATTCCTGTGGCGAAGTCCGCGGTCTGGATACAGCCACATCTACCGTTATAACGGCAGTGGCGAATTGGTTGGAAGTGTCACGAGTGGCGACTGGGAGGTCCGCTCCTTAATTGGTGTCGATTCCGCCAAGAAGTTTTGTTACTTCACAGCGACGCGGGACAACGCAATTGATGTGCATGCCTATCGGGTCAACCTAAGTAGCGGGGAAATTTTTGCGATAACGACTAAGCCCGGAACGCACGCCGTCGATTTCAGTGACGATTTCACTCATTTTATTGACACGTGGAGCGATATTGATGATCCAGAGCAATTTACCCTGTGCCGAAACGATGGTTCAATCATTCGTCAATTTCGAGCCAGTAACGACGATCGCTTGAACTATCTCGATATTGCCCAGCCGCAATTTTTGGAGATTCCGTCTGATAATGATCAGCCGATGGACGCGATGTTAATCAAGCCACCGAACTTTGATCCTTTAAAAAAGTACCCGGTGCTGGTTCATATTTACGCCGGTCCACAAGCCCCCCGAGTGCGGAATCGTTGGGGAGGGCAGTGGTATTTATGGCATCAAATGCTCGCGCAACAAGGCTACGTAGTTTGGATGTGTGATAACCAATCGGCAAGCTATCGAAGTGCCAAAAATGTATGGCCTGTCCATCGTAACTTTGCTGAAAATGAATTGAAGGATATCGAGAAAGGCGTCAGTTGGTTGAAATCGCAAAGTTTTGTCGATGCTGATCGTATTGGCGTCTGGGGATGGAGTTACGGCGGATACATGACAGCCTACGCCATGACTCGTTCCAAATCGTTCAAGATGGGGATTTCAGGGGCGCCCGTTACCGACTGGAAAAATTACGACTCAATTTATACTGAGCGTTATATGGGCCTCCCCAAGCGTAATCCAAAGGGCTACGAGTCGACTTCGGTCTTGTATAACAACGCGGCGAATCTACACGGAAAACTTCTTTTGATTCACGGCACCGTTGACGATAACGTTCACTTGAATAACACGATGCAATTCGTCAAAGAATTGCAGTACGCAAACAAGCAATTTGAGTTAATGCTTTATCCCAGCAACCGACACGCAATCAAAGATAAAAAGCAAGCAGCGCATTTGCGAAAGTTAATGACGGAATTTGTAATCGAGAATCTCTAAATGTCCGCGTGGTTTAAGCTTACGCTTTATTGCATCAAGAGTTGAACTGAATCCCATGCCGGACGGTTGGGTTACGAATCTCACAGGGCTTGGCAGGGTCTCAAGGTTGAGTGCTTGCTTAACGATTAGTTGAGCAAGCCTGACTTGGGTGAACCTTGTCTAGAGTCCTGATTCGATGCAGAAGCCAAGCGACGCACCGATGGCAATCAATAGGATTGCTAAAATTGCAGCGCGTACGAATCGGAAAAAGTGGCCAACTGGTTTGGCAGAGGTTGAAAACGGCTTCATGGTTTCTCCAAGGCAAATTAGTTTGAGGTTGGTGGAGGAGCAACGGATATGCCAAAGGCTACTATAAATTGAATCGCTACCGTTGTTTCATTGTTTTCCTTGTTTTTAAAGCAGGGTGATGTGAATGACCGTCTGGATGGGGCGATAAGTTGAATTCCCAGAACATCATTTGATGCAATAGCTCAACGTTTATTTAGTCTTTCAAGTTTCAAATCAAGTCGGTGCAATTTCTCAGAATCTTGTTTCACGGGGCAAAGGTCAAGTTTTCGACATGTTTCGAACAGCCGGCCGAATTGCTTTGTGTGACCTCGAAGTGCCTGAAATCAACGACTCATTCATCAAAAAACCTCCCACCTTCACAGTGCTTTCACTTCACTGATATGATTCTAGGCGAGAACTTTTGAAAGTTTTGGAGATTGGTGTTGACCATTTTTAACCGTGTGTTTTAGGTTAGAGTGCTGTGTCATGGAGGACACTAACTTCATAGCAGCGAACCAGCATAAACCGAATCGCCACAAGGAAGTGGTTTCAAAAGATGCTTCGGTCGGCTATCAACTCAATCAAACATATTAAGACTCGGGGTTAACGGTTTCGAAATCGTTCACGGGTGTCGTTAATATTTTGGTTGACTGCGAACAACGCTTCGTTCGCTTCCTCCAAAACTGACAATCATTTGTCATTTTAATGGAACAGCGTGGAGTTTTTGGTGTCTAACCTGCCCGACTTTGATCTCAAAGACCGTGTCAAGCGAGCGACCGATGTGGTTGACTTGATTGGTACTGAGCTGAATTTGCGTCAACGCGGGGCAACCTATTACGGTCACTGTCCATGGCACGATGATCAATCACCTAGTTTTCAGGTCAATCAAAACAAACAAACCTGGGTTTGCTATCCCTGTGATATTCGCGGGGACGTTTTTGATTTTGTCATGAAGCGTGAGGGTGTTAATTTTCGGGAGGCACTCGAAATTCTTGCCGAACGAGCCAATATTCCGATCACGCGGAATCAAAAGAAATTTGTCAAAGGCAGCAAAGACGACAAACAGGTGCTTTACCGCGCGATGCAGTGGGCCGAAGAGGAATACCATCAGTGTTTGCTCCAATCGGATGCTGCGATGCCTGTTCGCGAATATTTGCAACAGCGCGGGATCACTCAGGAAAGTATTGAGACGTTCAAGATCGGTTTCGCCCCCCTCTCTTGGTCGTGGCTGGTTGATCGTTCTCGCAACACACCATATTCACCTGAAATCCTCGAAGCTTGTGGGCTCGTCTCGGCTAATCAGCGGGGCAGTTGGTATGAGCGATTTCGCGGGCGTGTGCTGTTTCCGATTCGAGATACTCAAGAAAGAGCAATCGCACTCGGCGGCCGCGTAATCCCAGGGCTTTATGGTGAGGGGCAGGAGCCGAAGGGCAAGTATGTGAACTCCCCTGAAACCCGATTGTTTTCCAAGAGCCGGAATTTGTATGCACTCAATCTTGCTCGTGGTTATCTGCAAAAAACATCGAATTCGGATAAGCGGTTGACCATAGTCGAGGGCTATACCGATGTGGTGGCGGCTTGGCAGGCGGGGCTGCAAAACGTGGTGGCTGCCCTTGGGGTAGCCCTCAATGAACAGCATATTCGATTAATCAAGCGTTTTGCTGATGGGATCACCTTGGTTTTGGATGGCGACGAAGCCGGCCTTAAGACAATGAATACCGTTTTGGATTTGTTCGTTGCCCACGATATAGATTTGAGAATCCTGGCGCTACCTGACGGAATGGATCCGTTTGACTTTTTGATGAAGAATGGTGGAGGCCCTTTTCGTCAAATGGTTGAAAACGCTCCCGATGCAATTGCGCATAAGATTTTGGTGGAAACCAAAGGGATTGATTTAGTTAACGATACGCACCAGGCAAATCGTGCTCTGGAGAATGTTTTGGCGACGCTTGCCAAAATCCCCGCTTCGGTGATCCAACAGTCTGCCGCTAAAAGCATGCGGCAACATCAAATCGTGATGCGTTTGGCAAGGCAATTTCAGCTGCCTCCCGAGCAGGTTCGGCTACGTTTAAGCGAGCTGCGATCTAATATCCGCCCCAGCTTTCAGCAAAAGCAAGAGTCGACGGATAGCAACGCGATTAATTATGCAAAATTCAATTTAAACGAAGCGGCACTGATTGAATTGTTAATTCAGGACCCAAGCCTGCTTGATCGGGCAGTGGAGAACATTGCTCCCACACAGCTTGAGCCGGGTTTGCTTCGGGAACTTTATGAAGTGATGGGCGAATGTTTCCATGAGGGAGTGGACGTTAGCTACCAACAATTAATGCTTGAGCTAGAAGTGAATCGGCTCAGAGATCTTGTTAATTTTTTATATGACAAGGCCATCAGTAAGAAAGAGTCGACTGAAGGGACGAACGCTTATGTTTTGGATTTGGAATCCCAGATGGATTTGGTGATTGCCTCATTCAACAAAAAGTTAGTCGAGTCAGGCAAGCGAGCCAAAATTTCCCAGCTTCATCAACCCAATGTTGATGAGCAAGAAAAAACAGCAACGCTGGAAGAGATCTTCCAGCAAAAACTTCAACAGGAACTTTTGAAGATTAAGAAGACAAAATAGAAGTGTTTGGCGAATTCTGAACGATGATTTTTTTGTTGTTTGTTTCGTCAATAAAAAGAGTACGACTGACGGCTAAGTTTTATGCACTCAAGGAAGGGTAGCAGCTTAGCGGTCTTGATTCGTCAACAGGCTGAAGTCAATCGTTTGGCAATTCGTTGCCAACTCAACTGCCCGTAAACCCGTTTGGTCCTCCCAGATATGGACACCCGAAAAAACGTGGTTGGTTGATTGACTTGAATTCCCCCCAGGGATTCGTCAGGCGGAGGCGAAGATACAACGTCAATAGTGAAATGGAATTCACAGGAGATGGACGTGGAAATGGTAGAGCAAGAATTAAGTGCACTAATCAAACAGGGTACTTCGCAGGGATATTTAACTTACGCGCAGGTTTCGAGTTATTTGCCGGATGAAACGGTGGGTGCCGAAAAACTCGATTCTTTAATTGCTGCGTTGGAAAATTCTGGGATCGAGCTTTGTGATGTGGCCCCAGTGGAATGCCCCGAGCAAGGCCTTGCAGCAGAGCAACTCACCAAGGCCGAGCCCGAAGCTGAGTTGACTTCACCCATCGGAAAATTGCCTCGCCCAAGCGACGATCCGATTCGCATGTACCTCAGTCAAATGGCAGTTATTCCATTGTTGTCACGAGAAGAGGAGATCGCTTTAGCGAAACGGATTGAGATTGCAAGAAAGCAATATCGTCGTTCGGTCGTCGCTTGCAACTATTCATTGACGGCTACCTTGGAAACTTTGAAGCGTGTCTATGCCGGTGAGTTGCCATTTGATCGAACCATCAAAGTTTCTTTAACTGAAAATTTGACAAAAGAACAGATTCAGGCGCGGATGCCCCATAACTTTCGCACCATGGATCACCTTCAAAAAGAGAACCAAAAGGATTTTCGATTACTGATCAGTAAGAGCAGTTCTTCTGAAGAAAAGTCCGCCGCCCGTACGCGTTTCCTGCAGCGACGCGACAAATTAGTCATTCTCGTTGAAGAGCTCAGTTTGCGTTCACGTCGAATTAGTCCGATGATTAAGCAACTTCGGAATTTCTCGAATCGAATGAACTTGATCAAGTCTCAGCTCAGCGGAAATGAGGACATGAGCCTGACTGATGTTGAACGCAAGAAACTTCGCGGAGAGTTGGCTCGACTGGTTCAGATGTGTCAAGAAAGCCCACGTGGGCTAGAGAGTCGCGCGTCAAAGTGCGAACGGTACTTTCGTGAATTTGAGAACGCGAAACGGCAACTTTCAAGTTGCAACTTACGTTTGGTGGTTTCAATTGCAAAAAAATATCGAAACCGCGGGATGAGTTTTCTTGACCTGATTCAAGAAGGTAATACAGGCTTGATGCGTGCGGTTGATAAATATGAATATCGTCGAGGATTTAAATTCTCGACCTATGCGACATGGTGGATTCGCCAAGCGATTACCCGTGCGATTGCAGATCAAGCTCGCACCATTCGAATTCCGGTTCACATGATTGATGTGCTTTCCCGATTGAGGAATATCCAAAAAGCACTCCATCAAGAAACTCGCCGTCCACCGACAATGGATGAAATTGCCTTGCGAGCACAGATGGATGTTGAGGAAGTTCGTCGCGTAATGGACATTGGCCGGCATCCCGTTAGCCTCGACCGTCCAGTGGGCGAGGGGGATGATTGCAGTTTTGGTGAATTTATCGAAGATTCGCAGACGGAAAATCCAGTTCGACTGGCAACCAATTGCATCCTTCGTGACAAAATAGAAGGTCTGTTGAAAACATTGACTTATCGGGAGCGAGAAATCATTCGGCTCCGATATGGCCTCGGTGATGGGTACACGTATACTTTGGAAGAAGTGGGTCGGATCTTTAAGGTAACTCGAGAGCGAGTTCGCCAAATTGAAGCCAAAGCGGTACGAAAGTTGCAAAATCCAGTTCGAAGTCAGGTTTTGGAGGGGTTCATTCCCGACGGAGCGACGTTTGAGAATTTGGACGGCCCCAAAAAATCATCAGAAGAGCAGGGCGACCAAGTGCCTCAATTGCCGGCAATGTTCGAGCAACAGCCGACATTTGAAGCTCAGGATGAGATGGACTTACAGTTTCAGCCTCAAGATCAAGCGAAGGCCTTGAATCAAGGCGGTACCTTGCCTGCCTTATTCGATTTGCCTCTGAATTAATTTGGTTGTCATGTAAGAACGATAAGCCGTATTTTGAGGACTATTTGAGTGAAGGTCAGAGAACCTTGCTCATCGATCCGAATCAACCGTTGGCCCGTAATGGTCAACGGTTTTTTTGTTGGTAGAATCAGAGCTTAAAGCTGTGTTGCTCCTATCTCCCGAGTTGCAGATGTTCGGCAATCTGTCGTATGAATTTTGTGTGGCTTGTGTGAGAGGCTTGGACGATCGTGGGGCGAGATTGGTGTCACGAAGGGAAAAACCAAGTAGCTTTAGCCTCTCTCTGTATTCCGTTTTCGTGATTGCAGACAGCGGCGATGTTAAAAAACTTGATGATTGTTTTGATTGACTTAGTGGACAGGGAAACATTGTGAGCTTGGATTACGCGTTGCTTCGAACTTTGCATCATCGACTCAGAATGCTGACCGACTTGGACGAGCGAATTCAAAAGGGACCGCGAAAGGTCAAGATTGTTGCCGCCAACGAAGCCAGTTTTTTGAATGCGCTTGAGTCGGCAAAGCAAAATTTACTTGAATTGCGCAAAGCATCCAATGCAAAGCAGATGCAATTGTCCGAGCGCGAAGCCAAGATTGAGGACCTGAAAACCAAGCTTAATGTATGTGATTCAAACAAAGAATTTCAACTTTTAAAGGATCGCATTGCTGCTGATGAGCAGGCCAATAGTGTGCTTCAGGATGAGATTCTCGAACAATTGGAAAAGCTTGATGTGCTGGCGGAGGAGTCTGATACTGCCAAACAAAATTTTGCCAAAGCCGAGGCGGATACCAAGGCGTTGAGTGCCAAGGTTGAAATTGAATTGAAGGAACTGGAAGCTGAAAAGAAAAGGGTCGCCGGCGAACTGGCCGAAGCGGAAAAGTCGATTCCAATCGATATGACCGTGGAGTATCGCCGTTTGGTTACGGGCTTGGGGGAAGACGCGCTTGGGGCAACAAACACGGAAACGTGCGGAAACTGCAATCAAACTCTTACCGCTCAGACGGTCAACGAACTGATCATGCGGAAACCGGTATTCTGCAAAGGATGTGGTTGCCTGATGTATCTTCCTGAGGGGTTCGTAAGCGCCAAGTGAACCGTTAGCTCGCTTCATCTCCAGGAATTCTAGATGAGCGTATTTGACTGTGGGTCATGGCCAACGCCCTGGCAAACATGGATTAGTTTTTCCATGACCAAAAATAGCCCTCCTGGATCAAGCATTTCATTCTCACCGCCCATCGTTTGTTCAAAGTGGTAGATGTCAAATCGGGCGGTGGATCGTGAGAGGGCCTTTAATTTCTTGTGGTCGTCGCCTGCGAGAGTCATGTTTTTGAATTCAGTCATCAGCTCTTTAATTTGTTCGGTGACTTCATCCCCTTGGACGAATGTGATGTCCATTGCAGAACTGTCATGCGGGGACTTAATGCACAGCGATTCAAACAGGCCGTCAGTTTCTCGCAGTGATGACATTTGATACTTGTCGCCTAGCGATTCGATTGCTTTTCTGATCTGTTCGCCCGTCGGGCGGTCGTCTTTATCGAAATGGATAAAGAAAGTGTCGCGATGGTCGTAGCTACTATCTTCAAACAAAGACACGGAGGATCTCCCATGGTGGGTGGATAGTCACTAAATCAGATGACCGGAATTTCTGCATTCTAACGTTCAATCGGTGGATGTCCAACTCGTGGGAAAGGTTAATCGCCAAGATCCATTGAACGATCCGTTGCGGCGTGAACCGCCGACATAATTGAATCTCGAAATGCATTTTCTTCAAGAGCTTTCAGACCGGCGATCGTGGTGCCGCCAGGGCTAGTGACTCGATCGCGTAAAACCGCCGTGTGTTCACCTGTTTGCTCTACCATCATGGATGCCCCGATGACGGTTTGAACTGCAAGTTCGCGTGCTGTTGATCTCGCCATTCCCGTTAATACCGCCCCGTCTATCAGGGCCTCGATAAAACTAAAAACATAGGCAGGTCCAGAGCCAGATAAACCGGTTACCGAATCCAGCATGGATTCCTCAACCGTCACGACTTTCCCAACGGCTTCAAGGTAACCCCTCACCGTTTCCACATCTTCGGGGGAGTGTGAATCGGATACTGCGATCGCACTTGCTCCTTGCCCGATCAAGCATGGTGTGTTGGGCATCACTCGAATGATCCGATCAGAACCTGTGATTCGCTCAAGCTGGAGTGTTCCAACACCAGCAATAATCGAAACGATCAGGGGACCGGTTTCCTTCCATGAAACTGTGTGTAACGCTGAATTAAGAAATTGGGGTTTTACGGCGAGGAAGACGACGTCGCAATGTTCGGCAACTTCTTGATTGGATGTTGCACGGCTTACGGTCGTGTATTGACCAACCATTGCTTCAAACGAAAGACAAGCGTCATCGCTGGGGTCAGCGATCTGAAATTCGACTTGGTCTGCATATGATTGAGCGATTCCAACGCCAAGGGCCTTGGCCATTTGGCCTGAGCCAATGAATCCGATTTTTTTCAATTGATTCTCACTTAAATGCTAGCGAAGGTCGTGGTTTAGGCGTCACTTACACAAATCCTGCCTCCGTCTGGATTTGAGCTAACAGTTTATCAGCTACCACGCGGTTGCCTATCGGAATGAGGAACGTCTGCTTTGCATCTTGTTTGTATCTCTATAGACGGTGATCTTCAAATTTGAAAAACTCCGCCCGGGGTGGATGTCTAATTTTTGATGGAAATAGCTATGAAACTCAAATTTGTTGCCGTTCTGATTTTGTTATTAACCCTGATGACAGAAGACGCTTCGTCACAAGAATCGGGGCTTTTTGGTGGACGCGGAATAGGTACAGCATCGACCACGGATAAGGCTAGAGTTTCTCCGGCGAAGGCTCGCTGGACGCCGAAAATCTTAGATTTCACCAAAAATGAATCGGCAACCCCAAGTCGAAAGCCATTTTCAGATTTATTCACCAAAAAAAAATCTGCCTTCGGATCTTTGATGAGCAAATCAAACGATAAACCAAGTCTATTTAAAAAGCCGAAGCCGATTTCTGAATGGTTTCCCAAAAAAGATCCTTCAAAGGCCAATCTGTTTCAGCAAATGAACTCAAAGACGAAGAATTTTTTTGACCGGACGACAAATTGGACTTCCCAAAAAAACCAAAAGATGAAGGACAAGTCGAATGCAACATGGGACGCCATCGTCAAAGATTACAGAGAAATAGAAGCTAGAAATAAGACGACTCCTGCTCAGCCAAACCTTCGAAGTGCTCGAGCCGGATCGCAACCAAAAGTCCGCTTTTAGCGTTGATGGATTGCGAAAAACAGACCCTCGTGTCTTAGTGAGGTATCAAGTAAAAGCGCTCACATCGGCTGTAACCGAAACGCTTCGTCACTTAGAATGCGTTGATGTTAAAAGACCTAATACTTGGAACCGCAGGGCACATTGACCACGGTAAAACGTCGTTAATCGGTGCGCTTACCGGCACAAATACCGATCGGTTGCCCGAAGAAAAAAAGCGTGGAATTACGATCGAATTGGGCTATGCCCATCTTGATTTACCTCCGTATCGTCTTGGAATTGTCGATGTTCCGGGGCATGAGAAATTTGTTCGCCAAATGCTCGCCGGTGCGACTGGAATGGATTTGGCGCTCTTGGTCGTCGCGGGCGATGATTCGATCAAGCAACAGACCAAAGAGCATCTTGATATTTTACGGATGTTGGATCTGCCCGCCGGCGTGATCGCGTTGACAAAATGTGACCTCTCTGATCCAGAGTGGCTTGATTTGGTTGAAGAGGAGATTCGCCAGCTTGTGGAGGACACGTTTCTCAAGGACGCACCAATCATTCGAACGAGCTCCAAGACAGGGGCGGGAATTGACGAGTTAAAAAGTGCCCTAATCGACGCTTGCAACCTTGTTGCCGAGACCGACCGAGCCCATCGTGCAAATGCTCCCTTTCGAATGGCCGTTGATCGGACGTTCACGATTGATGGACACGGTACTGTTATCACCGGTAGTATTAGCAGTGGAGAACTAAGTGTTGGCGATCAACTTCAAATTCAGCCCGGCGATATTTCGGTACGAGTTCGAGGGTTGCAGAACCATGATTCATCGGTAGAAACAGCTCGACGAGGCCAGAGAGCAGCCATTAACCTTGCAGGAGTCCACCATTTAGAAATTGAGCGTGGGCATGAACTGTGTGCCACTGGCCACTTGGTACCTTCAAAGTTGCTAACGGTTAAGCTTCATTTGCTCTCGCGAATCAATAAACCGCTTAAAGATCGGACACGAATTCGATTTCACGTTGGGACAGCTGAATTGTTCGGCAACGTTCGCTTGCTCAATCAAACCGAACTTTTGTCCGGAGAATCATGTTACGCGCAGGTATTCTTGAATGAACCTGCGGTTGCGGTTTGGAATCAACCTTGTGTCATTCGAAATCAGTCACCTGTGGAGACAGTTGGCGGCGGGCGTGTTCTTGATCCAAATGCAAAACGATTAAAAAAACCGTCGGACTTGGATCTGAAAATGATGGAGCAACTCACCAGCGACGATCCGATCAAACGAGCATCAGCTAGTTGTTATCTTTCCAATGACATTAATTGGACCCCCTCTGAGTTATCACGCCGCGCCGGAATTGTGAATGTCGAAGAAGTATTTTCGCAATTGAAGGAAAACGGTGACCTGATCGAAATCAAGGTGACGATCACGAGGACCGTTGTCATCCACCGAGAGCGTTTCCATGAACTTGCGGAGCGAGTGATGAAGACCTTGGAGCGTCTTCATCAACTCAGACCGCTACGATTTACTCACCCAAGATCTGTGCTAGACGTCGAATTCAGCTACCTTGATCAACCGGAGTTGCTCGAGCTCATTGTTAATGAACTCAAAAAGCAGAAGAAAGTTAATGCCAACATCAACTCAATTGGATTGGTCGGTTACGGTCCAAATTTATCCAAGGGGCAGAAGGTCTTGTTGGGTGAATTGATAGAATCGGTAAAGGCAGCTGGTTTGACTTCGCCGACCGTGACTGAGCTAACCAAATCAGCAAAGAAAAATAAAGAGTCGGTAGCTGAGCTATTGGATATGGCAAGTGAAAACGGCGACTTGGTTAAGATCAACGATGACTTTTTTCTACACCGAAATAGTTTAGAGACGACCCAAGCTACATTGGCAGAGGAAATCACCAAGTCTGGTGGCCTGACGATGAGCGAAATTCGTCAAGTTCTCGATATCAGCCGCAAGTACGCAATTCCCATCTGTGAATATTTAGACGACATTGGATTTACAATTCGCGATGGTGACAAGCGATTGCTGGGTAAATCCCCAACGACGTAAGCCATCTGTCCGTCAACAACTTATTCCTCAGCTCTTGCTCGGCTAATCTTGTTTTCTTCGTTAATTCCCAATTGCACAACACCTTAATGGATCCATGCCGATGCGGTTGAAACTTGGCCGAATATTAGGAATTGACATCTTTCTCCATTGGTCGTTTTTCCTCGCGCCGGCGTACCTTATTTTGGCTTGGCGATCGGAGGGGCTACCCTGGAGTATGGTCGTCGTGATGCTCGGACTCTTACTAGCAGTGTTCACCTGCGTGTTAATTCACGAGTACGGACACGCGCTGATGGCAAGGCATTTCGGTGTGCAAACGAAAGACATCATTATCACTCCAATTGGAGGTTTGGCGAGGCTGACAAGAATGCCGCGCCGGCCACTTGAAGAATTGATGATCACGATTGCTGGTCCCGCGGTGAACTTGGTGATTGCGTTCCTGCTGGGAATTTACCTGCTGGCAACGGGTGGCAACTTGGTGCCCTCACGTGGTTATGCCGGGCTCACAGAGTTTTCAACCATGATGATGTGGATGAACATGTTCTTGTTTCTGTTCAATCTAATCCCGGCTTTTCCAATGGATGGCGGTCGGATACTTCGAAGTAGTTTGGCATTTTTTATTCCGCATCGCGAGGCGACGCTGGTGGCTGGTATTTTGGGCCAGATCTGTGCGGTTTGTTTTGCAATTTATGGCTTTTGGGGAGGCCAGTATTCGTTAATCTTTATTGGTTTATTTGTTTATTTTGCGGCCCGTTATGAAATGACGGTGAGCAAGCAGATCGCAATGTACGAGCAATATCGATCCGACATCTTACAACAAACTGGTGTCACCGATTCCGTACTCGAACAGGCTGAGTTAGGTCGAACTGAGTAACGCAAAAAAGAACGCAAAAAAGAACGTAAAAAAGCAAAACCCTAAACATTAAGTCAGGCTTCATGATGTCGAAAAAGAAACTAAGCCCAGAAATTCAGGCCATCATCAGCGCCTCGGATGCGGGGCTTTTGACAACCACCGTTAAGTTAGTAGAGGCTTATTTAGTCGATAACCCATCGAGCATTCGCGGCTGGCTGGACCTTGGTCAGGCGCTGCTTCAGCTCGGTCGGTACGAAGCTGCGGAAGATGCGTTGCACAAAGTCATTGAGATCGATGGCTCCCAGTCTGGGCCCATTTACGGGGAGATTGGCAATCTTTTTCGAGCCAAAGGTGATTACGAGACCGCGGGCCAGTGGTACCAAAAACAGATTGCGTCCGATCCCGGGGATCCGATTGGTCACCTTTATTTGGGTAACTTGTTAATGCGGAAAGGTGATTTTGCCAACGCGACACAATCCCTCAAGACGGCGCTGGCGTGCGAAAACGTTTGTTTGGAAGAAGTTCACTATTCACTGGGCCTGGCATATCGGGGGGCAGGCGAGCTGGTAGAGGCGAAGCGTCATTTTGAAGCAGCACTGACTTATGATTCAGCGTTTGCTGACGCGAAAGTTGCGTTGAAAGATGTTCGGCTGTCACTGCGTTAGTGTTAATAGCCGACTTCTTGTTGAGCCGGACTGGAGTCAGGAAATGCGAGGCTGTCCTCGGTGGATTGGGTGGGGATGGTCGGGCGATGGGTGTTTCGTTGAGCTGCGACCAAGGGAATCACCAATCAATGCAACTCAAACCGCGGTTCTTTTTACGTTCTTGGGCATTACTAGTTTTCCAATCAAATAGGCCAAGGTGGTGGCATTAATCGCTTAAAGATTCACGTTGCTGCTGAGTCAGAACTTTCTGTTTTATCTCGAGATGAATTTTGGTACCAAGCTTGTACGATTCTCGCTCAATGCGTTTGAGTTCTGAGAGTAGTTCATCGTCGTTATGTGAACCTGACTGAAGAAACTCCCAATAAGCATTGCGATGCTGTTTTAGGAGTTCAGCGAATTGCATCGACTTTTGTGAGATGATTTTTTTGGCCAGCAATTCTTGTTTGTCGCTGAGGATAGCTTTGAATGGAGCGATCAGTGACGTCGCAATTTTTTCAGGCTGATCGGTTAAACGAAAAGTATATTTCTGCTCGGCATCAATGGTTTTGGATTCATAACGCGATCGCGTTTGAATTAGATCACCGGAGCTTTGAAAGGCCTTGAGCTGCACTTCGATCGGTAAATCTTCTGTGGCCCCAATACAGTAGATATACTGGTCGTTGCGAAGAAAAAGGAGGCGTCCACTGGCAGCGAATGAGGCTTCGAGCAGGTTGTCATCCCCATCAATGGTGTTGTGACTGATTGTTTCTAAATCGGAAGTTGCTTCACAGACGAAAACTCCTTTGTCTTCAGTTGGGATATAAAGCAAGTTTGAGGAGAAAAGTGGAGAGGCGTACGTTGTGGCTTCAGTCGCCAATTGAGTCTGCGAAATTAACGAGCCGTCGCGGGAATCAAAACACTGCATTCGCCCGTTGTCCCCCAAAAGGTATATTTGGCCTGACAGGTAGATGGGGGAAGCGACCCTTGCCCCCTGAGGAACCTCCCAAAGCTTATGAGAATCGGTGACGTCGCCGCGGCCACCGATTTTAATTGCCATCATTTGGTTGGGGACGCCGCCATTGCAAAAACAAACCCCCATCTTCACGAATGGCGTCGAAGCGACTTCATCATGAATTCCTTCACAAAACCAAATTTCTTTCCCGGAATCTGGATCATAGGCTCGAACAAAATCCTTCTCCAAGATGATCAATTCACGATCACCTTTGGTCGTTACACCTAAGACTGGAGTTGAGTAACTCTTTTCAATACCGTCGATTTTCCACGCCCCAATTCCAGTGTATTTATCGATCGCATAAATCGATTCACTTTCAACACTGGCATTCACGATGAGCAGGTTATTATGCAGAATTAACGAAGCACTTTTGTTGTAACCATCCGTTTGAGATCCCACGTCGGCTTGCCAATCGAGCGTTCCAGAGTGGTCAAACGCAAATACTCCAGCCGCACCAAAAAATGTGTAAACCCGATTTTCGTCGACGACCGGCGTGCTTGCCGAGAAACGTTGTTGCTGGCCTCCCTCGTGCTGCTTCTGGGGTGACGATGGAACTTGAATATCTCGGATCCAAAGATACTTTCCAGTCGTGCAGTCAATACAAATCACGTGGTGAGTTAAGTTGTTGGCATCGCCTGCGATCGATTCAGTTGTGTTGATCCTTGAAGACGCAGTCAAAAAAACTTTGTTTTGGTAAATGACTGGACTGGATGTTCCTCGACCCTTTAACTCCGTTCTCCAAAGTACGTTCTCGTTATGCCCCCACGTTATTGGAAGGCTCGAATCTGAAGTCATCGAACGTCCCAGATGCCCACGGTACTGATTCCAACCAATCCCG